>DATBEN010000178.1:0-33475 GCA_036276055.1 Caulobacteraceae bacterium
GGGTGGGCCTTGGCGCCTGCGCGGCCGCCCTTTCGCTCGTACCAAAAAAGACGTTGCATTGCGTTGAACTGCGCAACATGGCAGCGTCGGCGCCTATACGCGTCCATCTACGGCGAACGTGAGAATATTTCTGGCGCCAGATGCGTATCGGAGGGAATGATGAAAAGTATTATCGCCGCTCTGGCTGTATATTGTTGTCTTGTACTATCACCGGATAGTGCATGGGCCGGTGTGCCTGACCAAGTGACGCTCACCTTTCAAGGTGTGATGGTCTCCGGGACGGACACCGAGACAACGGGGTCTCTGGTTGGATTGCCGTTCATCGCCTCCGTCAGCGACACTCCCGCCGGTATTATTAACGATGGTTACAACGGCAGCGTCACGATCACGCCAACGTCGTTTTATCTGGGAAGCTTCAATAGCGGTCCCCTGGCGGTCGAGATTTCGATTGGTGGGCAGGCCATCGGCATGGGCTCGGATGCCGGAGGGACAGATATCCTGGCCGGCGGCGGCAGCGTTGCCGGAAACAACTTCAGCTTCTCCTGCTGCGGGGGCGCGGGGTTGGGAAACTTCAACCCTGCCAATTCCTTCGCGCTCGGCTCCGACTTCTCGGCCTCGGGGTCCTTCACGGGGCCGGCCCCGTACCGCAATCCTTTCGGGGGCCTCGACATGAGCTCCTCCGGCGCAGGATCCATAACCTTCGACGCGACCTGGTTCGACTTGAACGACAATTTCCAGGAAGTGACCGGCACGGCCGATATAACGCAGATCAACGTCGTAGGAATTCCCGAGCCCTCGACCTGGGCGATGCTGATGGTGGGCGTCGCAGCCATTGGATTTGCGATCCGGCGACGGACCGAGCGTCTCGCCGCCCGAGCTTGAGGAACACTGGCGAGACCCCCGCCTGAAGGTTTCAACCCAGGCGGGGGAGCACTCGCCGGCTGGCGGGCCACATGGCCTTCCTTGGCCGAAACGTCGAGGTCGGTCGGCCGATTCCGCGCCCGCCGGCCTTCACTGCACCTTGTCCTGCCGGCGGAAGTCGCTCGGCGTGCGGCCGGTGAACTGGCGGAAGGCGTGGGTGAAGTGGCTCTGGCTGGAGAAGCCGAGCTGCTCGGCGACCAGGGCCGCCGGCGTATCGGTCTGCAGCAGCAGCTCGCGCGCCCGCTCGAGCCGCGCCTTCATCACGTACTGGTGCGGGGTGACCCCGTTGGCCTTCTTGAAGATGCGGCAGAAGTGGGAGGGGGTGACACCCGCCTGGGCGGCCATCGCCTCCAGGCTGTGTTCCGCCTCCGGCTTCTGCAGGATGGCGTTCATCACCTGGTGCAACCGGTAGGCCGCAAAGGCCGACGTCGGCAGCTCGCTCACCTCTCCGCCCACCGGCGCGCGCAGCATGTGGGCGCGAAGGGCCCCCACCAGGGCGCCGACATAGACGTCCCGCTCGGGCGTGGCCGGCGCGTAGAGCTCGCCCAGCACCTGCCGCGTCAGGGCCACCGCCAGCGGATCGGAGAAGGCGAAACGCATGCGCTGGAACCGCTCGGCGGCCGGCTCGCGATGAAGATCCGCCGCGCCGATGCTCAAGGTGACCACGTCCAGTTCGCCGTCCACCAGCCAGCCGGTGGTCTGGCCTGACGGCACGATGGTGGCGCAGCCGGGGAAGGAGCCCTGTTCGCTCCAGCCGTCCCGGTCCCACGTCTTCACCCCCGGCTTGCCGGAGATATGCACCACGAAGATCGGGTCGGGCAGCGGCGGCAGGGTGTAGCTGCCCACGAACTGCCGCCAGCGGCTGAGCCGCCACCCGTCGGCGCCCAGCTGGATGTCTGGCGCCCGGCCCAGGGCGTCGGCGATGATCGCCTCGCCGTTCCACACCGTGTTGTTCATCGGCGAGTTCCTCAGGCCGGGATCAGCCGCAGTTCGAGGGTCTTGAGCCCGTTGATGAAGTTTGAGCGCAACCGCGTGGGCTGTCCAATCTGCTCGACGGCGCGCAGGCGCGGGCCCAATTGGCCGAACAGCACCCGAAGCTGCAGTTCCGCCAAGCGCCAGCCGACGCAGACGTGCTGGCCGGTGCCAAATCCCACGTGCGGCGCGGCCTCGCGGGACAGGTCGAAGCGGTCGGGCGCCTCGAACACCGCCTCGTCGCGATTGGCCGCGACATACCACAGCACGACCTTGTCGCCGCCGCGGATCCGTTGGCCGCCGATCTCCACGTCCTCAGTGGCCGTGCGGCGCATATGCATCACCGGGCTGGCGTAGCGGACCATCTCGCGCACCGCCGTCTTCAGCCGGTCCGGATCGGCCCGCAGCCAGTCCCATTGCTCCGGGTTCGCCGCCAGGGCGCTGAGGGTGTGGCTGATGGAATTGCGCGTGGTCTCGTTGCCCCCCACCAGCACCAGGATCAGGTTGGCGACGAACTCGCGGAATGGAATGGGCTCGCCCTCGATCACCGCATTGGCCAGCAGGCTCGCGATATCCGGGCCGGGCCGGGCGCGGCGGGCGTGGAACAGCTCCTCGGCGAAGGCGAAGAATTCCGCCAGGGTCCGGCCCATCGCCTCGGGCGACTGGCGGAAGTCCGGGTCGTCCTCGCCGACGAAGGCGTTGGTCCATTCGTAGAGCTTGGGCCACAGATCGAACGGCACGCCCAGCAGGTCGGCCAGGGTCAGCAGCGGCAGGGGCGCGGACAGCAGGCGCACGATGTCCGCGCTCTCCCCGAACGGCAGGGCGTCCAGCAGGGCGGCGCAGCGCTCGGCGATCCGCGCCTCGACGCCTTCCAGGCGCGCGGGCGTCAGCGCGGGCATCACGAAGCGGCGGTATTCGGTGTGGCTCGGCGGATCGCGCGAGATGAAGGGGACGCCGATCGCCGAGTCTCCGGCGTTGGTCAGCCCGACCTCGTTCTCGTTGAAGATCCGGTGGCCGCCGTGCTCATGGGCCGAGGAGAACAGCGCCGGCCGCTTCGACGCCTCGACGATGTCCGCGTGGCGGGTCAGCGCCCAGAAGCCCCTCCCGTCCGCCTCCGGGTTCCAGTGCACCGGGCTCTCGCGCCTCAGCCGCGCAAACACCTCGTGGGGAACGCCCGCCACATACAGGTCGGGGTCCTTCAGGTCCGGCCAGCCGGTCGCGGCGTCGGTCATCGGCGGCTCCGTCAGAAACTGACCCGCGCGGCCACGCCGAAAGTGCGCGGCGGCTCGGGAACCAGGAAGTTGAAAGGGAAACCCGCGCCACGCAGGTCCAGGCCATAGCCCAGCACCTCGGCGTTGGTGAGATTGTCGGCCCAGGCGCGCAGGACGACGTTCCCGCGCGTCCAGGCCAGGGAGGCGTTCACCTTGGTGTAGGCGCCCTGCTGCAGTTCGGCGTTGTCCTCGCCCGAGCCGGCGGCGTCGATGGTGTCGAACGGTGAGAAGTACTGCTGGCTCACATGGTCCACCGAGGGCGAGAGGGTGACCTCGCCGCCGGCGAGATGGAACAGCAGCCAGTCGAAGCCGCCCTGCACCGTCAGGTGCGGCGCGAAGGGCAGGTCGTTGCCGGCGAGGTTGGTGTCCTGCAGCGACAACTGCAGGTATTTCGCCTGCAGCAGACCGATCGAGCCGTTCAGGGTGAAGCGGGGGACCACGCGGAAGGTCGCCTCGGCCTCCGCGCCATAGATCCGCGAATTGGGCGCATTGACCAGGAACGACACCGGCCCCGGCGCGGTGTCCTGCACCTGCTGGTTCGAATAGTCGTAATAGAAGGCTGCCGCGGACAGGGTCAGCCGCCGGTCCAGGAACCGCCCCTTCGCGCCGATCTCGTAGGCGTTCACCGTCTCGGGCTTCACATAGGTAATGCCGGACGAGGAGGTGTAGCCGCCGCCGTTGAATGCGCCCGCGCGATAGCCCCGGTCGTAGCTGGCGTAGACCAGCAGGCCGCTGTCGAAGGTATAGCTCAGCGCCACCCGTCCGGTTGGCGCGTTGCTCTGGCCGGTGACGCCGAACCGCGCCGCCGGGTCGAACGCGCAGCTTCCCGGCGGACCGGCGCAGGGCACGGTGGTGGCCAGAGGCGTCTGCGGTCCGCCCACATTGCCCAGGAACAGATAGGCGTTCCCGTCCTCGTACTGCGCGCGGTCGGCGGTGTAGCGCAGGCCGAGCGTCAGGGTCAGGCGCTGGGTGAACTTGATGTCGCCCTGGGTGAACACCGCATAGCTCTGCCGCTGCTGGTTGTAGTGCTGGAAGAAGCCGCCGTTGACGCCGGGGCCCAGGGCGCCGCCGATGTCGAAGGTGTTGTCGGTCACCGTGGTGTCCCGCCCGTAATAGACGCCGGCGATCAGGTTCAGGCGGTCGGACGAATAATCGAGGCGCGCCTCCTCACTCAGCTGGCGGAACTGCGAGCGCCAGGTGATGTCGAGGATATCGAGCGGCGATCCGTCGGCGGCCTGCTGCAGGTCCTGGTTGCCGCCGTCGACCGAGGTGATCGAGATCAGTTTCAGCGAGGGCGAGAGGGTGTAGGTGACATTGGCCGAGGCGCCGAACGACTCGGTCTTGTTGTTCCCCACCCGGTTCTCGTCGACCTGGAAGAAGCTCAGGCCCTGGCGCGCCGACTGCAGGCCGAACACCGGCGCCTGGGTGGGATCGTTGCGCCCGCCGTAGAGGACGATCTTCACGTCCAGTGGGCTGTCGTGGGGCCTCACCCGCAGCGAGATCCGCCCCTCGAGGGTGTGGGTGGAATCCGGGTCCTTGCCGCCCGGGTAGACGTTCTTGAACTCGCCGTCGCCGGCCTCGTAGTTCACCGCCGCCCGCACGCCGACCTGGTCGTCGGCGAAGGTGGTCTCGCCCGCGGCGTCGAAGTGGACGGTGTGGTAGTTGCCATAGCCGATTTCGGCGTAGCCGTTGGAGCCCTGCAGGGACGGCTCGCGGGTGATGAAATTGATCGCCCCGCCGGTTGTGTTGCGCCCGAATAGGGTGCCCTGCGGCCCGCGCAGCACCTCCACCCGGTCGAGGTCGAACAGCCCCATGCCCTGGCTCGTGCGGCTGACGATGTAGACGTCGTTGATATAGACGCCGATCGGCGAGACCTGGTTGGAATTGTACTCGTTGGCGACGCTGACGCCGCGAAGCGAGAAGTTGGGCTGCGTCTCGCCATAGGCGCTGTTGACCTGCAGGTTCGGGACGACGCTGTCGAGCTGGGCGGAGTTGGTCACGCCCTTCGCCTCCAGCGCCGCGCCGCTCGCGGCGGTCACCGCGATCGGCACGCTCAGGATTGATTGCTCGCGCCTCTGGGCGGTGACCACCACTTCGCTCACCTGGACGGAGGGGTCCGCCGCCGGGGCCGAGGAGACGGCGCCGACGGGCGCGGACGCCGCCTGAGCCAGCGCATGCGTGGACGCGGAGCCCAGCAGAATTGCGGCGACTGCGCCGACCCCGAGCCTGGCGTCCATGTGACCTCCCGTGACCCCGATCTTTGCCGTCGGAGTGCTGCGGGATCAGCGATAGCGGAGGCCGCAGCCATCGGCTTTACGCAGGCTTGACCTCCATTTTGCTGATTCTTGCTTGGCCGGGCGCGTTCGGCCCCCGTCTCTTCCGGCGTTCTGCGCCGGCCGACGCGCCAAGATCTTTGAGAAGCGCTACGCTCCGCGATACCGCGGACGCCGCCTTGGGAGCCCAGAAGAAACCAGATGCTGAACGCTGGCTATCATGCCGTGCCGCCGGGGATGGTCGCCGCCGTCGTGACCTCTCTGCAGATGTTCGAACCTCCCGTCCTGAGGCGGGAGACGTCGAGTCCGGCTTGGCGCCTCGATCGGCTTGCCCCTGATCCTGCCGAATACCGCCGACTGTATAGAACCGTAGGCGAGGACTGGCTCTGGTTCAGCCGGCTGGGGCTTACGGATGCGCAGCTCGGCGCCATCATCGGCTGCCCCGAGGTGGAGGTTTACCGGCTGAGCGACGACGCAGGCGGCGTCGCCCTGCTCGAACTCGATTTCCGCGAACAGGACGAGTGCGAACTGGCCTTCTTCGGCTTGTCCAGGACGCTGATCGGCGGTCTGGCGGGCCGCTGGCTGATGAATCGCGCCATCGAACGGGCCTGGTCGCGTCCAATCCGGCGCTTCTGGGTGCACACCTGCACCCTCGACCACCCGTCCGCTGTCGCCTTCTACAGACGCTCCGGCTTCCGACCGTTCCGCTTTCAGGTCGAGATCGCGGAAGACCCGCGGCTTCTGGGACGGGCGCCCAAGGACTCCGCGCCACAGGTCCCGCTGCTGGGGCCGTAGCGGCCGCCCAGCCGGCGACTCAGTGGTCCTTGTCGCGAATGAAGCTCTCCGGCGTTCCGTCCTCTGGATTGACGAAGATGATGTCGCTGGGATCGCGGCGGGGTGTGTCGACTGACAGGAAGACGACCGGCCCTTCGATGATGTCCGGCAGGGCGTGCACCACGCCGCGCCGGAAGAACAGCAATTGGCCCGGGCCGAACACGCCGCCGTTCTCTGGGGTCTCCATCCAGAAGGTCCCGCGCCCGGACAGCACATACAGATATTCGTGGCAGGTCGCGTGGTAGTGCGCCGGCGTCGGCCGGTATACGCGGAACACCCGCGAACTCGCCTCCTCCTCGTTCGTCAGATAGGTGTCGAGGAGCAGGGTGTCGGCGGTGGGCGGAAAAGACTGTGCGATCTCGTTGAGGTCGAAGCGCGCGGAATTGCCGTTCGCCAGGGGCTGGGTCATGGGGCTGATCTCCACAGGCGGCCGCGTCGAGCCAAGCCGCCGAGCCGCCCGATATGGCGTCCGACGCCATTGAGGCCAGGGGCGCTCAACCGGCGATGAGCACGAATCGGCTTTCGAGCGCACTCACGTGTGTTCCCTCGCCTCACCCGCCCCGGCGCGGGTTCCGCTTCAGCGCAATGTAGAGCGCCCCCGCTCCGCCGCGGGCGCGGTGGGCTTCGGAGATGCCGGCGACAACCCCGCGCAGGGGCGGTTCGGCGAGCCATTCGGGCGTGCGCCGGCGCAACACCCCATCGCCCAGGGCGCCCTTCCCGGTGATGACCAGCACCGTGCGGTGGTTCTCATCGAACGCCCGCAGCAGGAAGCCGGTGAGGACGGCGCGGGCGCGGTCCTGGTCCAGGCCATGCAGGTCCAGCGTAGCGGCCAGCGGCTCGCGGCCGCGCTCTATCAGGCGCAGACGGTTGGGTTCGATCGTCTCGGGCGGCGCCGGCGGGCGCGCGGCAGGGGAGAGGACGCGCCGCGGGGCCGAAGCCGGGCGCTTGGGGCGCTCGGCCTTCGCCGGCGGGGCGGGGGCGGGCGCAGGAGCGACTTCCGTGGGGGCCTCAGGGTGCGAACGCCCAGGCAGGGGACGCACCGTGGCGGCCACCACCGCCCACAGCCGCGCGTCCTTCGGCCCGGGCCGGATCATTGGTCGGTGGGGCCGATCGGGTCCAGCCGATAGAGGCGAAGCGTATGGCGGATGCGGCCGGCTTCCTGGCCCGCGGCTTCGCCTTCGCCCAGGTAAAGGTCGGCTCGCGCATCGCCCTTGATCGCCGAGCCGGTGTCCAGCGCCGCCGCGACCCGGTGATAGCCAGGGAAGGCGCCGGGCAGCATCGGCGCGTCGGCATCCAGCCACAACAGCTCGCCCATGTGGTGCGCCGAGGGATCCACCGCGACCGCCCGGCCCGGGATCAGCGGCACGCCCGCAGCGCCCGCCGGAGCCGCGCCGTCGTCGGGCTGCAGGCGGAAGAAGATGTAGCGGCGGTCGAGGTCCATCACCGCCTCTGCATCAGGCCCGCGGTGGCTCGCGAGCCAGGCGTGGATCGTATTGCCCGAAGTGTCCGTCCCCAGCAGCCCCTGCGAGCGCATGGGTGTGGCGATGCCGCTGAACGGCTCGTCGTTGGCGCCGTCGAACACCGCTCGCAGGCGCGCGCCCTCGGGGAACACCAGCACGCCGGAGCCCTGGATCTGCAGGAAGAACAGGTCCTCCGGCCGCATCCAGGCCAGGGCGTCGTCGCTGGGCCACTGATTGATTTCGGCCCGTGTCCCATGAACGCCGCTTCCACGCCTCACATCCGCCGGCCGCGGGCGGACGGGCGCGCTGAACTCCGCATCGGGAGACCGGCGCGCCTCGTAGATCGGGGTGAAATAGCCGGTCAGCACGCCCGCGTCGGCGGCCGGCGTGACCTTGTAGTTGCGTTCGAGGAA
This sequence comes from Caulobacteraceae bacterium, assembly GCA_036276055.1. Classification (GTDB taxonomy): domain Bacteria; phylum Pseudomonadota; class Alphaproteobacteria; order Caulobacterales; family Caulobacteraceae; genus Acaudatibacter. The sequence continues at coordinate 8,145 of DATBEN010000178.1, forward strand.
TTCACGCGCCTGGGCATCGGTCGGCTGGTCGAGCCAGGAGAGGCGCAGGCACACCCCGCCCGGATCGGTCGCGCCGGTGGCGACGCATGCGGCCTTGGCTGCGGCCAGGGCGGCCAGGTGGTCCTCCTTGGCCCAGCCGGGCAAGGCGGCCAGGCCGCCGGGCAGGGGCGCCTCGACTGAAGCCACGGGAGGCGGGGTGGGCGCCGGACGGCTGGGATGCACGGGCATCGCCTGCGGCGGCGCTGTCCGTGGCGGCGCGGCGCGGCCGATCGACGGGTGGGGACCCCCCGCATGATGGGCGCAGGCGGCCAGAAGCAGCGCGGCCGCCAGCCCACAGATCCTGAAGCGCATTACGCCTCCGCGGCGTCGACGTGAATCAGGACCCAGTTGGGGTTGCGGCTCTTAAGATTGCGTTCAAACGTCCACACCTCGGCGGTGCGGCGATCTTCCACGGCCTCGCCTTCGGGGCCCTTGGTGCGGCTGCGGAATTCGGCGAGGAACCGGACCGAGGCCCGGGCCAGGTCGCCCGCCACGTCGATCCCCTCGAAGTCCGCCCGCGGAGTCTGCAGGAACTCCACGCTTTCGCTGCGGCCCTGCGACTCACGCTCCTGGATCGCGGCGTCGAAGCCGTCCATCACCTGGGGCGCGAGCAGGGATTTGAGGGTTGACCGGTCGCCCGTGGCGAAGGCGGTGACGATCATCTGGTAGGCCGACCGCGCGCCATTGACGAAATGGGAAACGTCGAAGCTCGGATCGCGTGCGCGCATGGCCGCCAGGCCGTTGGCCGGCGCAGCCGGCTCCGGCGGCGCGAGGCCGATCCGCGGCGCGTCGAGCGGCGTCACCGGAGGTCGCGCGGCGTCCTCGGGCCCGCGTCCCACGCGGCGGCCCAGCACGGCGTAGAGCTGAAACAGCACCACCGCCGCCACCGCCGCCAATATGATCAGTTCGAGAGCTCGCAACGTCCGCCGGGGCCTGATGGAAACGATATGGACCCTATATAGGGCAGGGCCGGGGACCCGTTAAGCGCGCGCGCTCTTCCGGGACACGGCGTTGCGGGCGCCGAAAGCACATGTTAGCGAGCCGGCTTCCGCCACGCTCCCGCTCGCAGGCGTTGCGCCGGGGGGCTATCGCCGACGAAAAAGGACCGCATGACCGACACCTCGAACCCGGCCAACCCGTTCGGTGGCGAGGCGCAGCAGACCGCCATGCAGCCGGCCATCCGGATCCTGGCCCAGTTCGTCAAGGACCTGTCCTTCGAGAATCCGCGCGCGCCGGAGTCCCTGCGCGCCGGCGGGCCGCCGCCCCAGATCGAGCTGGGAGTCGAGCTCAACGCCCAGGCCCGCGACGGCGGGCTCTACGAGATCGAGCTCAAGCTCACCGCCGGCGCCCGCCGCGAGGCCGAGCCGGTGTTCCAGATCGAACTCGTCTACGCCGGCCTGTTCCAGATCATCGGCGTCGAGGCGGACGACCTCGAGCAGGTCCTGCTGATCGAGTGCCCGCGCTATCTCTTCCCCTTCGCGCGCCGCCTCATCGCCGACCTCTCCGCCGAGGGTGGCTTCCCGCCCCTCATGCTCGAGCCCATCGACTTCGCCGCCATCTACCTCGCCCGCAAGGCCCAAGGTTCCGACGGCGTCGTCGGCAACGCCTGACCCGTCGCCGCCCGTCCCTTCACTTGTCCCTACCCTTCTGGGGAGGGATTACTCCACCGTCAGCCACAGCGCCCCGGCCTTCAGCTCGGCCTGGACGAAGGCGGCGTGGCGGTCGCGTTCGAAGTCGGTGAGGCGCGCGGCCAGCGGCCGCGGGCGCGGGCCGTAGGCGGACTGGGCGGCGACCTGGGCGACCCCGACCGCAACCGATTGAGCCAGATCTAGGCCCACTTCGCGCCCGCCCCGAAGCTCCAGATAGACCCTGGCCAGCAATTGGGCGTCGATCAGAGCCCCGTGCTTATCGCGTTCGGCCAGGGAGACCTTGAACCGCCGGCACAGGGCGTCCAGCGAATTAGCCGCGCCCGGGAAGCGGGTCTGGGCGATCGCCAGGCTGTCCACCCACCGCTTCTCGTGCAGGGCCGCGCGGCCGAGACGGGCCAGCTCGTAGTTCACGAACTTGCGGTCGAAGCCGGCATTGTGGGCGATCAGCGGTGCATCGCCGACGAACTCCAGCAGGGCGTCCACAACCTCCGGATGATCGAAGGTCGGCTTGTCCGCCAGGAACGAGAGCGAGATCCCATGCACCCGCTCGGCGTCGGCGTCGATCTCCCGTTCGGGATTGACGTAGCAGTGGAAATGCCGGCCGGTCGGGACGTAGTCCTCGAGTTCGACGCAGGCGACTTCGATCAGCCGGTGGCCCTCCTGAGGGTCCAGCCCTGTGGTCTCGGTGTCGAGGACGATCTCGCGGGCCATGGCTTCACTTCTCCCGGTTCGCCCGGGTGTGCAAGTCCGCCAGGATCGCCGCGACCTGCTCGCGTGCGGCCTCCAATCCCCGTGAAGTGTCCACCACATAGTCGGCGCGCGAGCGCTTGTCCGCGTCCGGCATCTGCGCCGCCAGGATCGCCTCGAGCTTCTCCGCCGTCATGCCCGGGCGCGCCAGGACGCGCTCGCGCTGCATCTGCGCCGGGGCCGAGACAACCACCGTGGCGTCGACGTTCTTCTCGCCGCCGGTCTCGAACAGCAGCGGGATGTCGAGCACGACGATCGGCGCGGCCTGCTCGCGGGCGCGCTCGAAAAAGGCGGCCCGAGCGGCGCCCATCAGCGGCCAGACGATCCCGTTGAGCTGCGCCAGCGCTTCCGGCTTGCCCAGAACCTGGGCGCCCAGCAGGCCCCGGTCGATGGCGCCGTCCACCGTCACCCCCGGGAACACCGACTCCACCAGGGGGACTGCGGCCCCGCCTGCGGCGTAGAGCCGGCGCACCTCTGCGTCCGCGTCGTAGACCGGCGCGCCCTGTGCGGCGAACATCTCGGCGGTCGTCGACTTGCCCATCCCAATCGAGCCGGTCAGCCCCACCGTGATCATGCCGCCTCCGCCAGGGTCCGCACGTCGATCGCCGGCGGCGCGGCGCCGAAGAGCGCCTCGAAGCTCGGCCTCGCTTGGCCGATCAGCATCGCAAGGCCATCCACGGTGCAAAGACCGCGGCCACGCGCCGCCTCCAGCAGGCCCGTGCGCAGGGGACGGTAGATCATGTCCATCACCACCGCCGTGGACGGAAGGGCCGTTAGATCGACCGGCGGCGGAGCCGAGCCCGACAGCCCCGCGGGCGTCGCGTTGATCAGGACGTTGGCGCTTCCCAGCACCTTGCCGTCGTCGCTAGGCGCCGCCCGCACCCGCCCGCCCAGAGCCAGCGCCGTCGCCTCGGCGCGAGCGAATGTGCGGTTCATCAGAATCACTTCCGGCGCGCCCGCTTCGGCGAAAGCCGCCGCCGCCGCCCGCGCAGCTCCGCCGGCTCCCAGGATTACGGCCCGGCCCGCTGCGGGATCGAGTCCTGGAGCCTGTTCGACGAAGGCCCGCAGCAGGCCGCGGCCGTCGGTGCTGTCGGCGAGGATCCGGCCGTCGGCTTCGAACAGCAGCAGATTGGCCGACCCGGCCGCGACCGCGCGGGTGGTAGGCTCGTCGGCCAGGGCCAAGGCCTCCTCCTTGAACGGCGCCGTGACATTCAGTCCCCGGATCGCGCCCCCGCGCAGGCCCGTGCAGAAGGCCTGAAAGCCCGTCGCCGGCGGGCTGAAGGCGACGTACACGCCGTCGAGCCCCGCTGCAGCCAGCCAGGCATTATGAATCAGTGGACTGAGCGAATGGCGGACGGGCGATCCCACGACTCCCGCCACCACGGTCGCGCCGCTGATCGGCGCGTTCATGCGGCCATGGATCCGGCCAGCCTCAGCTGCGCCAGCAGGGGCATCAGCGGCAGTCCCAGGACCGCGAAGAAGTCGCCCTCCACCGACTCGAAGAGTTGGGCGCCCTCCCCTTCGAGCTCGAAACCCCCGAGGCTGGACCCCAGCGCCTCGGCGTTGCGGGCGAGATAACCTTCGAGGAAGCCGTCGCTGAAGTCGCGCATGGTCAGCCGCGCCGTGTCGCAGCCCTCCCAGAGGAGGTCGCCGCCCTGCGCCAGGGCCACGGCCGAGTGCAGTTCGAACCGGCGGCCGCGCAGGCGGCGCAGGACCTCGCGGGTCTCATCGAGGTTTCGCGTCTTGTCGAACAGCTTGCCATTCAGCTCGAGGGTCTGGTCGGCGCCGATCACCAGCCCTGGTTCGCGCGCCGCCACCTCGCACGCCTTGGCCTCAGCCAGCCGCGCCGCGATAGCCCGCGGACCGGCGCCAACCGCCAGCAGGCGGACCTTCGATGGAGCCTCGTCGACCCTTGACGGAACCACGCGGAAATCGACCCCTGCGCCGGCAAGGATTTTTGCCCGCGTTGCGCTGGCCGAAGCCAGGATGACCGCTGTCACCCGACCACCTCGACCTGGCCGTGCCCCCCGGAAAGGATGTTGATCACCGCGGCCGCCGTCTCCTCGACCGAACGGCGTGTGACATCGATCACCGGCCAGCCCTGGCGCTCGAACAATCGCCGCGCCGCGACGATTTCCGCGCGGACCATATCGATGTCGACGTAGCTGCTGTCGCGGCCCTCGTTGAGGCTGCGCAGGCGATTGCGCCGGATCTGCACCAGCCGGTCCGGGGAGACGGTCAGCCCGACCACCGGCACGCCCTTGATCGTCTTCAGCGCCACCGGCGGTTCGGTGGGCGACACCAGCGGCACATTCGCCGCGCGGACCCCACGGTGGGCCAGATAGATGCACGTCGGCGTCTTGGACGTGCGGGAGACGCCCACCAGCACGACATCGGCGCTCTGCAGGTCCTGGGCGCCCTGGCCGTCATCGTGCCCGAGGGCGTAGGACAGCGCGTCCATCCGGTTGAAGTAGTCGTTATCCAGCGAGTACTGCGCCCCCACCCGCGTGGAGAGGGGGGCGCCGAGATACCAGGACAGCGCCGAGACCAGCGGATCGAGCGCCCCGAAGCATGGCATCTCCAGCTTCTGGCAGCCGGCCTCCAGGGCGTCGCGCAGCGACTGGTCGACGATGGTGTGCAGCACGACCCCCGGCGCTTCGGCGATCTCCTTGAGCACCCGCTCCACCTGGGGCGCCGAGCGCACCAGGGCGTAGATGTGCTCGATCTCCAGCACATTGTTGAACCGGGCGCATGCCGCGCGCGCCATGGCGTTCAGGGTCTCGCCGGTGGAGTCCGAGACCAGGTGCAGGTGGAAATAGGTGGCGAACCGGGTGTTGGCGGCCATATCCGTCCGAAGGTGTCGCCCCGTGAAAAAAGCTGTCGATGAACCTGTGGACGACCTCTTAGCGACTTCGGCCGCGGTGGGCAAAACCCCCCGTCGCCGGCGCGCCACGGCGGGCGCCGGGTTCCGTCAGTGGACGAACGGCCCGGTTTCTCCTCAGTCGCCCGCAGAATTCCACACAGGTTAACGGACGGCCCGACGCTCGGCCCACAGCTGTGGAACCGCACGTCCATGAGCCAAGGACTCACAGTTTGTCATATGAAAAATCGCCGGAGAATCCGCGCGTTAGGGCGTTGTCCCCGAACCACCCTGGCTGTTGGCGAAGCTTGTCCAGAGGTGCTCGCCTCTGGGGGCGAGTGGTTGAAGGCGCGTATGAGCGCAGCCTGATCCCGCTAAGGGCCCGCCTACCATCACTACCTCCAAATTCTTAAGAACGAGTTAAAGGGAAGGAGGGTGTGAACATGCCTGGCGCGCCTTCGAGGGCTTGACCTCGTCGGGACCCTGACGCCTTGAAAGGTCCGGCTTCGGGACGACTCTCCGAAGCGAAGTCCCGAAGGGAGGAAGGCGTGGGCCCCGCAGGATCGAAGATCGCGGTGGTCCTGTTCAACCTGGGCGGTCCTGATGGCCCGACCGCCGTTCGACCGTTTCTTGAGAACCTCTTCTCCGATCCTGCCATCATCGGCCTGCCCTGGCTCCTTCGCCGGCCTTTGGCCGCCCTGATCGCCCGGAGCCGGCGTGAGAAGGCGGTCGCCAACTACGCCATCATGGGCGGAGGCTCTCCGCTGCTGGCCGAGACGCGGGCCCAGGCCCGGGCTTTGGAGACAGCGCTCGCCGAACGCCTCTCGGCTCATGAGGTCAGGGCGTTCATCGCCATGCGCTACTGGTCGCCCCTCAGCGGAGAGACGGCTCGGGAAGTGGAGCGATTCGCGCCGGACGAGGTGATCCTGGCTCCGCTCTATCCCCAGTATTCCACCACCACGACGGGCTCATCGCTGAAGGCGTGGTCGCAAGCCTATCGGGGACCTGGCCGCGTGCGCACCCTGTGTTGCTGGTACGACAACGCCGGTCTCGCCGCGGCCCACGCCGCGCGGGTCGTGGGAGTCTGGGAGGCGGCGGGTCGGCCGAAGGTGAGGCTACTCTTCTCCGCTCATGGCCTTCCCGAGCGGGTGGTCGCCGGCGGGGATCCCTATCAGTGGCAGGTCGAGACGACCTGCGCCCGCGTCGCGGCCTTGCTGGGCGAGGGGTGGGACTGGAAGATCTGCTACCAGAGCCGGGTCGGGCCGTTGCGCTGGCTTGGGCCCTCGACGCCTGAGGCGATCGGCGAAGCGATCGAGGATGGGCTCGGCGTGTTGATCGATCCGATCGCCTTCGTATCCGACCACGTGGAGACCCTGGTGGAGCTGGATCACGACTATGAGCGGCTGGCGCATGAGCGCGGCGTCACGACCTATCTGAGGGCGCCGGTGGTGGGGGTGCTTCCGGCCTTCGTCGACGGTCTTGCGGGGGCGGTGGAGCGCTCGCTTCAGCGCGAGGGGCTAGGGCCGGACGGCCAGGCTTGCCCCGCGGCGTTCGGCCGCTGCCCTCTTCAGACGGCGTGAGGACAAAGACGCGATGCTGGTCCTGGTGGTGAAGGCCCTGCACATCCTGGCGGTGATCGCCTGGATGGCGGGCCTGCTCTATCTGCCGCGCCTGTTCGCCTACCATACGCGGTCCGCGCCCGGCTCGGAGATGGACCAGACATTTCAGGTCATGGAGGCCAAGCTCCTGCGGATCATCATGAATCCGGCTATGGTCGCCGTGGTGATCCTGGGCGGAACGCTGGTGTGGCTGGAGGGCTGGCGCCTGCTGCTGACGCCCTGGCTGATCCTGAAGCTCTGCGGCGTGGCCTTCCTGCTGTGGTGGCATCACTTTCTCGCCCGTGCGCGCAAGCGCCTGGCGCGGGGTGATCGCCAGCGAAGCGAGAGATTCTGGCGCATGACCAACGAGCTGCCGTTCCTCATCGCAGCGGTGATCATCTTGGCGGTCGTCACGAAGCTTCCTATCTGATGAGGGTCGGCCTTGACGGGGCTTCGTCCGTATGTTTCCGTCCACCCCGACCCGCGCACCGCTAAGGACGCGCGGCTCCCCCGCCCCACAGACAGACCGTGACGGCCCTTTCTGCGCCGCACGCGTCCGACACATCCGATGAGCCGATGCGTCCGAGGATAGTTTCCTTCGGAGGGTTGTAAATCGTCGGGCCTGACAAAGGGCTCCGGTCGTGTCGACGGAGTCACCCCGCAAGAGTTTATCATTCATGTCAGATATACTGGATATCGACGCTCCCGAGACCTCGGAAGACGGCGTCGTCATGGGCCAGCACGAGGAGGGCGATGACGCCCACCGGCCGGCCGGGCTCGATGTGAGCCGAATGTCGCTGCAGGAATTGAAGGAGAAGTCGCCCGCCGAGCTCCTCGCCTTCGCCGAGCAGTTCGACATCGAAAACGCGAACGCCATGCGCAAGCAGGACATGATGTTCGCCATCCTCAAGGCTTCCGCCGAAGAGGGCCTCGAGATCTTCGGCTCCGGCACCCTCGAAGTGGTGCAGGACGGCTTCGGTTTCCTGCGCAGCCCCGAAGCCAATTACCTGCCCGGGCCCGACGACATCTATGTCAGCCCTTCGCAGATCCGCCGCTTTGGCTTGCGCACCGGCGACACCGTCGAGGGCGGCATCCGCGCCCCGCGCGAGGGTGAGCGCTACTTCGCCCTGGTGAAGGTCGACAAGGTCAACTTCGAGAACCCCGAGAACGTCCGCCACAAGGTCCACTTCGACAACCTGACGCCCCTCTATCCCGAGGAGCGGATGACGATGGAGATCGAGGACCCGACCCTGAAGGATCGTTCGGGGCGGGTCATCGACATCGTCGCCCCGCTGGGAAAGGGCCAGCGCTGCCTGATCGTCGCCCCGCCGCGGGTCGGCAAGACGGTGATGCTGCAGAACATCGCCAAGTCGATCGCCGCCAACTATCCCGACACCTACCTCATCGTCCTGTTGATCGACGAGAGACCGGAAGAAGTGACCGACATGCAGCGCACCGTGCGCGGCGAGGTCATCTCCTCGACCTTCGACGAACCGGCGATCCGTCACGTCCAGGTCGCCGAAATGGTAATCGAGAAGGCCAAGCGCCTCGTGGAGCACAAGCGCGACGTGGTGATCCTGCTGGACTCGGTTACACGCCTGGGCCGCGCCTACAACACCACCGTCCCCTCCTCCGGCAAGGTGCTCACCGGCGGTGTCGACGCCAACGCCCTGCAGAAGCCCAAGCGCTTCTTCGGCGCGGCGCGCAATATCGAGGAAGGCGGCTCGCTGACCATCATCGCGACCGCCCTGATCGACACCGGCAGCCGGATGGACGAAGTGATCTTCGAAGAGTTCAAGGGCACCGGCAACTCCGAAATCGTCCTCGACCGCAAGGTCGCCGACAAGCGGATCTACCCGGCCATCGACGTGCTGAAGTCCGGCACCCGTAAGGAAGAGCTGATCACGCCGCGCGATCAGCTGCAGAAGACCTTCGTGCTGCGGCGGATCCTCAACCCGATGGGTCCGCAGGACGCGATCGAGTTCCTGCTCGACAAGCTGCGGCAGGCGAAGAACAACGCCGACTTCTTCCAGTCGATGAACACCTGATGGGGCCTGGCGCCCCTAGCGCCGGGACCTCTGCCATCGCGGCCCTGGCCACCCCGCCGGGCCGATCCGCCGTCGCCGTCGTCCGCCTCAGCGGGCCCGGCGTGCGCGACGCCCTCTCCGCCCTTGGCGTTCGGCCTGGCCAGCCCCGTGAGGCCGGCCTGCGCACCCTGCGCGACGCCGAGGGCCAGGCTCTCGACCAGGCCCTCGTGCTCTGGTTTCCCGCCCCGCACAGCTACACCGGCGAGGACTGCGCCGAGCTGCACCTTCACGGTAGCCGCTTCGTCATTCAGGCGGTCCTGGGCCGCCTTGCCGAGGCTGGCGTGCGCCTGGCGGAGCCGGGCGAATTCACGCGACGGGCCTTCGAGGCGGGCAAGCTCGACCTCGCGCAGGCTGAGGCGGTCGCCGACCTCGTCGACGCGGAGACCAGGGCCCAGGCCCGCCAGGCCCTGGCGCAGCTGGACGGAGAGCTCTCCGGCCGCCAGGGCGCCTGGCGCGACGCGCTGGTGGAAATCCGCGCCCGGCTGGAAGCCCTGGTGGATTTCCCCGACGAGGACATCGACGCCGGCCTGGATCTCGCCCGCGGCCGCCTGGAGACCCTCGCCGCCGAGCTGACCGCCGCCGCCGGCGAACTCGGCCGCGGCCGGGCGATCCGCGAGGGCTGGCGCGTGGCGATCATCGGCGCGCCGAACGCCGGCAAAAGCACCCTCCTCAATGCTCTCGCCGGGCGGGACGCGGCCATCGTCACCGAGATTCCCGGGACGACGCGCGACGTGATCGAGGTTCCCATGGAGCTCGACGGCTATCGGGTCCTGCTCGCCGATATGGCCGGGCTGCGATCGACGGACGATCCGGTGGAACGCGAGGGCGTCGCCCGCGCCCGCGCCTGGGCTGCGGAGGCCGACATGCGGCTGTGGGTCGTCGACCGATCGGCCGCGGAGGGCTGGGAAGCCGGGTCGGACCTGCTGAAAGGCGGCGACTTGTGTTTGCTGAACAAGGCGGATCGTCCGGCCGGCGCCGCGGCTTCGGGCGCTGCTGACATGGCGTGCAGGGTGGGCCTACAGGCGATGCAGGTGATGTTGCAGGGAAACGACGCCGAAGTTATCCGCGCCTGGCTGGTCTCGACCGCGCACAAGCTGTTGGATGCAGAGGATTTTCCCGCAGCGACGCGGATCCGGCACGCCAGCGCCCTCGCCGAGGCCCGCGACGCCCTGCGCCGCGCGCTCGTGATGCTCGACGAACCTGAGCTGGCGGCCGAGGATGTGCGCCTGGCCTCGCGCGCGCTGGAGCGGATCACCGGGGAAGTTGGGACCGAGGACGTGCTGGACAAGGTGTTCTCCAGCTTCTGCATCGGCAAGTGAGGTTGTTTCACGTGAAACAAACTGGCCCACTCGACCGCGGCCGCTCGAGGGCCTATCTCCCGGGCCTCCGATCCCTTTCGCGTTCGACCCGCAGAGCCCATCCGTGACCGACACCTGGGATGTCATCGTCATCGGCGGCGGACACGCCGGATGCGAAGCCGCTGCGGCGGCGGCGCGGGTCGGCGCGCGCACTCTGCTCGTCACGCACAAGATCGAGACGATCGGCGAGATGTCGTGCAATCCCGCCATCGGCGGGATCGGCAAGGGCCACCTCGTGCGGGAGGTCGACGCCCTCGACGGTCTGATGGGCCGGGTGGCCGACGCGGCTGGCATTCAGTTCCGCATGCTCAACGCCTCGCGTGGCGCGGCTGTGCGTGGTCCGCGGGCGCAGATGGATCGGGCCCTCTATCGCACGGCCATGCGCACGGCGCTGGAGGCGCAGCCGAGTCTCGACATCATTGCCGACGCCGCCGAGGACCTGATCGACGAGGCAGGGCGTATCGTCGGCGTGGTCGGGGCGAGCGGACGCCGCTATGGGGCGGGCGCGGTGGTGCTGACGACCGGCACCTTCCTCAAGGGCGTCATCTGGCGGGGGTCCGCGCGCACGCCGGCCGGCCGGTTCGGGGAGGCGCCGACCGTCGGTCTCGCGGAACGGCTCTACGGGCTTGGTCTTGCCATGGGGCGGCTGAAGACCGGGACGCCCGCGCGTCTCGACGGCCGGACGATCGACTGGGCGAGCCTGGCGAGCCAGCCTGGCGACGACCCGCCCGCCCCCTTCTCCTTCCTCACGGAGCGAATCTCCAACCCGCAGATCACCTGCGGCGTCACGGCGACCACGCCGGCGACCCATGCGATCATCGCCGAGAATCTGGAGGAATCGGCAGTCTATGGCGGGCGCACCTCGGGCCGCGGGCCACGCTACTGCCCCTCGATCGAGGACAAGGTCGTGCGGTTCGCCGACAAGACGAGCCACCAGATCTTCCTCGAGCCCGAGGGCCTGGACGATCCGACCGTCTATCCCAATGGGATCTCGACCTCCCTGGGCGAGGCGACCCAGGACCGGTTCCTGCGGACCATTCCTGGGCTCGAGCGGGTCCAGGTGCTGCGCTACGGCTACGCCATCGAATACGACTACGTCGATCCGCGCGAGCTCACGCCTGCCCTCGCGGTCAAGCGCGCGCCAGGGCTCTATCTCGCGGGCCAGATCAATGGGACGACCGGCTATGAGGAGGCCGCCGCCCAGGGCCTGATGGCGGGGATCAACGCCGCTCGCGAGGGCGGCGGAGCTGACCCGGTCGTGATGGGCCGCGACCAGGCCTACATCGGCGTGTTGATCGACGACCTTGTCACCCGCGGGGTGACCGAGCCCTACCGCATGTTCACCAGCCGGGCGGAGTACCGCCTGCGCCTGCGCGCCGACAACGCCGACCAGCGGCTGACGGAGGTCGGCGAAGGCTGGGGATGCGTGGGGTCTGAGCGGCGCGGCGCGTGGGCGACGAAGGCCGCCGCGCTTGCCGACGCCCGGGCCGCGGCCAGCGAGCTCAGGCTTTCGCCTGCGGCCGCGGCGCGCGCCGGCTTTCGGGTGTCGGCCGACGGCCAGCCCCGCTCCCTCGTCCAGCTGCTCGCCCACGCCGAGATCGGCTTCGATGATCTCGCCCGTATCTGGCCGCAGATCGCGTCCTGGCCGCCCTTCGCCCGCGAGCAGGTCGAGATCGACGCCGCCTATCACGGCTACATGTCCCGCCAGGAGGCGGACGTCGCCCTCTTCCGCAAGGACGAGGACCTCGCCCTGCCGGCGGACCTAGACTACCACGCGCTCGGCGGTCTCTCCGCCGAGGTGCAGGAGAAGCTCTCCGCAGTGGCGCCGACGACGCTCGGCCAGGCCGCGCGTATCGAAGGGGTGACACCCGGCGCCCTCACCGCCCTTCTGGCGCATGTCCGTCGTCGCGCCGCCTGAGGGCGAGGCGCTTCCGTCCGGCTTCTGGGAGGCTCTGGACTGGAACCAGACCCGCGCGGCGGCCGCGGAGACCTATAGCGGCATGCTCGAGGCGGCCAACCGCGAGACCAATCTCGTCGGCGCCGCGACCCTGCCGCAGTTCTGGAGCCGCCACTTCCTCGATAGCGCCCAGTTGCTCTGGTTCGAGCGCGAGGCCGTGCGGTGGGCGGACCTCGGGTCGGGCGCGGGCCTTCCAGGCCTCGTCCTGGCGATCCTGCTCAAGGGCCGCGAGGGCGCGCAGATCGACCTCGTGGAGAGCATGGCCAAGCGCTGCCGTTTCCTGCAGTCGGTAGTCGACCGCCTCGATCTGCCCGCGGTGGTGCGACACGGCCGAGCCGAAGATTTCAGGTTGCGGGCGGAGGTGGTCACCGCGCGGGCCTGCGCCCCGCTCGAACGGCTGCTCGATTTTGCCGCACCCTACATGGCGCTGGGCGCGCGCGGCCTGTTCCTCAAGGGCGGGGACGCGCAGGCCGAGATCGACGCGGCGCGCGGGCGCTGGCGATTCGAGGTCAAGTGTGAGACGAGCCTCAGTGACCCGCGCGGGCGACTCCTTGCGATCAGGAACCTGAGCCGTGCCTCAAGACGCTAGAGTCCGGATCCTCGCCATCGCCAATCAGAAGGGCGGCGTGGGCAAGACGACGACGGCGATCAACCTCGGCACCGCCCTGGCGGCGGTGGGCCAGCGGGTGCTGCTCGTCGACGACGATCCGCAGGGCAACGCCTCGACGGGCTTGGGCCTGCACCCGCAGATGCGCGGCAAGACCCTCTATGACGTCCTCATCGACGGCGTTCCGGCCTCGGAGACCATGGTCGCCACGGACGTCCCCAATCTCTCCCTGATCCCGGCGGAGGCGGATCTGTCGGGGGTGGAGCTGGAGCTGGGCCAGGCGCCGCGGCGCGCCTACCGCCTTCGCGACGCGCTGGAACGGCTCGACCCGGGCGCGCTGGACTACATCCTCATCGACTGCCCGCCGTCGCTGAATCTGCTCACCGTGAACGCCCTTGTCGCCGCCGACGCGGTGCTCGTGCCCCTGCAGTGCGAGTTCTTCGCCCTCGAGGGCCTCAGTCAGCTCCTGCGGACGATCGAGCAGGTCCGCGTCGCGCTCAACCCACGCCTCTCCATCCAGGGCGTGGTCCTGACCATGTTCGATCGCCGCAACAGCCTCTCCTCGCAGGTCGCCAGCGACGTGCGCGGACACCTCAAGGAGGCGGTCTACGAGACGATGATCCCGCGCAACGTACGCGTCTCCGAGGCGCCCTCGCACGGCAAACCCGCCCTGATCTACGATCTCCACTGCGCCGGCAGCCGGGCCTACCTCGACCTCGCGCGTGAGATGATCGCGCGCGAGAAGAAGCGCAGTCAGCTGGTCGCCTGAGGTCGGCGGCCGGGGCGGAAGAGTTCACGAGAGGCGAATGAGCATGGCGGAGCAACGCCGGGGTCTGGGGCGGGGCCTTTCCGCCCTTCTGGAAGAGGCGCAAACGGCCGTGACGCCCGAGCGGCGTCGCGAAGCCGGTGTGGTCGAGCTTCCCGTCGAGCTGGTGCGGCCCAATCCCGAGCAGCCCCGGCGCGCCTTCTCCCAGCCCGAGCTGGACGAGCTGGCTGGGTCGATCCGGGAGCGCGGGGTGATCCAGCCGATCCTGGTCCGTCCCCTGCCCGACGCCCCGGGCGAGCACCAGATCATCGCCGGCGAGCGTCGCTGGCGCGCGGCGCAGCAAGCGGGACTGAGGACGATTCCGGCCCTCATCCGCGACCTCACTGCAGCGGAGGTGATGGAAGTGGCGCTGATCGAGAACATCCAGCGCGCCGACCTCAACGCCCTTGAAGAGGCGCGCGGCTACCAGCTGATGAGCGAGCGGTTCAGCCGCAGCGCCGACGAGATCGCCCGCGTCGTGGGCAAGAGCCGCAGCCACGTCGCCAACACGATCCGGCTGATGCGGCTGCCGGCCGGGGTTCAGGCCCACGTCGAGGCCGGCCGCCTCACCGCCGGCCACGCCCGCGCCCTGCTCGACCTGGAGAACGCGGAGGACCTGGCCGACACCATTGTCGCGCGGGGCCTCAACGTGCGCCAGGTGGAGGCCCTGGCGCGGCAGGCGCGGGAGCGGGCCGGCGGCCGCCCCGCCCGCGCGCCGGCGCCGCCCAAGGACGACGACACCCGCGCCCTCGAAAGTGATCTGTCGGAGGCGCTGGGCCTGTCGGTCTCGATCCGCCATTCCGGGGAGTCGGGCCAGGTGCTCATCGAATACCGCACCCTCGAACAGCTCGACGAGGTCGCCCGCCGCCTGATCGCTGGCAGCCGCCGGGAAAGGGAGGACTAAAGGCCCAGTCGCCGCGCCTGGTGGGCGATCGAGAAGGCGAGGCGCTCGGCCAGGAGACGATCGGGAGAACCTGTGCGCTTGCAGGCGATCTCCGCGGCCAGGATGTCGGCCTGGGGTCCGGCGAGGTTCGCCAGGGTCCAGGCGTTGGCCTGGCGCAGCACCTCGCGCTCGTTTTTCCAGAAGATTCCGGCCGACTTCACCGCCGCCTGCGGGCTCGCGCCGCCCGCCCGGGCCGCGCCGACCCTGCGCAGGCGTCCAAGGTGCAGGGCCATGGCCCGCACAGCGGCGACCCCCCCCTCGCCCTCCTGCTGGGCCAGGCGCAACTGGGACTGGGCGGCGGCAATGCGACCGCCGAAGGCGTGCAGAGCCGCTTCGCCGAGCGAGGCTTCCGGCTCGACGCCGAAAAAGGGGGCCAGGTCGGCGAGGCTCGCCTGTCCGGGCCGACCGGGACCCAGGAACAGGATCAGCCGCTCGATCTCCTGGCGCGCCACGCCGCGGTCGTGGGGAAGGCGCCCGACGAACACCTCCAGCGCGTCTGAGCTGATGGCGAGGCCCTCCTGCGTCAAGGCCGCTCGCGCCATGCGCGCCAGCTCGCCCGGCTCGTCCTCGTAGCAGGGGATGACTCCGCACAGCGGGGAATCCTTGCCGCCGCGTACGAGCGCGGAGTCGTTGCGAAGTTGGCCGGCCTCCACCAGCAGGAAGGCGTCGGGATTGAGCTCGCCGGCCAAGTGGCGCGCCAGGGCCTCGCCGGCGATGCGCTCGGCGGCCACGGACTCTCCGCCCAGCCGCAGCCGCACCAGCCGCCGCCCGCCTACCATGGAGACGGCCATCAGTTCGCCCTCGAGCCGACCCTCCTCCGAGAGGAGGTCGGCATCCGTGAGCAAGGCGACGTCGAACGGATCGTCAGGCCGGTCCGTCGTGGCCCGCGCCAGGGCGTCGGCGCGCTCGCGCACAACCCCGTGGTCGCGGCCGTGCACCACGGCCGCCCGGGCCGAGCCGGGCGCGGCGAGGAATTTCTCCAGATCGGGGCGGCGGTTGAGGAGCACGGCCGCGCCGGATCAGTCGCCCGGCGCCTGCCGGTGCATCCAGGACGCGAGCTGGATCTGGATTCGCTGGGCCGCATCGGATGCGACGCGGCCCTGGGCGTCCTGGGCGGCCGCTATGTCGGCATAGGCTTGGCCGGTGTCGTCATAGCTGACCTGGCTCGTCACCGCGCCCGAAGCCGCCACCTTGCCGGTGACGATAGAGACCAGGCGATACTGAACCGTCAGGCCAAGGTCATAGTAATCGGCGACGTCGGCGATGTTCAGCCCGCGCGGGCCGCGGCTCTGCACCATCGTCAGCTCCAGCCGGTACGCCGGCGGCGCCGATTTGTCGCGGCCCAGGGCGTCGTCGAGGTCCTCGCGCAGCAGATAGCCCAGGCGCCCGTGCGGCGCGGTCACGTCGATCGAGGCGAGGCCGGCGCTGACGCCAGGCGTCGCATACATCGGCGTGAAACCGCAGCCGGCCAGCGCCGGCGCCAGGGTGGCGATCGCGCCGACCACGAGCCGGAACCGCCGCGGGCTCATCCGGCGACCAGGTTGACGATGCGATCGGGCACCACGATCACCTTCCTGATGGTCAGGCCCTCGAGGCGACGGCGTATCTCGTCGTCGCCCAGGACGATCTGCTCCACTTCCGCGGCCGAGGCGCCGGCTGGCGCGCGGACCTCGCCGCGACGCTTGCCGTTGATCTGCACCGGAAGCGTGCGCTCTTCGTCTTCGCTGAGTGCCGGATCCCAACTGGGCCACGCCGCCTGGGCCACCAAACCGCTCTCGCCGAGCTCCGACCAGCACTCCTCCGCGAGATGCGGAGCGAAAGGCGCCACGAGCCGCGCCAGGGCGCTCAGCGCCGTTCGCCGGGCGCTGTCTGACACCGCCGCGTCGGCGCGAGCGGTCCGCACGACAGAGGTGAATTCGTACAGACGCGCCACCGCGCTGTTGAACCGGAAGCCCTCGATGGCCTCGGTCACCGCCTTGATCGCCTTGTGGGTGCCGCGCAGAAGCTCGAGGTCGGCTGCGGCGTCGCCCGCGCCCTCGCCCAGGGCGTCGAACTCGGCCCAGATCCGGTTGATCAGCCGCCACGCGCCTTCCACGCCCGCCGCGGTCCATTGCACATCGCGTTCGGGCGGCGAGTCCGACAGGACGAACAGGCGGGCCGCGTCGACGCCGTAGGTCTCGGCGATGTCGGCCGGCGCCACGACGTTTCGCTTCGACTTCGACATCTTCTCGACGTCGCCGACGGCGACGGGCTCGCCGGTCTCGGCGATGCGCGCCCTTCGCGTCGCTCCCTCCGTTTCGATCTCCACCATGCCCGGTTCGACCCATTCGCCGTTCTGGCGGCGATAGGTCTCGTGGGTGACCATGCCCTGGGTGAACAGGCCGGCGAATGGCTCCTTCACCTTCAGCATACCCTCGTCCGCCAGGGCGCGGGTGACGAAGCGGGCGTAGAGCAGGTGCAGGACCGCGTGCTCCACCCCGCCGATGTACTGGTCCACTGGCAGCCAGTAGTCGGCCGCCGCCCCATCGATCGGCGCCGCCGCGTGCGGATTGGCGAAGCGGGCGAAATACCAGGAAGAATCGACGAAGGTGTCGAGGGTGTCGGTCTCCCTCTGGGCGGCGCCGCCGCATTTGGGACAGGAAACCTGCCTCCACGCCTCGTCGCGGGCGAGCGGATTGCCGGGGCGGCTGAAGTCCATCCCCTCGGGGAGGCGCACGGGCAGCTGGTCCTCGGGCACGGGGACGACGCCGCAGGCCTGGCAATGGATCACCGGGATCGGACAACCCCAGCCGCGCTGGCGCGAGACGCCCCAGTCGCGGAGGCGGTAGACCGTCGCCCCGACGCCCATGCCCAGCCGTTCGACCTCGGCGATCGCGGCGGCCTTGGCGGCCTCGATCTCCAGCCCGTCCAGGAAGCGCGAATTGAAGATCCGGCCCGGCCCGACGTAAGCCTCTTGTTTCACGTGAAACGACGCAGCGTCAGCTGTGGGCGGCAGGACCACGGGCGTCACGGGCAGGTCGTACTTGCGGGCGAAGTCGAGGTCGCGCTGATCGTGTCCCGGGCAGCCGAAGATGGCGCCGGTCCCATATTCCATCAGGACGAAGTTCGCGATCCAGACCGGCAGGCGCATGTCCGGATCGAAGGGGTGGACCACCTCCAGCCCCGTGTCCCAGCCGAGCTTCTCGGCCGACTCGATCTCGGCCTCGGAAGTGCCGCCCAGCCGGCAGCGGGCGACGAAGTCGCGCACGCGGTCGTCCGACGCCGCCAGCCGTTCGGCCAGCGGATGATCAGGGGCTACGGCCACGAAGCTGGCGCCGAACAGGGTGTCCGGACGGGTGGTGTAGACGGTGATCGCCGGTTCGGGCTGGGGCGCGGCGAAGGGGAAGTCCAACCGCAGGCCGCGCGACTTGCCGATCCAGTTCTCCTGCATCAGCCGGACCTTGTCGGGCCAGCGGTCCAGCGACTGCAGGCCTTCCAGCAGGTCTTCCGCATAGTCGGTGATGCGCAGGAACCACTGGGTCAGCTTGCGGCGCTCCACCGGCGCGCCGGAGCGCCAGCCGCACCCGTCGATGACCTGCTCGTTGGCCAGGACGGTCATGTCGACCGGATCCCAGTTCACGAGCCCTTCCTTGCGATAGACCAGGCCGCGCTCCATCAGGCGCAGGAACCAGGCCTGCTGGCGGCCGTAGTAGGTCGGATCGCAGGTCGCCAGCTCCCGGGACCAGTCGATCGACAGGCCCAGGGCCTTAAGCTCGGCCCGCATCCGGTCGATATTGCTCAAGGTCCAGGCTGTGGGGTCCACCCCGCGCTCCTGCGCCGCGTTCTCCGCGGGCAGGCCGAAGGCGTCCCAGCCCATCGGGTGCAGGACGTTGAATCCCTGGGCGCGCTTGTAGCGGGCGACCACGTCGCCCATGGCGTAGTTGCGGGCGTGGCCGACGTGGAGATTTCCCGACGGGTAGGGGAACATCTCGAGAACATAATACTTCGGCTTGCCCGAGCCGGTCTCCGCCCGGAAGGCGTCGGCCGCGTCCCAGGCCGCGCGCCACTTTGGCTCGACCGCCTTGGGGTTGTATCGGACCATGCCTGCGCTGCTCTTCACTCTTGCCGCTGACGCGATAGCGGCCCCGAGGCTTAGCGCGGCGCCGCTGTGATGACCATGCCGCGGGCGATGGACTCGCCCGCTAGCCCTTCAGGTTCGAAAGTCGAAGCTGTCGAGCCTTGGTCAGGATGGCGTTCTCGATGTCCGAGCTCGTCTGGTCCGCAGTCGGCGAGGGCATCCAGCCGCCCTGGCCGTTGCTGACTTCCTTGTAGACGTTCACCGAAAGCCCGTCCGCCCTAAGTCGTGCATCCAGGATGTAGACCGTCACCTTGAAACGCTCGGTAGGCCGCTCGGGGTTGATGTACCAGTCGGTGGTCACCACCCCGCCGAAGGGATCCGCCGACGCCAGGGGCATGAACGACAGGGTGTCCAGGGTCGCGCGCCACAGATAGCTGTTCACGCCGATCGCGCCCGGTGGCGCATGGTTTGGGGCGCCATGGGTCGCCTTGCCGCCGCACGCCGAGACCGACAGGGCGCCGATGCTCGCCAGAACGGTCGCGGAAACGCGGAGCCACCGGCCGCGTTGACTCACCTTGATCATCCGCTCCATTTCCGTCTTCGGCTGTTCGCCGGGCTCCCGGGGCCCTTGCGGGGCCATGCGTCTACAGCATTCGCTTTGGACCGCAAAACGGCAATCGCGTGGCGGACGCGCCACAGCCAGAGGCCTTCAGCCGCAGGGGGGTTGGATTCGGGCGCGCCGCAGTTGACGCAGATCGTCGTCGCGCGTTTAGCATCCCTGCAGTCGAGCCAGGACGTCGTGAGGGCGACGCGCATGGCCGAGGGGGCGAGCGAGCAAGGTGATGAAGCCTGCAGAGCTCATAGGGGCTGTCGGAGCCGTCTGCGTCTGCCTTGCGGGCGTGAGCGCGCGCGCCCAGACTGCGCCGCAAGCCCTTCTCGTCGCCAATGATTTCGCCGCTCCGGCGCCCGCCGCGCCCGGTCGCACGCTGGAGTGGGATTCGAAGAAGGGTCGCTGGGGCCTGCGGCTCGGCGTCGAGTCCCATACCGACCGCGAGACCGACCTGCGCGACCTTGAACCCGGCCTGTTCTACAAGGTGACGCCGCGACTCCACATCGGCGGCGGCGTCACGCTCGCGCCGGACCAGGGGATCCCGCTGGAATCGCAGCGCCAGCCGACGCTTCAGGCGCCCAACCCGCGCGTGCGGCTGGAAACGACCTTCAAGTTCTAGCCGGCGAGCAGGCCCCGGGTGCGTCGGCTTCGAACGCCTCCACCGCCGCCAGTCCTGCCGCGCCGGAGCCTTTCAGGCCTCTGGCCGTGCGCGGATTGACGCCGCCTAACGCGTAGACCGGAAGCGCCGCCGCCCGTACGAGAGTCCGGAACCGCAAGGCGCCGATGGGACGCCCCGCGGAGGGGCTGCGGCTTGGAAAGACGGGCGAAACGACCACCGCCTCCACGCCTGCCGCGCGCGCACGCCGCGCCGCCGGCAGGCCGTGAGCGGCCGCGGTGAGGCGGAATCTGCGCTTGAGGGCGTTGTTGGCGCCTCGGCGCGTCGCCAGGCGCTCGGGCAGGTGCACGCCGTCCGCGCCCACGGCCGCGGCGAGGCGCGGATCGGCGCCTACGAACATCAGCACGCCGCGGCGATGGGCGAGTCGCGCCAGCCTCCGTCCGGTCGCCACCGCATCCGGGGCGCCGAAGGCGCGATAGACGATCGCGGCGCCGCGCGGCAGGCTCGCCGCGACCCGCGCCGGATCGGGCGTGCGCACGGGGTCGGTGAAGAACAGCAGCCGCGGCCACGGCCTTGCGCTGCGGGGCCAGGGCCCTAGGTTCCGCGCCCGACGCATCAACGCCGCAGCAGGGCTCGTCTTCAATGCCGCCACCCCACACTCCGATCGCAGGCCGGGCCGCGTCCGGCCTTGCCGACGTGAGGGCGCGCATCGCGGCCGCCGCAAGCGCCGCCGGCCGCGCGCCTGGCGGCGTCACGCTTACGGCGGTGAGCAAGCAGCAGCCCTGGGAGGCGATCGCCCCTGTCCTCGCGGCCGGGCAGAGGGTGTTCGGCGAGAACCGCGTGCAGGAGGCGCTCGTGCGCTGGCGCGACCGGCGGGTGGGGCTCGAGCTGCGCCTGATCGGCCCTCTGCAGACCAACAAGGCCCGCGAGGCCGTGGAGTTCTTCGACGTCGTCGAGACGCTCGATCGGCCGCGTCTGGCCGAGCGGCTGGAGCGCGACATCCAGGCGGCGGGCCGCGCGCCGCGGCTCTACGTCCAGGTGAACACAGGCGAGGAGCCGCAGAAGGCGGGCGTGGCGCCGCCCGAGACCGACGCCTTCATCGAACTCTGCCGCGTGCGGCACGGGCTGCAGGTTGAGGGGCTGATGTGCATCCCTCCTGCCGGCGAACCTCCCGCCCCACACTTCGCCCTGCTGGCGAAGATCGCGCAGCGCAACGGCCTGGCTGCGCTCTCGATGGGCATGAGCGGCGACTTCGAGATCGCCATCGCCCACGGCGCCACTTCGGTGCGCGTCGGATCGGCGGTTTTCGGCGCCCGCCAGCGCCCGCATGCCGACGGGGGCTAAGGCCACGTCCGGCCTTGGCGTCGCCGCCGCAAAAGGTGCATGGTCCCGCCCATGGCTCAACCGAAGACCATCCTTGTCATCGACGATGACGACGATCTGCGCGACTCCCTTTGCGAACTACTGCAGGCCAACCCCGAGTTCTCCGCCGTCGGCGCGGCCCAGGGCGACGAAGGCCTCGCCGCCGCGACCCTCAACCGGCCGGACCTCATCCTGCTGGACCTCGACCTGCCGGACAAGAATGGCCGCGAAGTCTGCGCCGAGCTTCGGGAGAAGGGCGTCACCGCGCCAGTGATCATGCTGACCGCCGCCGAAGGCGAACGCGAGACGATCCTCGGCCTCGACGCCGGGGCCAGCGACTACGTCACAAAGCCCTTCAAGTTCAACGTCCTGATGGCGCGTATCCGCGCCCAGCTGCGGGCGCACGAGCAGTCCGAGGACGCGGTCTTTCACATCGGCCCCTATGAATTCCATCCTGCGGACCGGGTCCTCCTGGACGAGAAGGGCCGCAAGCTTCGTCTCACCGACAAAGAGGCGAACATCCTCAAGTACCTCTACCGCGCGGGCGACAAGCCCGTGGCGCGGGAGGAACTGCTGGCCGAGGTCTGGGGCTACAACGCCGGGGTCACCACCCACACTCTGGAGACCCACGTCTACCGCCTTCGCCAGAAGATCGAGTCCGACCCCAGCCACGCCCGCCTCCTCCTCACCGAAGCCGGCGGCTACCGCCTGGCGCCGTAGCCTGTCCCTCCCCAAAGGGTAGGGACGCGCCTCACGCCGCCAGATCCGCCGTCACCGGGGCGTGGTCGCTGGGGCGTTCCCACTCGCGGACGTCGTCGTGGATCCGCGCTTGCGGGGCGCCGACGCGGGAGGCGGCCGCGTGCAGGCCGGGCGTCGCCCAGATGTGATCTAGGCGAAGGCCGCGGTTGGAGCGGCGGAAATCGGCGGCCCGATAGCTCCACCAGGAGAACAGCTTCTCGGGCTCCGGCGTCGCGGCGCGCACCAGGTCGACGAAGCCGAGACTCGCGCGCAGCGCCTCCATCGCTTCCACTTCGACGGGCGTGTGGCTGACGACCTTCGACATGTAGCGGTGATTCCAGACGTCCGCCTCGCCCGGGGCGATGTTGAGGTCGCCCAGGAGGATGAGCGGCGCGCGGGGATCCCGGCTCGCCATTTCCGCGGTCAGCTTGGCGTAGAAGTCGAGCTTGTGGTCGAACTTGGGGTTGACCTCGCGGTCCGGCGTGTCGCCGCCCGCCGGCGCATAGAGATTGTGGATCTCGACCCCCGCCACCGTGGCCGAGACACATCGCGCGTGGCCCTCGCGGCAGACGGCGAGCGCCGGCGCCGGCTCCAGCGGCATGGCGGAGGCGATCGCCACGCCATGCCAGCCTTTCTGTCCGCCGATCTTCAGATGCGGCAGCCCGGCTTCGGCGAGGACCTCGGCGGGGAACTCGGCCTCCTGGCACTTGATCTCCTGCAGGCACAGGACATCGGGCGAGCTCTCGCGGATGAACCGCGCGATGTGCTCGGCGCGCAGGCGGGCCGAGTTGACGTTCCAGGAAGCGATTCGGAGGCGCACGCGCTTATCTAGGGATGAAACCCAGGCAGTTGATACCCCCGTCGGCTTGTCCTCTCCGGGTGGAGAATGGCTGTCGCAAGCGGCGCTCAGGGCAGGTTGCGGACCCGGCCCCATGAAGCGCGGCCTGTGCATCGATGAAGCCAGCCGGCAAGCGCCCGGAGGCGGTGATCGGAGGGATTGAGATCGCCGTCTATCAGTCCGTTTTCCCAAGGCTCGCTGAGCGTGGCCGCCACGTTGAGGTCAGCAAGAGTGAAGGTGTCGCCGATAAGGTAGGACCTGCCCACAAGCGCCGCATCGAGCCTTGTCATCACCTCCAGCCGTTCGCTCTCAGCCTGTTGCTTGCGCGCCGCGTCCTTGCCGAAGCGCGCCTTGTGGCGTGCGAGAACGTCGACCTCCGTCTGACTCCAGAGGCTCCATTGGTAGAGATGTGCGCGTCCGGCCTGATCCTCCGGCCACAGCGAGCCGCCGTAGCGATCGCCGAGATAGAGATTGATCGCCATCGATTCCCAAATGATCAGGTCCCCATCGATGAGCACAGGCGCCCGGCCGTTGGGATTGACCGCTGCAAGAACCGCACGGTCCGCCGAGTTGTCCCAGGGCCGCAACGGCTCGTGTTCGTACGGAAGGCCAAGCTCTTCCAGCGCGAGCAGGGAACGGCTTGCCCGTGACTTGGCTGAACCGTAGAGCTTCATCCTTCTGCTCCGCCCACAACTCGCCCCTCCTCCTGGGCGGCGGACGCCAAGCGCCAGGATTCGACCGCCAGGGCCTCTTGTCTACTCCGGCGAGGCTCGGCTGTCGGGCTCGAGGCCTTCGGGCGGCGGCGCGCGCAGGACGAAGAAGGCGCCCGGCTTGGGCCCCGAGGGCTCAAGGCGGGTAAGGCGCACCTGGACCTTCGCGCCGCGGGCGTCGGTCACGATCCAGCCCGTGAGGGCGAGCGGCGCGTTGCGAAACTGCAGCGTGATGGCGCCGCGTCGCCGCCCGTCCCTGACCTGGACCTCGAAGCCGTCGGCGGTGGAGCGGACGGCCTCGACGCGCGCGCCCTGGTCCAGGGCCACATGCCTGGCGAGGAAGAGCGAAAGCGGCGTCGTCCCGAGGGGGTAGCTGTGGATCGTCTTGAGGCGGGTGTCGACCTCGGTGACCACATGGCCGTCGGCGGCGATCTGGACGCCGGACGGCGGATCGTAGTCGAACCGCGCCCGCCCCGGCCGTTGCAGCCATATCGTCCCGGCGGCCTCCCGCCCGTCCGCCGTCGTCTGGACGAAACGGCCGGTCGCTGTCGTCAGCCCGTCGAGATAGGCCTGCGCCCGCTGCACCAGGGCCTCGTCCTCGGGGCTGAGGCCGCTCGGCGTCTGGGCGGCCGCCCCGCTGGCCGCGGTCGCCGCAAGCGCGGTGAGGATGACGCGCCGGCTGATCATCATTGAAAGCTCCGAAGTGGCGAGGTCAGGCCGGCGGCGGGGGTCCCGCGAGGATCTCACGCTTTCCGGCATGGTTGGCGGCGCTGACAACACCCTCGCGCTCCATTCGCTCGATCAGCGACGCCGCCCGGTTATAGCCGATCTGCAGGCGGCGCTGGATGTAGCTCGTGGAGGCCTTGCGGTCGCGCGTCACCACCGCCACCGCCTGGTCATAGAGGTCGTTGGATCCGGCCCCGTCCTCGCCGTACGCGCCGGCGCCGCCATCCTCGTCCTCCTCCGGCATGGCCGTGACGTCTTCCAGATAGTCGGGTTCGCCCTGGTCGCGCAGGTACTTGGCGACTGTCTCGACCTCCTCGTCAGAGACGAATGGTCCGTGCAGGCGCGTGATCCGCCCGCCGCCGGCCATGTAGAGCATGTCGCCCAAGCCGAGCAGCTGTTCGGCGCCCTGCTCGCCCATGATGGTCCGCGAGTCGATCTTGGAGGTCACCTGGAAGCTGATCCGGGTGGGGAAGTTGGCCTTGATGGTGCCCGTGATCACGTCCACCGACGGGCGCTGGGTGGCCATGATCAGGTGAATGCCGGCGGCGCGCGCCATCTGGGCCAGGCGCTGGACCGCGCCCTCAATGTCCTTGCCCGCGACGAGCATCAGGTCCGCCACCTCGTCGATGACCACGACCAGATAGGGCATCGGCTCGGGCCGGAGCTTCTCCTCCTCGAAGATCGGCCGGCCCTGCTGGTCGAAGCCGGTCTGCACCGTGCGCACGAAGTGCTCGCCCTTGGCGAGGGCCTCGTTGGCCTTTTCGTTGTAGCCGGCGACGTTACGCACGCCGATCTTCGACATCCGCCGGTAGCGGTCCTCCATCTCCCGGACGGTCCACTTCAGGGCGACGATCGCCTTCTTGGGTTCGGTCACCACCGGCGCCAGCAGGTGCGGGATGCCGTCGTAGACCGACAGCTCGAGCATCTTCGGGTCGATCATGATGAACCGGCACCGCTCGGGCGGCAGCCGGTAGAGGATCGACAGGATCATGGCGTTGACGCCCACCGACTTGCCTGAGCCGGT
>DATBEN010000179.1:0-46206 GCA_036276055.1 Caulobacteraceae bacterium
GAGCCCGCCCTTGCCGACCTTGCCAACGCCGCGCGGCGTGCGGGCCGCGTCGATGATCCAGGCTTCGCTCATAAGGGCTCTCCGGGTGCAGGAACGCCGAGCATTAGCAAGCTCACCCCACGGCGCCACAAGGCATTTTCGAGACTCAGGGCGCAGCGGCCGATCCCGCCGGAGCCCGCCGGTCCGCGGCGCCGTAGATCAGTCCTGGCTTGGCGAACCCCAGCCGCCTGGCCGCTGTCGCATCGGCGGGCGCCACGCCGATGACCTCCGCCGAGTTGCCAGATCCCCAAGGCTCCAGCGCCGTGACGTCGTAGCCCATGGCCGTCAACCGCGCCTGCGTGGCCGGGCTCAACGCCCCCGGCTCGGCGGCGAGGGTGTCGGGCAGCCACTGGTTGTGGAACCGCGGCGCGTCCACCGCCGACTTCAGGTCCATCCGGTAGTCCAGCACGTCGACGATGACCTCGAGCACCGTGGTGATGATCCGCGAGCCGCCCGGCGTTCCGACCACCAGCACGACCTTTCCGTCCTTCTCGACGAAGGTCGGGGTCATCGAACTTAGCGGGCGTTTGCCGGGTGCGATGGCGTTGGCCTTGCCCTGGATGAGACCGAAGACGTTCGGATAGCCGGGCTTGGCGGTGAAGTCGTCCATCTCGTCGTTCATCAGGACGCCCGTGCCCCCAGCGATCACCTTGGCGCCGAAGTCGTCATTGAGGGTGTAGGTCACCGCGACCGCGTTTCCGCGCGCGTCGACGACCGAATAGTGTGTGGTGGTCGCGTTCTCCGGCGCGCCGGCAATCCCCGGCAGGGCGGATGACCGCGTGGCGCGATCGTTCGAGATCGAGGCGCGCAGGCTCGCGACGTGAGCCGCCGAGAGAAGATGGCCAGTCTGATTGTCCACGAAGGCCGGGTCGCCGAGGAAGGCGTTGCGGTCGCGGTACGCCCGCCGCATGGCCTCGGTCATCAAGTGCGCCGACTGGGCCGAGTGGAAGCCGTAGCTCTTCATCGGATAGGCCGACAGGATCTCCAGCATCTCGCACAGGGTCACGCCGCCGGAACTCGGCGGCGGGGCGGAGACGATCTGATAGCCGCGGTAGTCGCAGCGGATCGGGGCGCCGGTCCCCGTGCGGTAGGCGGCGAAGTCTGCGGCGGAGATGACGCCGCCGCCCGCCCCACTGGCCGTCGCCACCTCGGAGGGGAGTCGCCCCTGGTAAAAGGCCGCCGGGCCACGGTCGCTGATGGCCTGAAGTGTGACGGCCAGGTCGCGTTGGACCAGGCGCTCGCCCGGTTTGAAGGGACGCCCCTCCTTCAGGAAGATGGCGGCCACATTGGGATCGACGCGGAGCTTCTCAGTCGAACCCGTGAGCACCTCGACGTCCCCAGGATCGAGGACGAAGCCCTCCCAGGCAAGGCGGATCGCGGGCGCCATTAGTCGGGCGCGACTCATGGTGCCGTACCTGACGCGCGCCTCCTCGAGGCCGAGGACGGTTCCGGGAGTCCCGACCGCCAACCATCCATCGAGGCTGCGCTCAGGGACCGGCTTTCCGTCCGGCCCGAGATACATGTCGGCGCCCGCCCGATGCGGCGCCATCTCCCGGAAGTCGATGAAGATGTCCCCCGCGCCTGCGCGGTGGACCATCATGAAGCCGCCGCCGCCGATGTTCCCGCAGCAGGGATGGGTGACGGCCAGGGCGTAGCCGACGGCCACGGCGGCGTCGATGGCGTTTCCGCCCTCCCGCAGTATCTGCGCGCCCACGTCGGAGGCCAGATGCTGGGAACTCACGACCATGCCCTTCCGCGAGGTCAGTGCGTAGGGCTGAGCCTGGGCGGCGCCCGCCAGGAACGTCCCGGCCGCGACGATCGCCGCGAGCCATCCGCCGATGCGAGTCGTCATCCGCTGTCCCCCCACGTACGATTGCTCGATCTTTGAACCTCCACGGCCGGCGCAGGCAAGTCCGGCGCTATCGATTGGCGGGGCCCCGGAGGCGGTCTAAGGTCCTCTCTCGGGCGTCGATGGGGCTGCGCCCGAGCTGCCGCCGAGGGCGCCGTGTACCAACGGATTTTGCTCGCCTACGATGGGTCCCGCGAAGGCGCGGTCGCGCTTCGCGAAGGGGCGGTGCTCGCCCGCCGCGTGGGCGCACAGGTCTTCCTCCTGTCGGTCCCTCCGCAATTCCGCGGCGTCATCATGGCGGAGGCGGTGCATGGCGGCGCCATGTCCGACTATCTCGAGCACTATCGCGGCGTGCTCGACCAGGGGGTGGCTCGCCTTCGCAACTTCGGGATCGAGCCCGTGGCGAGGCTCATCGCGGGCGATCCGGCGCGGGCGATCGGCGAGTTCGCCCTGGAGATCGGTGCGGACCTGGTGGTCGTCGGCCATCGCCGCCGCAGCATCCTGGAGCGATGGTGGTCAGGCTCCAGCGGCGCCTATCTGAGCGACGTGCTGTCCTGCAGCCTTCTGATCGCCCGGACCATCATCAGCGACGAGGTGTTCGAGGCGCAGATGCGAGCGCTGGCCGAAGGCTGACAGCCAGCCGTGGCGACCCCGGCAGGGCTCGAACCTGCAACCGTCTGCTTAGAAGGCAGATGCTCTATCCAGTTGAGCTACGGGGTCGTCGGCCTCGGATTAGAGCAAGTCGACGCTACGAGGAACGTCACAGGCCCTAGTGGGTCCAGGGCTGGCGGCGATTGAAGGCGAAGTTGTCGGCGTAGGCCTTGATCTGGCGCTTGTGCTCCGGTTCGGGCAGCACCTCGAAGGCGATCCCCCGCTTCACCGCATAAGCGACCGCCTCTTCCCGCGTGTCGAACGACAGGCGGATCAGACCGTCGGTGTCGGTGGTCTCCGTCCATCCCATGAGCGGGTCGGGCAGACGCGGCGCCTTGGGCGCGAATTCGAGCTGCCACTGATGGCTCTTCGCCTTGCCGGACTGCATGGCGTTCTTGGCCGGTCTGAAGATGCGCGCGAGCATGGTCCCTACGAACGATGGTCTTAAGCGGTGGGTCCGCTGAAGCATTCCCATGGTCGGGGCGGCAGGATTCGAACCTGCGACCCTCTGCTCCCAAAGCAGATGCGCTACCAGGCTGCGCCACGCCCCGGACCGGGAAGGCGGTTATGCCCGAGGCGACGGCCAGGTCAAGGAAAGCCGGGCGCCGACGTCAGCCCGGCGTTTCATCAGCTTGAACACCCCGGACACGCGCGCCAAGTCCCGCTGGCGGACGTGGGCGCGTCCTTCGACGAAGGCGACGTCACGCGCCGCCCGGGTGACGCGCGCCTCACCCATCACCCAGTCCCCTGCCCGGCCCATGTCGAGGAAGTCGACGGAAAGGTGCATCGTCACGGGCGTGGCGCCGGTCGCCCGCGCGGCCGCCGAGGCGAGCAGGCCATCGAGGAAGGCCGAGATCATTCCGCCGTGGATGAGGCCAAGGCCGTTGCAGTGCCGCCCGAGCGCAAAGAAGGCTTGCCGCGCCCCGTCGGCAGCCGACGGGTCGTAGAAGTATGGGCCATTGTGGGTCGTGAAGGATCCCCGCCCGGCCTGCAGCACATAACCGGCCGGGGGCTCGGGAATCGCTTCCGCGCTCACCTCTGGAACATCCGCGCCGTGACCATGTCGCCTGGTTCGGCGCCGATCTCGGCCGCGCGTCCCCCGCGGATCTCGAGCACGCCCGTTATCGGACCTCCGGAAGGAATCGGCGTCTCGTCCATCGGCACGGCGTTGCGGGCTATGGAGACGATTCGGCCATCGGGACCGATGAACACCATGTCGAGCGGGATCAGGGTGTTCTTCATCCAGAACGACACCGGCTGGAGCGTGTGGAAATCGAACAGCATGCCCTCGCTCGGCCCGAGGCTTTTGCGGAACATCAGGCCGCGCTCACGCGTGGCGTCGGTGTCCGCAATCTCCACGGTGAAGTGGGCGACGCCCTTGGTGGTGGCGATCGACAGCGGCTCGGTACGCAGCCGATTGACGGCCGGGGCTGCGGCGACCAGGGCGAGCGCCACCAGACCAACGGCCATCCGCCCGAGCACAGACGGAAGGCGACGTTCGGCCCCACGGGCCAGACGGGAGATGCTCACGTTCGGATGCTCCGTTTCAGTCGGCGGCGCCGACCTTCTCTAGCGAACGGACGCTTCCCTCAAGCCTGTTCCAATTGGATTTCGGCGACGACCAGACCCTTCGGCCCGCTGGCGAAGCGAACGCGCACCTCGTCGCCAGGCTGCAGGTCATCGATGCCCCCCCGGCGCAAAACCTCAATGTGAACGAAGATGTCGCCCTCTGCGCCATCGCGCACGACGAATCCATACCCCTTGGCGCGGTTGAACCACTTCACCCGCGCCGCCTCGAACGGGCCGGTGGCCTCGATGATCGGGCGCCGTAACTGACGCTCGAGACCATCCTCGCCACCACGCTCGTCGAAGCGGGATTTCGGAGCGACGCGGCGCGACTCCACGCGGGTCGGCGCGGCGCTCTCGTCCAACTCGATGATCTCCGCCACCTGCCAGCCCTTCGTCCGCTTGACGACATCGCAGACGATGGCGGCCCCCTCGGAGGCCGTATCTCGCCCTGCAGTGCGCAGGGAGGTCACGTGGAGCAGGACGTCACGCGCCTCGGTCAGCGCCGGATCTTCCGGCACGACGAATCCATAACCCTTGCCCGCGTCGAACCATTTGACGGCGCCACGGATTCGCACGGTCTCGAGGGGCGGCTCGCGCCCCAAGATCTCCATCTCGGACATTCGTCAGAACCCCAACCCCACTCAATGGGCCTGTCCTGACAGCCCATGCTTCAGCTTAGAGTGGAGGGATCGGCGCCCGAGCGTCAACGATAACGGCGAGAATTTGGCAGGTCGCGCCGTTTCGCCGCAGGGGGCTAAAGGCACGGTAATACAGCGAGGTGACGCCGCTGTGACGGTGGCAGGCCCTACGGGAGTCGAACCCGTCTTCCCAGATTGAAAATCTGATGTCCTAACCGATAGACGAAGGGCCCCGACGCGCGGGAGGGCGGGGGTATATCCTGGGCTCGCGCCGCGGCGCAAGCCTGGGCGTCACGCCTTTCACGCTTCGGGCCGACCCGACCCTTCGGCGACGTCCTCGATCTCAAGTTGCACGCCTGAGCGGCCGTTCCAGTCGTCGCGCTTCAAGCGGCCGGCGAGGTGTACGCTTGGCCCGGCGGCGAGCAGACGCCGGCCCACTGGCGTGTCGCCGGCGCGCCAGGCGATCGCCTTCAGGCGTCCTCCGTAGCCGTCCACCACCGTGCATCGCACGTGGCCGCCGCGGACCGGCTCGGCACGCTCGATCCGTACGTCCGCCAGGGCGACGACTGGCTCGGGAGCGCCCGGACCGAAGGGCTCCAGCCGCGCGAAGAGGTCGAGAAGGCCCTGCGCCGCGGCCCCGCATCCGGTGAGGGCGTCGATATCCAGGGCGTCGACCGCCTCGGCGATGCGACTTTCCTCGGCGAGCGCCTCGCAGAGCCAGGCCGTGAACTCCGGGATGGTGTCTGCCCGAAGGGTCATGCCCGCCGCCATCGCGTGGCCGCCCCCCGCCAGCAGCAGACCCTCGTCGAACGCGGCGACGACCGCGCGGCCGAGGTTGACGCCCGGCTGGGAGCGGCCAGATCCCTTCGCAAGCCGGCTCTGCGGATCGATTCCCAGGACGATGACCGGACGCCGGTAGCGCTCCCGCAGCCGGCTCGCCACGATTCCCACCACGCCCGGATGCCAGGTCTCGCGGGCGACGACGATCGCGGGACGATCGAGGGGCTCGTTTCCCTGCCGCTCGAGGCTCTCCACGGCCTCTTCGAAGATCGCCCGCTCCACCGCGCGGCGCTCGACGTTGAGCGCCTCGAGTTGTGCGGCCAGGTCCTGGCAGGTCGCCGGATCGTCCGAAGAGAGAAGCGTCGCGCCGAGATCGGACCGGCCGATCCGTCCTCCGGCGTTGATTCGCGGTCCAAGGACGTAGCCCGCCTCGAACACTCCGGCCCGGCCACGATCGGCGCCGGCGCTGTCCATCAAGGCTGCCAGACCCGGATTGCTCCAGGTCGCCATAGCCTTGAGGCCCTGGGCCGCCAGCGCCCGGTTGAATCCCATGAGCCGCGTGACATCGCAGATCGCGCCCAGCGCGGCGAGGTCCAGCCATCGCCGCAAGTCAGGCTCCGGGCGCTGCGCGAACAACCCCCTCCGGCGCGCCTCGCGATTGAGAGCGGCGAGGAGCACGAAAGTCACCCCCGCGGCCGCGAGCGCGCCCTGCCCTGACCCGCAGTCCGGCCGGTTCGGATTGACGAGCGCCGCGGCGCCGGGTGGAACCTCGCGCATCAGGTGGTGGTCGATGACGACGACCTGCAGGCCGATCTCCGCGGCCACGGCGATGGCGTCGGCGGCCGCGGCCCCACAATCGACGGTCACCACCAGGCGCGCGCCCTCGGCGAAGAGACGCCGGAAGGCCTCCGGCGTGGGTCCGAAGCCCTCGGTCAGCCGGTCCGGAACGTAGATCGGAAGCTTGCGGCCCATGGCGCGGAACCAGCGGACGAGCAGGGCCGCGCTCGAGGCGCCGTCGACGTCGTAGTCTGCGAAGACGACGGCCTCCGTTTCAGCCTCGAGGGCGTCAACCAGCAGCCGGGCGGCCAGGTCCATGTCGGCGAACGACGAGGGATCGGGAAACAGCTCGCGCAGGGTCGGCGTCAGGTGCAAGGCGCCCTCCCCTGCGGCGAGCCCGCGGGACGCCAGAGCCCGGGCGAGCGGTTCGGCAAGGCCCAGCTCGCGCTGATGGGCCCGCACCACCTCGGGATCGGCAGGGCGCGCGCGCCAGCGGCGCCCGCCGAGCGATCGGCGCACGCCAAGAAAACCATCGGGGCCGCCGCCGTCCGCCAAGCCGTCGCCTCTCCAGGAAAAGGATCCGCAGGCAGATTGCGCCGAGTCTTCAGATCCTGGCGACAGGCATCCGTCGCGGCGGAGCGATCAGCGCCGGCAGATGGCCAATGCGCTCCATCGCCGCGGTGATGGCGGAGCTCGGCGCCGGATGGGTGGTCAGCACCATCGGCACGCCGGGCCCGTCGTCTACGTGCTTCTGCAGGAAGCTGTCGATCGACACTCCCGCCTCGGCCAGGGTCTCGGAAACCGCGGCGATAACGCCCGGCTCGTCGCGCACGATCAGACGCACGTAGGCCTTTTCCAGGGCGCCGTGCGCCGTCGCCGGGACGTGGGCCGTCAGCCGGCTGGCCGGCTTCTGGAACACCGGGCGGCGAGAGGCGGCCATGACGTCGGCGATGTCGGCGGCGACCGCCGTTGCGGTGGGACCCGCGCCCGCGCCGGCGCCCTGGATGAACATCCGGCCGATCCGCCTGCCCTCGATGAAGAGAGCGTTGAGCGCGCCATCGGCCCGGGCCAGGGGATGATCCAGCGGCAGGAGGGCCGGGTGAACGCGCACCCAGGCCCCGGAAGGGGTCCTGGTGGCCATGGCCAGCTGTTTGATCCGATAGCCGAGATCCCGCGCCAGACGGATGTCCAGCAGGGACACGTCCTCAATCCCTTCGATCTCGACCGCCTCGAGCGTCGGGGCGCAGTCGAAGGCCAGGGCGGCGAGGATCGCGATCTTATGGGCGGCGTCGAAACCGCCGATGTCGGTAGTGGGATCGGCTTCGGCGTAGCCCAGGCGCTGCGCTTCCGCCAGGACCTCGGCGAAGCCCCGCCCCGTGGCCTCCATCTGGCTGAGGATGAAGTTGGAGGTGCCGTTCAATATGCCGGCGACAGCCCCGATCTCATCGCCCACAAGGGCCTCGCGCACGAACTTGACCGCCGGCGTGCCGCCCATGACGGCGGCCTCGAACAGCAGCGGGACTCCCTTGGACTCAGCGAGCGCCGCCAGCTCGGCGCCGTGGCAGGCGACGAGGGCTTTGTTGGCCGTCACCACCGGCTTGCCCGCGGCGAGCGCCGCCTCCACCGCGGCCCTCGCCACGCCCTCGGACCCGCCGATCAGCTCGACGAAAATGTCGTTGCCCGGATCACGCGCCAGCGCCACGGGATCGTCGAACCAGGCCAGACCCGAGACGTCCGCCTCACGCGCCGCGTTGCGCCGCCGCGCGCTGACACCGGCGATCTCGGCGCGCCCTCCGGCCGGGGCGAAGTGCGGCGCCTCCTGCAGCAGCCGCACGAATCCCGCGCCGACGGTGCCAAGTCCGGCCACGCCGACGCGCCAGGTCCTTTCGGTCATCTATCCCCTCAGGCCGCGTCCACGGATTCGTCGGCGTCCGACGTGACGGTCGAGCCTTCGAGGAAGCGTTTGACGTTCCTCGCCGCCTGGCGGATGCGATGCTCGTTCTCCACCAGCCCGATACGGACGAACCCCTCGCCGTATTCCCCAAAACCCACCCCCGGCGCGAGGGCCACGCCAGCTTCCTCGATGAGACGCTTGGCGAACAGCATCGAGCCGCCCTGGCGATGCGCTTCCGGCAGCGGCGCCCAGGCGAACATCGAAGCCGGCGGATTGGGAATGTTCCAACCCGCCCGGGCCATCGCCGAAACAAGGACGTCACGGCGGGACTTGTAGGTGGCTCGGATCTGCTCGACGCAGTCCTGCGGGCCGTTGAGCGCCGCCGCCGCCGCCACCTGGATCGGCGTGAAGGCTCCATAATCGAGATAGGATTTCACCCTCGCCAGGGCCGCGCACATGCGCGCATTGCCCACCACCATCCCCACTCGCCACCCGGCCATGGCGTAGGTCTTCGACAGCGAATTGACCTCGACGGCGATTTCGCGCGCGCCCTCCACCTGCAGGACGGACGGCGGGGGATTGTCGTCGAAATAGATCTCCGAATAGGCGATGTCGGACAGCACCAGCATGTCGTGCCGGCGCGCCAGCGCGATCGCGTCCTTGTAGAAATCCAGGTCCACCCACTGGGCGGTAGGGTTGGAGGGATAGCTGAGGATCAGCACGCTGGGCGGGGGCGCCGAGTGGCTCACCGCCCGGCTCACCCCGGAGAGATAGGCCTCGGGCGAGAGCGCCGGGACGTGCCGGATGACGCCGCCGGCCATGATGAAGCCGTAGGCGTGGATCGGATAGGCCGGGTTGGGACAGATGATCACGTCGCCCGGCGCGGTCAGCGCCTGCGCCAGGTTGGCGAAACCCTCCTTCGAACCCAGGGTGGCGACGACCTCGGTCTCAGGATCGAGTTTCACGCCAAAGCGCCGGGCGTAGTAGCTGGCCATGGCGCGACGCAGCCCGATGATGCCCTTGGAGGCGGAATACCTGCCGGACTTCGGGTCGCGCGCGGTCTCGATCAGCTTCTCGACGATGTGCGCGGGGGTGGGCATGTCCGGATTACCCATCCCAAAATCGATGATGTCCTGGCCACGGGCGCGCAGTTGCGCCTTCAGCCTGTTCACCTCCTCGAACACGTAGGGCGGGAGTCTGCGGATACGATGGAACTCGGGGATCATGGCTCTTCGGGTCTGGCCCTAGCCCAGGCGGATTGATCGGCCACAGGCGGCGCGGGCGTCAATGGGGCCCACATATTAATGAGGTCTGGGGGGCGGGGTCGCCTCTTCACGGGCGCGACGAGCGAACTCCTCGGTGCCGCCAGGCGCCGTCATGGGCGGAGGAGGAGTCGCCTGTGCGCGCGCCTGCGCTGCGAACGGCTCGGCTTGCCCGGGCGAAAGGCTCCACTGCATCCGGGCTGTGGCGCGTGTGAGCGAGCGGGCCGCCAGGCGCGCCTCGACCACGGCCTTCTTGAATTCGGCGGTCGTGCGGACATCCGTGGGCGGCTGGGGAATGGAACAGAAGCTCGGATACCCGGCTTCGGCGTCGGCGGGCGTGGCGGCGCAGGCGCCCGGCGATGCGGCCTGGGCAAATCCGGTCGCGGCGACGGTCGCGCCCGCGATGACGATTGAAAAGGCGGATAGGAGCGCTTTCATATGGGTGCATTCTTAAGCCACATGGCGGCTCGAGAGAAAGCATTCCTCGGACGGGAGGCCTGATGAGCGAACCGGTGAACCGGAAGCCCCCAGGGGCTCCGAAGAGGTCCGCCAGCGGAGGGCAAGGCCGCGCGAGCCAGCCGACCCGGCGAAAGACTGCGATCCCTCCCCTGCCATCGGACGCCACGCCGCCGTCGTCGCCGGAACCCGCGCCATCGACGCCGCCGGTAGCCGCCGCCGAAGAAGGCGCAGCCGCCGCGCTCAATCTCCTCTCGGGCGAACAGCGGGCGGCGATCGAGACCCTGTCGATCAATCTTGCCCGGGCCGCCATGACCGCCCAGGCGGCGATCGCCGAGGCCACCCTGAGGTCGAGCGAGAAGCGGTCCGTCCCAACCAGCGTCGATCCGTTCGAGCTGGGTGGCGCCTGGGGCGAGGTGATGACGCGTTTGGTGACCCAGCCCGAGAAGCTGTTCCAGGCCCAGGCCAGCCTCTACGGACGCTATTTCGACCTCTGGCGATCCGCCGCGATGTCGGCGACGGGAGAGAAGGCGGCGCCGGTCGCCGCGCCCGCCAAGGGGGACAAGCGTTTCAACGATCCCGACTGGCAGAACCCGTATTTCGATCTGATCAAGCAGTCGTACCTGATCACGTCCAGCTGGCTGAACGACCTGGTGAGTGGGATCGAGGGTGTCGAGCCCTTGACCCACCGGCGGCTCGAGTTCGCGACCAAGATGCTGACGGACGCGTTCTCGCCGTCAAACTTCCTGCTCTCCAACCCCGTGGCTCTGCGCGAGGTCCTGGAGAGCCGGGGCGAGAGCCTGCTCAAGGGAATGGAGAACTTCGCCCAGGACCTCGAGCGTGGTGGCGGTCAGCTCGCGATCAGCCAGACCGATTTCGACCAGTTCAAGGTCGGGGAGAACGTTGCGACCGCGCCCGGCAAGGTGGTGTTCCAGAACGAGCTGATCCAGCTGATCCAGTTTGCTCCGTCCACCGCCGAGGTGCGCGAGGTCCCACTGCTGATCTTCCCGCCGTGGATCAACAAGTTCTACATCATCGACCTCAGGCCCGAGAACTCGATGATCCGCTGGCTGACCAGCCAGGGCTTCACCGTGTTCGTCACCTCATGGGTCAACCCGGACGCCCGGCTCGCCGACAAGACCTTCGCTGACTACCTCCGCGAGGGCATCTACGCGGCGGTGGACGCCGTCCACCGCCAGACCGGTGTGAATCGCGTCAACACCGTCGGGTACTGCATCGGTGGCACCCTGCTCTCCTGCGCTCTCGCCCACATGGCCGCGCACAGGGACGAGCGGGTGAATTCCGCCACCTTCTTCGCCGCCCAGCAGGATTTCTCCGAGGCGGGCGACCTGCTGATCTTCACCAATGAGAGCTGGCTCAAGGACCTCGAAGCCAAGATGGACGCCGGAGGCGGGGTCCTGCCGGGCAAGTCCATGGCGGACACCTTCAACGCGCTGCGCGCCAACGACCTGATCTGGTCGTTTTTCGTCAGCAACTATCTGATGGGCAAGGAGCCCAAGCCGTTCGACCTGCTGTTCTGGAACGCCGACCAGACGCGCATGCCCAAGGCTCTGCACCTGTTCTATTTGCGCAGGTTCTATGTGGAGAACGCCCTGGCCAAGGGGGAGCTGGAGCTCGACGGCGTCCGCCTCGATCTCGCCAAGGTGCGCACTCCGGTGTTCGTGCAGTCCTCGCGCGAGGACCACATCGCCCCGGCCCGGTCGGTCTACAAAGGCGCGCGCCTGTTCGGCGGCCCGACCAAGTTCACCATGGCCGGATCAGGCCATATCGCCGGGGTGATCAACGCCCCCGCCGCCCACAAATACCAGCACTGGATCAATGACGCGCTGCCTGCGACGCTGGAGGAGTGGCTGGCGGATGCTGTGGAACATGCGGGGTCCTGGTGGCCGCATTGGGCCGACTGGCTGCATGCCCGCTCGGGCGAGATGGTCCCCGCCCGCGAACCGGCCGCGGGGCCCCTCCCCCCGCTGGAAGACGCCCCTGGGTCTTTCGTAAAGGTGAGGTCGTGAGGACTGAGGCCCCTCAGGCAGGCCTCAGGCAGGGACGAACTTCAGCGCCGCGCCGTTGTTGCAGTAGCGCAGGCCGGTCGGCCGCGGGCCGTCGTCGAAGACGTGGCCTTGATGGCCCAGGCAGCGGGCGCAGTGGTATTCGGTCCGCTCGTCAATGAGCTGGAAATCGGCCTTCTTCTCCAGCGCGCCGGGGATTCCGGTCCAGAAGCTCGGCCAGCCGGTGTGGGAGTCATACTTCCAGGCCGAGTGAAACAGCGGCAGGCCGCATCCAAGGCACGCAAAGGTCCCGTTCCGGTGATCGTCGAGGAGCGGACTGGTGTAGGGACGCTCGGTGCCTTCGTGACGTAGCACCAGATAGGACAGCTCGGGGAGGCGCCGCTTCCATTCGGCGTCGGTCATGCTGCGGTAGGGCGAACTCTTCGAGGCGTCCGCCGCGACCGCGGGCGTCCATCGAGCCAGGGCGGGTGCGGCCAGAGCGGAGGCGACGAAGAGGCGGCGATTGAGCGCGGAGGGTGTGATCATGCCGGTGATACGT
Organism: Caulobacteraceae bacterium; assembly: GCA_036276055.1. Taxonomy (GTDB): domain Bacteria; phylum Pseudomonadota; class Alphaproteobacteria; order Caulobacterales; family Caulobacteraceae; genus Acaudatibacter. The sequence continues at coordinate 12,481 of DATBEN010000179.1, forward strand.
CGCCCACCGTCCCGCGGTTACGCCGTCTGACTCATTTCTATGTGCGACGACCGGCCCTGCGCTTGTGAGAGGCCGAGCACCAGCTCGAGGTTCTGCACCGCGGCGCCCGATGCGCCCTTCCCGAGGTTGTCCAGAACGGCGGTCAGGCGGGCCTGCCCGGTCGCCGGCGGCCCAAACACGTGCAGGACCATGTCGTCCCAGCCCGCAAGGCTCTCGGCTTCGACCACACCGAGCGCGGCCGACGTCTCCCGGGATTCCACCCGCACGGCGCCGGTCGCGGCGTAAGCCTGGGCGAGGGCCTGGTGGATAGCTTCGATCTGCGGCCGGCCGGGAAGCGCCGAGAGCGCCAGAGGAACTTCGACGATCATGCCCTGCGGGAAGCGACCGACCGCCGGGCAGAACACCGGCGGCTGGCTCAGGCCGGCGTGGGCGCGCATCTCGGGCAGGTGCTTGTGGGTCAGCCCCAGCGCATAGGCGCGATAGGCGGTCGAGGTGAAGCCGGACGAGGTCGGATCCTCGAATTCCGCGATCATCGAACGGCCGCCGCCGCTGTAACCGGAGACACCGTGGACGGTCAGCGGCCAGTCCGCAGGAACGAGACCGGCGCGCACCAGGGGACGTACGAGCGCCAGGAACCCTGTGGCCCAGCAGCCCGGATTGGAGACGCGGGACGCCCGGGCGATCTGATGATCGCGGCCTGGCTCCAGCTCGGGGAAGCCGTAGGTCCAGTCCGGCGCAGTCCTATGCGCCGTGGAAGCGTCGATCACCCGCACGCGGGGATTGGTGATCAGCCCCACCGCCTCGCGGGCGGCGGCGTCGGGCAGGCAGAGGATCACCGCGTCGACGTCATTAAGCAGTTCGGCGCGCGCCTGCGCATCCTTACGGCGCGCCGGATCGATGCTCACCAGCTCGATGTCGGCGCGGCCGGCAAGACGGTCGCGGATCTGGAGGCCGGTGGTGCCGGCCTCCCCATCGATGAAGACGGTCGGCCTCACGACGCCCTCTGGGCGGGATTAGCGCTTGGAGAACTGGAAGCTGCGGCGCGCCTTGGCCCGGCCGTACTTCTTCCGCTCGACCACGCGCGAGTCGCGGGTGAGGAAGCCATGCGGCTTGAGCACAGCCCGCAGGCCCGGCTCGTAATAGGTGAGAGCCTTGGACAAGCCGTGCCGGATGGCGCCGGCCTGGCCGGAGAGGCCCGAACCCTCGACGGTAACGACGACGTCAAACTGGCCGAGACGATCGGTCACCTGTAGCGGCTGGGCGATCATCATCCGAAGGACGGGACGGGCGAAGTATACTTCCTGGTCACGATCGTTGATCGTGATCTGGCCGCGGCCGGGCTTGATCCACACACGTGCGACCGCGTTCTTCCGCTTGCCGGTGGCGTAGGCCCGGCCCTGGCTGTCGATCTTGGGTTCGGCGGGGGCCTCAGCCGCCGCGGTGGCGGAAAATTGGGCGAGGGCGCTCAGGCCATGGGTGTCGCTCATCGACATCAGCTCCGGGCGTTCTTGGCGTTACGGGACGCAAAGTCGACCTTCTCGGGCGACTGCGCTTCGTGAGGGTGTTCGGCGCCGGCGTAGAGCTTCAGGTGGGTCAGCTGCTTGCGAGCCAAGGGGCTTTCCTTCGGCAGCATCCGCTCCACAGCCTTCTCCAGCACTCGCTCGGGGAAGCGGCCGCCCAGCACCTTCTCGGCCGTGCGGGATTTGATGCCGCCCGGGTAGCCGGTGTGCCAGTGATAGGCCTTCTGATCGAGCTTACGGCCGGTGAACTTCACCTTGTCCGCGTTGATGACCACCACGTGGTCGCCGCAGTCGACATTGGGCGTGTAGTCCGGCCGGTGCTTGCCGCGCAGACGCATGGCGATGAAGGTCGCCAGGCGGCCGACGACGACGCCTTCCGCGTCCACGAGGATCCAGCGCTTTTCGACGCTTTCCCCCTTCAGGTAGGTGGTGGTCTTGGTCGTCATCACTCGAGTTCCGTCGGCCGGGAGGCGTGGCCCCAGGAGCCCGCCCGCAATGGAAGGCGCGCTGCTATAGGGCAGCGCCCGGCGTGTCAACGGAGAAACTCGCCATGCTCGTCATCACGGCATGTTAGCCTTTGTTTTTTCGGTGTTTTCCGAAAACGGTATTATGATACCGGCTCAAGCTCGGCGCGCGCGCCAGGCGAGAGCGACCGCGATGGCCAGGAGCGCCACGGCGTTGGCCTGGTGCGCCAGGGCCAGGGCGAGAGGCACGCTCAGCCAGAGGGAGGCGATCCCGAGGGCCGCCTGAACGCAGACGTCCGCCAAGGCGGCGAACGCCAGGAGGCGGACCACGACGGGCGCCCGCTGGGAGCGGGCCGCGGCGATAGCGAGTGCGACCGCCCCGACGATCAGGACGTACGCGACGATCCGGTGGTCGAACTGCACGGCCGCGAGCCCATGCACGAAGGTGGCCCAGATCCCATCCTGCCAGTAGTCCTCCGGGAACCATCGCCCGGCCATGAGGGGCCAGTCGCCGTCGACCAGGCCCGCGTGGTTGCCTGCCACCAGCGCGCCCATCAGACACTGGACAAAGACGGCGCCGACGAAGACGCCGCCGGCAAGAGTCCAGCCATCGGATCGCCGGGCCCTCCCCTCGCCGTTCCAGGCCTCCAACCCGGTCCACACCAGGGCGCAGAAAAGGACGAGAGCGACCCCCAAGTGGGCGGCGAGCCTTTCCGGCTCGACCGAAGCGCGCCCCTCGAGACCGCTCTTCACCATCCACCAACCGACCAGCCCCTGGAGGCCGCCCAAGGCGAAGAGCGCGATGCAGCGTCCGAGCAATCGGCGCGGGAGGCTGCGTGTGGCCAGGAACACGATGAACGGCGCGGCGAAAACCAGACCCACGGTGCGGCCGAGCAGGCGATGCGCCCACTCCCACCAGAACAGCACCTTGAACTGGCCCAGGGTGATCCCTTCGTTGACCAAGTGATACTGCGAACTCTGACGGTACTTGTCGAAGGCGTCGGCCCAGGCCGCCGAATTTAGCGGGGGGATCACTCCGTCGATCGGCTTCCATTCGGTGATCGAGAGGCCCGAGCCGGTAAGGCGCGTCGCCCCGCCGACGAGCACCATGGCCAGCACCATTGCGGCGAGAGCGAACAGCCAGACCGCTACCGGCTTCGAGTGATCAGGCGTCCAGCCGCGCACGCTCGATCGCCTCGAAACCGCTGAGGAGATACCGATCATGTGAGGATCTCTTCCTCGACTTCCCTACGCTCGCCCGGTCAGGGCGAATGGTCGGAGCGACAGGATTTGAACCTGCGACCCCTTGACCCCCAGTCAAGTGCGCTACCAGGCTGCGCCACGCTCCGCCGCGAGGGAGCGTCCTTATAGAGAGCGATATTCGGGGCGGCAATGGCCTCAGGCGGGCCGATCGATCGCCGCTTGCAGACGGGTGCGCGCGCGGTCGAGGTCGCGCAACGCAGTCTCCAGGTGACGCCGCCTCGTCCCTGGAGCCTCCTCGAGAGAGCCAGCCCCGCCATCGGCGGCGCGCCTCAACCCGCCTTCCCGATAGAGTTTTTGCACGGTCTTGATCGAGTGACCCTCGTCGTGGAGCAGACGGCGGATCTCGCAGAGCAGGACGACATCCCGTGGCCGGTAGAACCGACGGCCCCCTGCCCGTTTCAGGGGGCGTATGAAGCTGAAACGGGTCTCCCAGAAGCGCAGGACGTGCGGACCTACACCCACGAGTTCAGCCGCTTCGGAAATGGTGCGAAAGGCCTCTGGGCCCTTGCTCACGGCCCCGCTTACTGGCTCATCGCGCGCTCGATGCGCGCCTTGAGGACCTGAGATGCCCGAAAGCCGATCACCCGGCGCGGCGCAATCGTCGCGGGTGCGCCGGTCTTTGGATTGCGTCCGACGCGCTCTCGCTTTGCGCGGACCTGGAATACGCCGAAGCCGGAGAGCTTAACGGTCTGGCCCTGCTCCATCGCCTCGGCAATGAGGTCGAGCGTCTGCTCGACAAGATGGGAACAGTCGTGTCGCGTCAGCCCGACATTTTCATGAAGGGCGTCGGTCAGATCTGCTCGTGTAAGAGTCCTGGATTTCATCTGACCCCCCAAGACCATCACCGTGCCTGTCCGACCGCAGATCGTCAAGTGAACGAGAGTGAACAGTCGCGTGGCCCCCGAGGCCGCAACCATTCAGAGGCGGAGGAGGACCGCACCCCAGGTGAGACCGCCGCCCATGGCTTCGAGCAGGAGCAGGTCGCCCTTTCGGATACGTCCGTCGGAGACGCCCTGCGCCATCGCCAGCGGTATCGACGCCGCCGAGGTGTTGGCGTGTTCCGCCACCGTCGAGATGACCCGGCAGGGATCGATCCCAAGGCGCTTGGCGACGCCGTCCAGGATCCTTTGGTTGGCCTGGTGCGGAATGAACCAGTCGATGTCCTGCAGCGGGATGCCGGCGGCGTCGGCCGCCGCCACGACAGCCTCACTGATGTTGATCACCGCGTGCCGGAAGACCTGGTTGCCCTGCATCCGCAGCTTTCCCACCGTTCCGGTGGTGGAAGGCCCGCCGTCGACATACAGCAGGTCCTGCTTCGTCCCGTCTGCGCGCAGCGAGAAGCCGAGGATCCCGCGATCCGCGGTCGATTGGGTGTCCGGTCCAGGTTCGAGGACAACCGCCCCGGCTCCGTCGCCGAACAGGACGCAGGTCCCTCTGTCGGTCCAGTCCATCAGGCGCGTCATCACCTCCGCGCCGATGACCAGGGCGCATCGGCTCTGACCGCGGCTGACGAAGCCGTCGGCCACCGCGAGGGCGTAGACGAAGCCGGAGCATACGGCCTGCACGTCGAAGGCGATCCCCGTGGGAGCCTCCAGCTTGCGCTGGACGATCGTGGCCGTGGCCGGGAACGTCAGGTCGGGCGTCGTCGTGGCGACGATGATCAGATCGACGTCGGCGGGGGTTTTCCCAGCTGCGGCGAGGGCCTCCCGCGCCGCGGCGAGGGCGAGTTCCGAAACCGGCTGGTCCGCAGACGACTGGCGACGGGCGCGAATGCCCGTGCGTTCGTAAATCCATGCGTCGCTGGTGTCGACAATCCGCGCCAGGTCATCATTCGTCACTATGGTCGGGGGCAGGTAGGCGCCCACCCCCGTCACCACAGTCCGCACCGCCGTTGTCACGCTACGCTTCTCTCTGTGTCCGCTCGTCCCGACGAGCCGCCGCGGCCGCCCAGACGGGTGGCGATCTCGGCGACAAAGCCACCGCTGGCCAGGGTTGCCGCGAGTCGCATGGCGTTGGCGACACCGTGGGCGTCAGCCCCGCCGTGGCTCTTTACGACCACACCGGTGAGGCCGAGGAAAGGACTACCGTTGACCGCGCTTGGATTCAGCCGCGCGCTCATCCGGCCCAGCGCGCCACTGGCCACCAGGGCGCCCGCGCGAGCGAGGGGATCGCCGGTCAGCGTGCGCCGCAGTTCGGCGCGGAAGAACCGGGCGAGTCCCTCGGCGGTCTTCAACGCGACATTGCCGGTGAATCCGTCCGTCACCACGACGTCGACGGTTCCCTTGGCGATGTCATCGCCCTCGACGAAGCCGTGATAATCCAGCTCCAGCTTCTGTTCGCGCAAGATGCGGTCCGCGCCCCGCACCTCCTCGTGGCCCTTTTCGTGTTCGGTCCCGACGTTGAGCACGCCGACCGTAGGCCGCGCCACGCCGTGCAGCGCGCGATGGAAAGCCGCTCCCATGATGGCGAATTCCACCAGCCGCTCAGCGTCGCAGATCAGGTTGGCGCCGACATCCAGGACCGATGAGACGCCCGACAATGTTGGCCAGTTGGCGACCAGAGCCGGCCGCTCCAGATCGCCTACCATCCGCAGCAGCAGGCGGGAGATCGCCATCAGAGCGCCGGTGTTTCCCGCCGAGACCGCCGCCGAGGCCTCGCCCGCACGAACGCTCTCTATGGCGTTCCACATCGATGTCCCTTTGCCGCGCCGCATCGCCTGGGCGGGCTTGGCGTCCATCGGGATGACCAGCGGGGTGTGGCGGATTTCGCAGACGTCGCGGAAAGCCGGGGACTGGGCCAGGGCTGTCTCGATCACTTCACCGACGCCGTGCAGGAGGAAGCGCGCGTCGCCGAAACCGCCCGCGGCCGCCGCCTCGGCGACGCCCGGAACGATGACGGACGGCCCATGGTCGCCGCCCATCGCGTCGACCGAAATCACCAGGGGGTTGGACACGATAGCGGTTCCAGTCCCCTCAGGACCTCCAGGGCGTCAATGCGGATCGGACGATACAGGGGGATTCCGCGGATGCAACCCGCCTCGTCGCCGGGACGGTCCCGTTGCCGCGGTTCATCTCTCATCCGACGGACGCTTCACGAGCGAGGCCAGTGCGGCGAAAGGCGATGAATCGGCCTCGGCGAGCGGCGCCTCGAAAGCGGCGCCCGGCTTGCGCGCGAAGGGCGGCAAGGCGAGCGAGAGAGCCTCAAGGGCCAGAGCTCCAAGGTCCGCCCCCTCTACTTCGCCTGCCTCCGGGGGATCTTCCGCATCCATCTCGACCAGCACCTCGCCAACGCTGTCGTCGGGAAGGTTAGGGCTGCCCGGCGGCGTAAGCCTGAGGTCGAGATGTTCGCGCACCTCCTCCTGGTACAGATCTAGTGAGACGCCACACACGCGCCCTACCGCTGCGTCGAGATCCCCGACAATGCGCATCCCGTCCAGCCAGGGGCGCAGGACGACATCGAGGGTGAGACGCTCCACCGACTCGACGCCGAGCCAGGCCGCAACCCGCTCGCGAACAGAGGCGTCCGCTTCGAGGACGATTCGGCGCTCTCCCGCCCCCGTCCGAGGCCACGGTTCGAGGCGCCGCCACGGCGCGGGATCGGTCACGGCGCGGGCCAACGGGGCCCTTCCTTCAACAGGGCCGAGGCGTCCTGCGTCGCGAGCGCCAGCCGCGCCGCACGCAGATATCCCGCCAAGGCGTCGGGATCGCAGTCGCGTCCATCCAGGATCGTTCGGGCCACGACCGCCTCTAGCGTGGCGCGCTCGGGCAGCTCGGCGAACGCCCCTTCATAGGCTTGCAGGCGTCCGTAGAAGGCCTCGCCCAGCCGCCGCATCCGCTTGTTCATGGCGAGGTCTCCGACTCCCATTTCGCGCATCGCCCCGTCCAGATGGCTGATGAAGACGTCGAACAGCGTCTGACGCGTTTCGGCGATCGCGCCTGCCTCCCCTTTCAGCCGGTCGAGCAACAGGATGACGTGCGCGCAGAGCAGTTCGAAGCGGCCTTCGATGGTGTCCGGGGCGCCCATGGCCGCATAGAGGGCGGGCTTGCGGGCCTGGCCAACGGCGGAGGCGTGCAGACGCTCGGCGCCCGCCCGCGCGGTCGACGGTCGTCGTAAGAGCTTCAGCATGGCTGCGAAGCCTCGTTTCCGCCTTGAGGGACTGCTTCCATCGGGCCGATTGAAATAGGCGCCGCGCGGACGTAGGTCAAAGGCGTACCGGGGAGCAACCTCTCCTTGTCAATTCGAGAGAAAGCATGACGGTCAAGCCGCTCGCCGGCCTCGCGGCCCTGAGTCTCCTGGGAGCTGCTGCGTGCACGCCGGTCAACAGCTACCAAGGCTTCCAGGCGATCGATCACTCGCCATCGGAGATCAAGGTGGGTCAAGACACGCGCGCGACAGTCCAGTCCAAGCTGGGCTCGCCGACTTCCGTTTCGACGTTCGACAAGAACACTTGGTTCTATCTGTCACAGACCTCGGAGGTGACCGGCTTCTATCGGCCTCGGGTCACTCGACGCGACGTGACCGCGATCGTATTCTCCAAGGATGGCGAGAAGGTCTCGGACATCCGCAGCTATACGCTCAAAGACGGGCGGGTGATCGCGTATAACGCCAGGGAAACCCCGACTCGCGGCCGCGAAATGACCGTGCTCGAGCAACTGCTCGGCAGCATCAGCGCCGCCGGCGCCCTGCCGCCGCAAGAGGTCAACCCCGGCACCCACGGCGGCGGCGGCCCCGGCGGGCCGTGATCGCTCGAAGCCTGACGGCGTTCGCCGTTGGGCAAGGGTGACTCACCGGGCGAGAGCCCTGATCCTCGCCCGTTCGGCCGCGCCGGCGTTCTTCTAGACACCCAGAAAAGAGCGTACCCCCCCAGAAGGAGGGGGTACGCTCTTCGACGTCACCCGTGGTGGGCGAGGACTGCCAGGAGCAGGAGGGCGACGATGTTGGTGATCTTGATCATCGGGTTCACCGCCGGGCCAGCCGTGTCCTTGTAGGGATCGCCAACGGTGTCTCCGGTGACGGCGGCCTTGTGGGCTTCGGAGCCCTTGCCGCCGTAGTTGCCCTCCTCGATCAGCTTCTTTGCGTTGTCCCAGGCTCCCCCGCCCGAGGTCATCGAAATGGCGACGAAGAGGCCGGTGACGATCACGCCCATCAGCATGGCGCCAAGAGCCGAGAAGGCGTCAGCCTTGCCGGCGATCGCCTCGATGATGAAGAACAACAGGATCGGCGAGACCACCGGCAGCAGCGAGGGCACGATCATCTCGCGTATGGCCGAGCGGGTGAGGATGTCCACCGCCCGCCCGTACTCCGGCTTGACCTCATAGGTCATGATGCCCGGGTTCTCCTTGAACTGCCGACGGACCTCGGCGACCACCGACTCGGCGGCGCGACCCACGGCGGTCATCGACAGGCCGCCGAACAGGAAAGGCAGCAGGCCGCCGAACAGCAGGCCAACGACGACGTAGGGGTTGGAAAGGTCGAACGCCACGTCCCCCATGCCCGCGAAGAAAGGCGAGGCGTCCGAGTTGGCGGCGAAGAACTTCAGATCCTGGGTGTAGGCGGCGAACAGCACCAGAGCGCCCAGACCAGCCGACCCGATCGCGTACCCCTTGGTCACCGCCTTGGTGGTGTTGCCAACCGCGTCGAGAGCGTCGGTGGAGACGCGCACCTCGGCCGGCAGTCCGGCCATCTCGGCGATACCGCCAGCGTTGTCGGTGACCGGGCCGAAGGCGTCCAGGGCGACGATGAAGCCGGCCAGGGACAGCATGGTGGTGGTGGCGATGGCGATGCCGAAGAGGCCGGCCAGCTGATAGGTCAGGATGATCCCGATGATGATCACCAGGGCCGGAGCGGCGGTGGCCTCCAGGGACATGGCCAAGCCCTGGATCACGTTCGTGCCGTGACCGGAGACCGAGGCCTTGGCGATGGACTTCACCGGCCGGAAGTTCGTCCCGGTGTAGTACTCGGTGATCACCACGATGAGCGCGGTGACGCCCAACCCCACCAGTCCGCAGAGGAACATGGCCATCGGAGTGATCAGCTTTTCACCGGCCTGGACGCCGTCGTGCGGCACCAGCGACTGCATCACCCACCACACAGCGCCGATGGAAAGGACCCCGGTGACGATGAGGCCCTGATAGAGGGCGCCCATGATGTTGTTGTTGCGACCGAGCCGGACCGCGAAGGCGCCGATGATCGAGGTGACGATGCAGACACCGCAAACCGCCAGGGGCAGCAGCATCATGTTCACGACCGCCTCGGACGTGCGGAAGAAGATGGCCGCCAGGACCATGGTGGCGACGGTGGTCACCGCATAGGTCTCAAACAGGTCGGCGGCCATGCCGGCGCAGTCGCCGACGTTGTCGCCCACGTTGTCGGCGATGGTGGCGGCGTTGCGGGGATCATCCTCCGGAATGCCGGCCTCGACCTTGCCCACCATGTCGCCGCCCACGTCGGCGCCCTTGGTGAAGATGCCGCCGCCCAGACGGGCGAAGATGGAGATCAGGGAGGCGCCGAAGCCGAGGGAGACGAGGGAGTCGATCACGTCGCGGCTGGTGTCCGCCAGTCCCATCGGACCGGTGAGGATGGCGAAGTACGTCGTCACCCCCAGCAGGGCGAAGCCCGCCACGAGCATCCCGGTGACGGCGCCCGAGCGGAATGCGAGCGAAAGTCCCTTGGCCAGGCCTTCAGAAGCCGCCTGGGCGGTGCGGACGTTGGCCCGCACGCTGATGAGCATGCCGGCGAAACCCGCGGCGCCCGAGAGGATCGCGCCGATCAGGAAGCCGAGCGCCTCGCGCCAGCCGATGAGGAAGAAGATGATCAGCAGGATGACCACGCCGACCATGGCGATGGTGGCGTACTGGCGGCGCAGGTAGGCCTGCGCGCCTTCCTGGATGGCGGCCGCGATTTCCTGCATCTTCGCATTGCCAGCCGGCGCGCGAAGGAGCGTGGCCGTCTGCACGACGCCGTAGAGCACGGCGAGGAGTCCGGCGACGATCACCAGACCCAATACGAGACCCGTATTCAAACCCATCCCATCTCCCCCGGCCGGCGGCCAGACCTCCCAAGACGCCTCCCCCGGCGTCCAGCAGATCGGCGGCGCAGCCTGATATCGGCTGTCTAGAGCGCTCGCAGGGTGAGTCCCGCTACGCGCTGGTCGCCGGCCAATGCCGCCAAATCCAGGACTCGTCAACGCACCACATGCCCCGGTCCGCTGGGATCAGCGTCGTGCGAACCAACCAAGGCGCAGGCGAAATGACGCTCGCAAGCGCACGGTTAGTGGGCCCAGCCGAGAGCGCCCGCCTGAACCGGCGCGCCGTGGAAGGTGGCCTCCACCCCCTGCCCCTCCATCAGTTCACCGACAGTTGCGACGGGGGCGCCCACTGAAATCGCGGCCATCCGGAAGTCTTCCTCCTCATCGGCGGCCACGGCGCAGACGATGGCGTAGTCGTCGCCGCCGGCCGCGAGGTCGCGCCGGGCGGAGGCCTCATCATCCTGTTCCGAGAGCCAGGCGGCGGCGCCGATCGACAGCGGCAGGGTCTCCAGCCGGATTGCGGCCTGCACCTTGCTCGCCCGGGCGAGATGTCCTGCGTCCGCCAGAAGACCGTCGGAGACGTCAGCGGCGGCGTGGGCGTAACGACCGAGCGACTCGCGCAGGGCCAGCCAGGGCCGAGGCATGCGGTAGTGGGCCGCCAGGCGTCCGCCGGGGTCTGCGATCTCCCCCCGCGCCGCCCGCAGGCCGAGGAGACCATCGCCGATCACGCCGCAGACCATCAGGCGATCCCCGGCCCGTCCGCCGGACCTGAGCACCGTCGTCCCTGTCCTCGCCCATCCCAGGACCGTGGCGCTCAGGACCAACGGGCCACTGGTGGCCACGGTGTCGCCTCCCAGGAGGGCGACGCCGAACTCGTCGCCGTCCTCGCGGAGCCCTTCGGCGAAAGCCGCCTTCCACCCCATCGGTCTCCCCTTGGGCCAGGCGGTGGTGAGGAAATAGCCAAAGGGCCGCGCGGCCTTGGCGGCGAGGTCGGAGAGACTGGTGCGCAACAGGCGCTTGGCGATTGTCGCCGGTCGGTCCCCGGCGAGGAAATGCACGCCCTCGACCATCGCGTCGGCCGAGACAACGAGCTCGAAGCCCGCCCGCCCGGGAAGCACGGCCGCATCGTCGAGGAGGTCGAGCGCCCGTGGATCGCCGCGCGTGAGCGGCCTGATCAGGTCAATCCAGGCGAATTCGTCAGGCGGCGCGGGCATCGCGCGCGGTCTGGTCGAGCACGGCGTTCACGAATGCCGTTTCGGATCCCGCGCCGAAGAAGGACTTGGCGATCTCCACATACTCGTCGATCGCCACCTGCGGCGGCGTTCCGGCGCCCGTGAGTTCATGGACGCCACAGCGCAGGATCGCGCGCACCGTCGCGTCGAGCCGGTCCAGGCGCCAACCCTCCGCCAATCGGCCGGCGATCAGGGTGTCGACCTTCGTCCGGTGCTCCACCACCCCGCGCAGCAGATCGGCAAAGAAGGCCTCGTCGGCCGCAGCCAGGGTCTGGCCTTCCAGATCGCGCTCGAAGCGGTGCAAGTCGAACTCGCGCACCACCGTCTCCACGCCCGCGCCGGAGATCTCCATCTGGTAGAGCGCCTGAACGGCGGCGAGCCTCGCGACGGATCGCGCTTGATGAGGGGGTCTGCTCACGGCGCACCCTCCCCTGCGGTCATCCGGTCGGCCTCATCCGAGACGCCCTCGTCCGAAAGGCCCTCATCGCTGAGAAAGCGGGCGAAGTCCTCGCTCTGACGAAAGTCCCGATAGACCGAGGCGTACCGCACGTAGGCGACCTCATCGAGCGCCTTGAGCGCCTTCATCACCATCTCGCCCACGACGTGTGAGGGCAGCTCGGTCTCGCCCAGGCTCTCCAGCCGCCGCACGATGCCGCTCACCATCCGCTCGATCCGGTCCGGGTCGATCGGGCGCTTGCGCGTCGCCACGGTGATCGAGCGCACCAGCTTCTCGCGATCGAAGGGCGTGCGGCGGCCGGACCGCTTGAGGATGGTCAGCTCCCGCAGTTGCACCCTCTCGAATGTGGTGAACCGGCCACCGCATTGCGGGCACAGGCGTCGACGCCGGATCGCCGCGCCATCCTCGGTGGGCCGACTGTCCTTGACCTGACTTTCCGGTTCACCGCAGAACGGACAGCGCAATTGGGTCCTGCCTTCCTCTTCGCCCCCAGGGCGCTCAGTCCGCGTAGATGGGGAAGCGTGCGGTAAGGTCCAGCACGTCGCGCCGGACTCGCGCCTCGACCGCAGCATCGCCCGCCTCGCCAGCGATCGCCAGGGCGTCCACGACCTCGACGATCAGCAGCCCCACGCGGCGGAATTCTTCGGGTCCGAATCCTCGCGTCGTGCACGCCGGCGTGCCCAGTCGAAGCCCGGAGGTGACCGCAGGCGGCGCGGGGTCGAAGGGGATTCCGTTCTTGTTGCAGGTGATCCCGGCGCGCTCGAGCGCCGCCTCGGCCGCCTTCCCCGTGACGCCTTTGGGCCTGAGGTCGACCAGCATCAGGTGGCTGTCGGTGCCCCCCGAGACGATGGCCAGGCCGCGACTGGCCAAAGTGTCGGCCAGCGCCCGGGCGTTCTCCACGATCTGGCGCGCATAGGTTTTGAACTCGGGCTTGAGCGCTTCGCCGAAGGCCACAGCCTTGGCGGCGATCACATGCATCAACGGGCCACCCTGGAGGCCGGGAAACACCGCGGAGTCGATCTTCTTACCCAGCTTGGGGTCGTTCGAGAGGATCATGCCTCCCCGCGGGCCGCGCAGGGTCTTGTGCGTCGTGGTCGTCACCACGTGCGCATGCGGCAGCGGATCGGGGAAGACGCCCGCCGCCACGAGCCCGGCGAAGTGGGCCATGTCGACCATCAGCTTGGCGCCCACGCTGTCGGCGGCGGCGCGGAACTTCGCGAAATCGATCGTCCGGCTGTAGGCCGAGCCGCCGGCGATGATCACTTTTGGCCGGCAGGCGAGCGCCGTCTCGGCCATGGCCTCATAGTCGATTAGGTTGTCCTGCGTCCGCACGCTATAGGCGACGGGATTGAACCACTTGCCGGACTGATTGACCGACTTGCCATGCGTCAGGTGGCCGCCCGCCGCGAGGTCCATCCCCATGAAGGTGTCGCCGGGCGACATCAGCGCCATGAAGACCGCCTGATTGGCCTGGGAGCCGGAGTGCGGCTGGACATTGGCCCAGGCGGCCCCGAACAGGGCCTTGGCCCGCTCGATCGCCAGTGTCTCGACCTCGTCGACGTATTCGCAGCCGCCGTAATAGCGCCGGCCGGGATAGCCCTCGGCATATTTGTTGGTGAGGACCGAACCCTGCGCCTCCAGCACCGCCCGGGAGACGATGTTCTCCGAGGCGATCAGCTCGATCTGGTCCTGCTGGCGGCGCAGCTCGCGACCGATGGCGCCGAACACCTCCGGATCGAGTTCCGACGCCGTTTGGGCCGCCGCCGCGTCGGCGCCAGCCTTCATCATCACGTTCAATCTGCGCTCCCTTCAGTCAGGACGACGACCCCGACGCCGTCCTCCGCTCCGGTCTCGGCTTCGGCCCGGCTTCAGGCCGCCTGACCACCCAGCCGCTGCACGTTGCAACGCGTCCAGAGCACCTCCATCGCCGTCACCAGCCGATCCATCATCTCGTCGGTGTGGAAGGGCGTGGGTGTGAAGCGAAGGCGCTCCGTTCCGCGGGGCACGGTCGGATAGTTGATGGGTTGCACGTAGATGGCGTGTTCGGTCAGGAGCAGGTCCGAAACAAGCTTGCAGTGCACCGGATCGCCCACGAGCACCGGGACGATGTGGCTCACCGACGGCATCACGGGCAGGCCTGCGGCGGCCATGCGCCGCTTGAGGGTCGAGGAGCGCTCGTGCAGGCGGGCGCGCACCTCGTCGTGCTCCTTGAGCCAACGGATGCTTGCGATGGCGCCGGCGGTCAGCACGGGCGGCAGCGAGGTCGTGAAGATGAAGCCACTCGCATACGAGCGGATGGCGTCGATCACCACCGCGTCGGCCGCGATGTAGCCACCCATCACCCCGATCGCCTTGCCCAGGGTGCCTTCGATGATGTCGATGTCCGCCGCCACGCCGTCGCGTTCGGAGACGCCGCCGCCGCGCTTGCCGTACAGGCCGACCGCATGGACCTCGTCGAGGTAGGTCATGGCGCCGTACTTGCGCGCCAGCGCGGCCGTCCCGGCGATGTCGGAGATGTCGCCGTCCATCGAGTAGACGCTCTCGAAAGCGACCAGCTTGGGAGTGTCCGCAGGCGCTGCGGCCAGCAGGGATTCCAGGTGAGCGAGGTCGTTGTGCCGGAAGATCTGGCGCGGGCCGCCGCCGTGGCGGATGCCGGCGATCATGGAGGCGTGGTTGAGTTCGTCCGAGAAGATGATCAGGCCCGGCAGGATCCTCTGCAGGGTCGCCAGCGCCGCCTCGTTGGAGACATAGCCCGAGGTGAACAGCAGGGCTGCTTCCTTGCAGTGCAGGTCGGCGAGTTCGGCCTCGAGCTCGACGTGATGGTGCGTCGTGCCGGAGATGTTCCGTGTGCCCCCGGAGCCGGCGCCTGCGTCGCGCAGGGCCTGGTGCATCGCCTCGAGCACAACCGGATTCTGACCCTGACCGAGGTAGTCGTTGGAGCACCAGACGGTGACGTCGCGCTGCTCGCCCGACGGCAGCGTCCAGGCTGCTGTCGGGAACTCCCCGCAATGGCGTTTCAGGTCGGCGAAGACGCGATAACGCCCTTCTCTCCGCACCTGGGCGACCGCGGCCTCGAAGGCGGTCCTGTAGTTCATGGCGCTAGGCATAGGCTCCGGCGATGTTGGCGCGAGAGGGGCGCGGCATCCTGTTCAAGCCAGGTCGTCGAGCCGTCCGCGCAGCAGTTGCAATACGGCTGAAAAGTCCCTCTGGCCATAGCCCAGACCCTCGAACAGCGCATAAAGCGCCAAGGCTTGAGACCCCATGGGGGTCGACGCGCCGCTGCGCGAGGCCGCCTCCTGCGCAAGGCGCAGGTCCTTGGCCATGAGCGAGGCCAGGAATCCTCCGTGATAGTCCCGATTCGACGGCGCCGACGGCACCGGTCCAGGCCATGGGCAGTAGCTCGTCAGCGACCAGCATTGACCAGAGGATTTCGACGCGATCTCGAAGAAGCGCTCGGGGTCGAGCTCCAGCTTTTCGGCAAGAGCGAAGGCTTCGCAGACGCCGATCATGGATACGCCCAGGATCATGTTGTTGCAGATCTTCGCCGCCTGGCCGGAGCCGGCTTCACCCGCCCGGATCACCGCGCGCGCCATGGGTGAGAGAGCGCCTTCTATCCGGGCGAAACTCGCCTCCGGACAGCCGACCATGAAGGCCAGGGTCCCGTCGCGCGCGGCGGCGATGCCACCGGAGACCGGCGCGTCCGCCGCCAGACGTCCGGCCGCCCGCGCGGCGTCGGCCAACGAGCGCGCGGTTTCCACGTCGATGGTCGAGCAGTCGATCAGCAGGGAATCGGGCCGGGAGGCTGGAATCACCGCCTCGCGCCAAACCTGGGTGACGTGACGGGCGGCCGGCAGCATGGTGATGACCACCTCGGCGCCCCCTACCGCCTCGGCTGCCGAGCCGGCCGTCTCGCAGCCCGTGCTCCGAACCTGTTCGAGCGCCTCCGCCGAGATGTCGAAAGCGACCACCTCGCGGCCCGACCGGGCGAGCGCCGCAGCCATGCCCGAGCCCATGTTGCCAAGACCGATGAACGCCGTCCTCATGTCCTCGCCTTCCTCGCTGGCGCGTCTCGATCGCGCGGCGCCGGGTTAGACGAGCCGCGGGCCGTTGTCAGCCGCGCCCACGGGCGCCGGACGATCCCTTCCCTTGGCGACCTCGTCGTCCGATCTTAGTCGCCTTTGATGGAAGTCCCTCGGACGAGAAACCCGCGAATGAACGACGCACCGCCCCCTGAGCCGCCGATCCGCGCGCTAGTCGCGCCCGTGACCGCGCTGCAGCAGAACTGCACGATCGTGTGGCGGCCGGAGACCCGCAAGGCCGCCATCATCGACCCCGGCGGGGAGGTCGAGCGACTCCTGGCCGTTCTCAAGGATCAGCGCCTCGAGCTGGAGAAGATCTGGATCACTCACGGCCATCTCGACCACGCCGGCGGCGCCGCGGCGCTCCAGGCGGCCACGGGCGTGCCAATCGAGGGCCCGCACCGCGAGGACGCGTTCTGGATCGACCAGATCGAATCCAGCGGCGAACGCTGGGGCATGCCCGACGCGCGTGGATTCACGCCTGACCGCTGGCTGAAGGACGGCGACCATGTCGAGCTGGACGGGATACCGTTCGAGGTCTTCCACTGCCCCGGCCATACGCCAGGGCACGTCGTCTTCTTCCAGCGCCAGGCGCGCTTCGCCCAGGTAGGCGATGTCCTGTTCGCCGGCTCCATCGGCCGCACCGACTTCCCGAGGGGGAACTACGCCGAGCTGATCGCCTCGATCACTGGAAAGCTGTGGCCACTCGGGAACGACGTCACTTTCGTGCCGGGACACAACCAGATTTCGACGTTTGGTCAAGAACGGCTCACGAATCCCTTCGTGTCTGACGAGGCTCTCGCATCTGCGAGGGCCTGACTGTACAGTGGGATCGGGATCTTGGGGCAGGCTGTTTCGCCGCGTTTCACTTCAGACACTCCCTCGCCAGGGAGTCCAGGCAGACCAGGACCATGACAACCATTGCCTCACCTGCCGCCGAGGAGCCCCAAGCGGAGCACATCCTGGTGGTCGACGATGATCCGGGTATCCGCGACGTCGTCTCAGAGTTCCTCAGCCGTCACGGCTTCGCCGTCGAGACCGCCGCGGACGGGCGAGAGATGGAACGGGTGCTTGCCCGCCGTCGGCCCGACCTCGTGGTGCTCGACCTGATGCTCCCGGGCGAGGACGGCCTGTCGATCTGCCGCCGGCTGGCGCGCCCCGACGGGCCGGCCGTCATCATGCTGAGCGCCATGGGCGAGGAGACGGACCGGATCATCGGCCTTGAGCTGGGCGCAGACGACTATCTTCCCAAGCCTTGCAATCCGCGCGAGCTGCTCGCCCGTGTGCGGGCCGTCCTGCGCCGCCGGCGCGAGCCCCGTAGCACCGACGAACCGCTGGGCGCGGCCTGCGAGTTCGCCGGATGGCGGCTCGATCTGGTGCGCCACGAATTGCGCTCGCCGAGCGGCGTGGTGGTGAACCTCTCGAGCGGGGAATTCTCCCTGCTCCGCGCCTTCGTCGAGCACCCGCAGCGCGTCCTCACCCGCGATCAGCTCCTCGAGTATGCGCGCGGGCCGCAATCCGACGCCTTCGACCGCGCGATCGATGTCCAGATCAGCCGGCTGCGCCGCAAGCTCGAAGATGGCGGTGGAGCCGTCGAACTCATCCGGACGGTCCGCAGCGAGGGCTACATCTTCACGCCCAGAGTCTCCCGCACCTCATGAAGAAGACCCTGGCGCTGCCGCTGTTTCTGCAGACGCTGGGTCTTGTCATAGTAACCCTGGTCGTGGCCCAGACCCTTTCGGTTCTGGTGATCCTGAACCTGCCGCCTCCCCCGCCCCTCGTCTACACGGTGGCGGAGGTGGTGCAGACGGTGCGCGCGGTGGACCAGGGGACGCCGGAGGAGACCATCCACGTCCTGAGGACGCACGTCGCCGGCCGGCCGCCGATGGGCCAGACCGAAGGCCGCCGGCGGATTCATTTCCGCGACGCGGTCAGCGCGGCGCTCGGCATCGACAAGAGCGGCGTGGTGGTTACCCAACCGGGAGCACGGATCGTCGCCCTGGGCGGTCCACGTCCTCCGCCTCAGCAGCGCGAGCTGCTTCGGGACGCGCCCGAACCCCTGCTGATGGGCAGTTTCGAGATCGGCGTTCGCGAGGCCGATCACAGATGGCTCATCATCAGTCCCAAGACGACGCTCGGCATCGACCCGTGGCAGGAGCGCTTGCTGCTGGTCGTCGCGCTGTCGGTTCTCGCCGTCTCGCCGGTAGCCTGGCTGTTCTCCCGCCGGATCGCCGCTCCGATCGCCGCCCTCGCGGCGGGGGCCGAACGGCTCGGCCGCGACCCGCGGGCGCCGCATCTCGAGGTCGTGGGGTCGGCGGAGGTGGCCGCCGCCGCCGGCGCATTCAACGAGATGCAGGAACGTCTGCGGCGCTACGTCGAGGAGCGCGTCGGCATGCTGGGCGCCATCGCACATGACCTGCGGACGCCGTTGACGCGTCTCAAGTTCCGGGTCGAGGGCGCGCCCGACCCCCTGCGCGAGAAACTGATCGCCGACATCGACCAGATGGAGGCGATGGTCGCATCGGTGCTCGGGTTCGTCCGCGACGCCGCGCAGACGCGCGACTACTGCAAGCTCGAGGTCTCGTCCCTGGTAGAGACGGTGATGGACGAGGCGGCGTTCACCGGCGCTGACGCCGCCGTCGAGCGGGCCGACCGAGTCGTTGTCGACGGCGATCCGCTGGCTCTCAAACGCCTCTTCGTAAACCTGGTCGACAACGCCCTGAAATTCGGCTCCCGCGCCCGCGCCCGTGTCCTCGCGGAGGGCGACATGGCCATCATCGAGGTGGACGACGACGGTCCCGGAATGCCGGAGAACGAGATCGAGCGGGTGTTCGAGCCGTTCCACCGCGTCGAGACCTCGCGCAGCCGTGAGACGGGCGGCATTGGCCTTGGCCTGTCGGTCGCCAGGGCCGTCGCCCGCGGCCACGGCGGCGACGTCGTCCTGCGGAACAGGGCATCCGGCGGCCTGCGGGCGCGGGTGAGCCTGCCGCGCGCGCGGCCCGCGGAGGCGTGATGGCCGTCACTGCCCGAGCAGGTTCGAGAGGATGTTGACGCCTAGGGCAAGCACTGCGGTGTTGTAGACGAAGGCGGCGAGCGCGTGCGCCGTCACTAGGTTCCGCAGCGCCCGGCTCTGGACGCCCGGGTCTGAGACCTGGGCCGTGGCGCCGACGCAGATCGCCAGATAGGCGAAGTCGAGATAGCTCCGCGGCGGGTCGCCCGGAAACAGGAACCCAGCTCCCTCCCCTCGCTCCGCCACGACCTGGAAATGACGGTGCGTGTAGTGGCCGATGAACAGCGACTGGACCACCAGCCAGGAACTCGCGAGCGTGAAGGCGGAAAGAGCCACCGGTAGATTGTGCGCCGCCCCGTGAGCTCCACGCGCCGCATGGAGTGCGAAGTATACACCCGTAAGCGACGCCAGAATGGCGGCCCCTGCAAGCATCAAGATGACCAAAGTCGGCTCGTCGTGTCGAGCCGCCCGGGCTCGTACATCCTCCTCGTTCGTCGTCAGATATACCTGCCAGATCGCAATGAGATACGTCGCGGCGCCGAGATTCCAGCCGCCGAGAGCGGCCGTTTGCAACGTGGTGTCGAGGGTCCGAAGCAGACAGAAGCTCAAAATTCCAACAAACACGCCGAAAAGAAGCCTTGGATGAAGCGTCATGATCTCCTCGCGCTCCGACCGTTCTCGGGTCCGGAACCGGCAATGTACGGATCGGGCGCGATGGCAACCGTCCGGCGGCTCGACAGTTAACAGAGCCGTGGCCAGCCATCGCCTTGTGTAACTCAGGAGTACCCGATGCCGACGCTTTCGGAAGACAATCACAAGCCAAGCCGGCGCGGTTTCGCTGCCATGGATCCTGATCGCCGTCGAGAGATCGCCCGGCGAGGCGGGGCCAGCGTGCCGAGCGAAAAGCGCAGCTTCGCTCAGAACCGTGACCTTGCCGCCGACGCCGGCCGCAAGGGCGGCACCGCCTCGCGGGGCGGCGGCCGCAAGCCGTCCAATACTCAGTAGGCCGCGGTAGGTGCGGCGGACCCCCCGTCGCACCTCCGTTGGTTCGCAGCGTCGGTCGATCGGAGTACGGCGGGAGCCGTGCGGACGCTGACCTCTATGCGGCTTGCTGGCGAAGTAGCAAGACGGCGAAGCAGGGCTCAGGACTGACCCACTGCTGTTCAATTCGCCAGCCCGCCCGAGCCGCGAGGTCGGCGAAGCGCTCCGGTGTCACCTTGTAACTGCTCTCGGTATGAATCGTCTCTCCGGCCGCAAAGCGGAATGTCCGGCCGGCTGCAGGGACATCCTGCTCTTCGAGTGATTCCAGGTGCATCTCGATGCGCTCCTCCAGGCGGTTCCACACCGCCCGATGTGCGAAGCGTGAGAGGTCGAATTTGCCGTCCAGCTCGCGATTGATCCGCGACAGCAGATTGAGATTGAATCGCGCCGTGACGCGCGCCGCATCGTCATAGGCGGCCTCGAGCGTCTCCCTGTCCTTTGCGAGATCCAGGCCGAGGACCAGGGGAGCGCCCTGACCCAGAGCCCGCCGTAGCCGGTCCAGCAGGTCCACCATCTCCTGCGGGGCGAAATTGCCGATCGTCGAGCCGGGAAAGAAGCCCACCCGAGGGCCGTCCGGCAGGGCCTTTGCCCATGCGCCCGGGCGGGTGAAATCGGCTTCCAGCGGAGTGACTTCGAGCCCTGGGTAGTCGGCGCGGATCGCCGCGGACGCGGCCGCGAGGGCTGAGCCGCTGATATCCACCGGCACATAGGCGGAGAGCTGCGGAGCGGCGTCGAGAAGGAGCCGGGTCTTCAGGCTCGCGCCGCTGCCGAACTCGACCAGCGCCGCGCCTGCAGGGATCGCCTGGGCGATTTGCGGCGCGATCTGGGCTAGCAAAGCCGTCTCCTGCCGTGTCGGATAATATTCCGGAAGCTCACAGATCGCTTCGAACAGATCCGAGCCGATGGTGTCGTAGAGCCACTTGGCCGGCAGGCGTTTGCGGGCGGCGCCGAGACCTTCGACCACGTCGCGGCCGAACGCATCGGCGGAGGCGCCGTCCTCGGCGGCGTCGCGCGCCAGGCGCAGACCCGCGAACATCCAGCGCTGATGGGGATAGAAGAAGTTGCGGTAGCTGGCGCGTGAATGGCCAGGCGGCGTGACGCAGGCGCTGCCCTTGAGCGTCATCTGTCCGACCATGAACTTGCCGTTGTACTCGCCCACCGCGCCTGCCGCAGGACTGAAACCGGGGTGCGGGGCGTAGGCGCTCGACGTCCACTGCCAGAGCTGTCCGAACAGCTGCTCCAGATCCTCCGGCGCCTCCGCCGCATGCTCCCACTCCGCCTCGGTCGGGAGCCGGGCGCCCGCCCAGGCCGCGAAGGCCGAAGCCTCGAAGAAGCTCACATGGCTGACGGGCGCGGTGGGATCGACCGGGCGCACCCCTTCGAGCGTCATGGTCCGCCAGCCGCCCTCGCCGCGCTCCCAGTAGATCGGGGCTTCCCATCCGCCGGTCTGAACCGCGGCCCAGCCGTCGGAGAGCCAGAGGTCGGGCCGCCGGTAGCCGCCTGCGGCCATGAACTCCATCCATTCGCCGTTGGTGACCAGCCGCGAGCCGAGTTCGAACGGCCGCAGATAGACCGGGTGCCGCGGCGACTCGTTGTCGAAGGAGAAACCGGTGTCGCGCGCCCCGATCTCCACCAGCCCTCCTTCGAAGCGCGTGAAGCCTCCGGGCGTCCTCGCGGGCTGTGCGCGCGGCGCGCCGGTGGCGTAGGCCGGCTTGAGGGGCGATTGGGCAAACAGCGCTAGGATATCCATCAGGATCAGCTCCTGATGCTGTTCTTCGTGAGCGAGGCCGAGTTGGACCAGCTCGTCGACCGCTGGGGACAGCTCGCCCGCCAACAGCTCCTCCATCGCCGCGTCGACGTGGGCGCGGTAGGCCATAATCCGAGAGACATAGGGTCGCGTGAGGAGCCCACGCTGTGGCCGGGGATGCCGCGCCCCGAGCGCCTCGTAATAAGAGTTGAAGAGATAGCCGAAGGCCGAATCGAAGGGTCGGTACTTCGGCAGGTATGGGGTCAGGATGAAGGTCTCTAAAAACCAGGTCGTATGGGCCAGGTGCCACTTGGTGGGACTGGCGTCCGCCATCGCCTGAGCGGCCTGATCCTCCGCTCCCAATGGCGCGGCGAGGGAGAGGCTATGCGCGCGGACACGCCGGAAGGCGTCCAGCAGAGCGCCCTGGGCAGCGCCGCGGCCTGCGTCTGTCCTTCGTGCGCCAAGGGCGAAGTCCTGAGGCATGGCTGAAGCTCCCCGGGGGCCCGGGCCGGCCCGGGTAGCGCGTCCCGGCAAACCAGGAGCCGCATCCAACGTCCCGGCCCCGGAACGGTTTCGTCCGCCCACAAGTGGGGCGGCTGCGGCCCGGCACAAGGCGCCGCCGAAAACTCGCCGCCGGTCCCATTTTGCGCGCTGAGTTCGGAACAGGTTGTCACGCTCCATGTTTCCGATGCGGGTGGCAAGCTGCGGCGGGGCGAACACGAAGTGACATGGTAAGGCGCAAAGACGGGTCGGCTCCCCATCGCCAACTGCAGTCCCGACCACCCGATCGCGGGCGAACCGCGTCCGGAGACGGACTGCTCCGGATCATTCGACAGTCATTGCCCCTCGGAGAGACGCCCAGGATTCTCGTCGTCGAGGACGAGGTTCTTCTGCGCTGCCTGGTGGCCGATGAGCTGCGCGAGTTCGGGTGCGATGTGACCGAGGTGGGCTGCGCCGAGGACGCGCTTGCCTATCTCGAGGCGGGCGGCCAGGCGGACCTGGTGTTCTCTGACGTACGGCTCTCCGGGCGCGCGAGCGGAGTCGAACTTGCCCGAGAGCTCCGAAGGATTGACGGGGGCTTGCCGATCTTTCTCACCTCGGCCACCGCGACCTCCGAAGACGCCAACGGCGACTGGCGGTTCGTCCCCAAGCCCTACAACATCCCCCACGTGATCCGCATGATGCTCGACGTCCTGGGTGTCCAGCCCCTGGAGCGTCGCGCGTGACCGCGCCGACAGTGCTCCTGGTCGAAGCGGATGTCCTGATCCGCAGCCCCCTGGCGGACTACCTCCGCGAATGCGGCTATCGGGTCCTGGAGGCCGGCGACACTGCAGAGGCGCGCCAGCTGCTGAGGAAACCCGATGGGGATGTCGAGGTCCTCCTGATCGAGGCGCAGGGCCAAGGCGAATCCGGGTTCGCCTTCGCGGCCTGGACCCGCGAGCATCACCCGCAGACGGACGTGATCCTCACCGGAGCGCTGGAGCACGCCACGCGCAAAGCCGCCGATCTCTGCGAGGAAGGACCCGAGTTGCGCAAGCCGTACGACCACCGGCTGGTGCTCGACCAGATCAAGCGCCTGATCGCCGCCCGCCATCGCCGCGGGCGTTGAGGCGCGTCCAGCGTTTGGTTGTGCGGCGCCGGCGCTTGGGCTAATCAGCCGTTCCGTTCGCCGGCCCGCCGGTCCGACGGATCGCCAGGTGACGTGGCCGAGTGGCTGAAGGCGGCGGTTTGCTAAACCGTTGTACGGTGTAAAGCCGTACCGAGGGTTCGAATCCCTCCGTCACCGCCATTTTCGGAACAGTGCCCGTCCTGGCGGAGCCGTCTTGCGAATCCGGCTCCGACCGGGTTTCCGGCGTCATTTCAGCGACAACCCCGTTAGATAGCTTTCGAGCTTACAGAGGTTGGCCCCATTGCTGGCGAACGCGCCGCGCACCAGATCAGGGCGCCAACGCGCTGAGCATCGCCGCGCCGACCGCGCCGGCGATCGCCGCCCAGTCGCCTGGGACGGGCTGGCGGAACAGGCGCATGGTCGAATACCAGGGGCTTTCGGTCCGCTGCAGCGGCCAGCGCCAGTCGGGCGGCCGTGGCAGCATCACCCAGACGAGCTTGCCAGCGGCCCCGGCGACCTGCGCGACCACAGTATCGACCGTGAGCACCAGGTCGAGGGCGTCGATTACGGCCAGGGTGTCCTCGAAATCAGCTAGCTCGGAGCCCAGGTTGATCAGGGGCGCGCGGCCGAAATAGTCGCCGACCTGCGCCGTCGCGGCGCCCTTCTGCAAGGCGACGAAGGTCAGGCCGTCGAGCTCTGTGAGGGGGGCCAGAACGGCCAGGCGCAGAACGGTTGCGATCGGCCGGCCGGCCCACACCAGGCCGACCCGGCGCAGGCCCGGCGCGGCCAATTGATCCAACCGCGCGCGCCAACGGTCCGCTCGGAACCGATCGGCCCGAAGATGGGGATGGGCGCCGGGATCATTTGGAGGCGCACGCCGCTCAATTGGGGCAGGCTGCTGAGGGCGCTGACTGCGTGGGCGGCGGCGCAGCCGCTCCTCCTCGGCCTGGCGCGGCTCTGGCCAGCCCATTGCCCACTCAGGGTCGAGACTGTGTACAAACTGTCGTCAGCTCATCCGTCCGGGGCGGACGGACGGCGTGCGACGCAACCAAATGATGCGCTACGGCGGCTGTGGAGGTGGAATGCTCGGGCCAGGACTGGGCGATCACCGGGCAGCCACTTGAGCGTCGATGAGCAAATCTTTGAGGCGTCGACGCCCGCCGGAGACTTGCGCGAGCGTGCTGCGCGGAAGGCCGGCCGGGTCCCGCCGGCGCCAGGCGGCGGCGCGGAGGTTCCGACCACGATTGGCGTGCGGCGCCTCTGTCTCGTCGGAGCCGGGAACATCGCAACGGTCCATGCCGAAGCGCTCCGCGGCCTGACGGAAGCGCGCATAGCCGCGGTTGTCGACCCCAGGCTCGCCATGGCGGAACGCCTGGCGAGCGCAACGCCCGGAGCGCGCGCTTACGGAAGCCTCGGCGCGGCGCTAGCGGTCGGCGGATTCGACACGGCCCACGTGTTGGTCCCGCCGGACGCGCACCACGCCGCCGCCCTGCCGCTGCTCGAGGCCGGCTTCTCGACCCTGGTCGAGAAGCCGCTGGCCGCCTCCGGCGCACAATGCGACGCACTGATTGCAGCCGCCGCCCGATCGGGCGCGACGCTCGGGGTTAACCAGAACTTCGTCTTCCACCCGGCTTTCCAGCAGCTGCGGCGCGAGCTCGAGGCCGGCTTGTTCGGGCCGCTGCGCTTCGTCGACTGCCTCTACAACATGCCGCTGCGCCAGCTCGCCGCCCGCCAGTTCAGCCACTGGATGTTCCACACGCCCGGCAACATCCTGCTCGAGCAGGCGGTGCATCCGCTATCGCAGATCATGGCGCTCTCCGGGCCGGTCGAGCAGGTGCGGGCGATCGCGGGACCGCCGGCGCAGATCGCCCAGGGGGTCTCGTTTTTCAGCTCCGTCACCGCGACGCTCGACTGTCGCGCCGCGCCGGCGCAGCTGCGCTTCGCGGTCGGCCAGGCGTTCCCGTTCTGGCAGGTGACGGCGGTCTGCGACGACGGCGTGATCGTCGCCGACATACTGTCGAACCGCACGTTTGCTCACGCGCGGACGCGCTGGCTGGAGCCGGTCGACCTGCTGCTCAGCGGCGCGCGTACGGCGGGCGGGCTGCTGAGGGCTACGCTGCGCAACGCCTACGACTACGGCCTCTCCACCGCGCGGCTGAAGCCGCGCAGCGACGGCTTCTTCCAGAGCATGCAGGGGAGCATCGGCGCGTTCTACGCCGCCCTCGACGCCGGCGCCCGGCCGGAGCTGGACGGCGCGTTCGGACGGAATGTGGTGGCAGCCTGCGACGCCATCGCCGCGGAGGCTTTCGGCTCCGACGCTGGCCGCGCGCCCGCGCCGGCGTGTTCGCGTCCGATGAGCCCTGCCCCGGCTGGAGAGGTCAAGAGCATGCCCGACGTGGCCGTTCTCGGCGGCACCGGCTTCATCGGCGTCGAGACGGTGCGGCGGCTGTTGGCTGAGAACCTGCGCGTCGCTGTCATGGCCCGCTCGGTGCGCAACCTGCCCGAGGTGTTCGCAGACTCGCGCGTCGCCCTGCACTGCGGCGACATCGCCGATGGGGAGGCCGTGCGTCGGGCGATCGCCGGGGTCAGAGTGGTCGTCAACCTCGCCCACGGCGGCGGCGGCGGCGACTACCGGCAGGTGAAGGCGGCGATGGTCGGCGGCGCGGCGAACATCGCCCGCGCCTGTCTCGACGCAGGCGTGCAGCGACTGGTCCACATCAGCTCCATCGCCGCCCTCTACCTAGGCCCGCAGCGGCGGGCGGTGACAGGTAAGACGCCGCCGGACCGCCGGCCGCAGGCGCGAGCCGACTATGCGCGCGCCAAGGGCGAATGCGAGCGCATGCTGCTGCAACTCCACGCCGAGGAGGGGCTGCCGGTGTGCATCCTACGTCCAGGCCTGGTGGTCGGGGCGGGGACCTCGCCCTTCCACGGCGGGCTCGGCTTCTTCAACAATGAGCAGCACTGCGTCGGCTGGAACCTTGGCGCCAATCGGCTGCCCTTCGTGCTCGTGGAGGACGTCGCCGAGGCCGTACTGCTGGCCGTCCGCAGTGAGGCGGCGCTGGAGGGGCGCTGCTATAACCTCGTCGGCGACGTGCAACCGACCGCGCGCGAGTACGTGGCCCGGCTGGCCCAGGCGACCGGCCGGCCGCTCAGGTTTCACCCCAGCGTCCCGGGGGTGCTGTGGGCACAGGAGCTGGCTAAGTGGGGCGTCAAGTGCGCGGGCGGCCACTTCCCCAAGCCGCCGTCGCGACGCGACATCCTCTCGCGCGGACTGACCGCGCGGTTCGATGTGGGCGAGGTCAAGCGCGATCTCGGCTGGACGCCGGTCGCCGACTCGGCGGTCTTCGCGCGGCTGGCGCTGCAGGCGCACGCCCGATGAACGACGGCCGCACGCTGGTCCTCAGCGTCTTTGCGACCTTCGCCGTTGGCGGCCCGCAGGTGCGCTTCGCGGCGCTGGCGAACCACTACGGCCGCGCGTGGCGCCATGCGATCATCGCCATGGACGGCCGACTCGACTGCGCCGAGAGGCTGTCGCCCGAGCTCGAGGTCAGCTTCCCGCGCGTCCCGAACAATCGCGGCGCACTGCTCGGCAATGTCGGCGCCTTCCAGCGCTTTCTGGAGGATTTCGCCCCTGACGTGCTCCTGACGCACAACTGGGGCTCGATCGAGTGGGCGATGGCCCGTCACGGCGTGCGGCGGCTGCGGCACGTCCACGTCGAGGACGGCTTCGGTCCGGAGGAGGCCGAGCGACAGCTACGCCGGCGCGTGCTCACGCGGCGGCTGGTCTTGAGGGAAAGCACCGTCGTGCTTCCGTCGCTGACCCTGCTGAGGCTCGCCGCCCGGACTTGGCGACTCCCGCGCCCGAGGCTGCTGCACATCCCCAATGGACTGGATCTCGAGCACTTCCGGCCGGCGGCCGCGCCGCGACGGGCAGGTCCACCGCGGGTTGGGACTGTCGCAGCCCTTCGCACGGAGAAGAACCTTGGGCGCCTGCTTGGCGCGGCCCGCCGGCTGCTCGACCGCGGCTTCGCTTTCCAGCTAGTGATCGTCGGCGACGGCCCGGAGCGCGCGCGGCTGCAAGCGCTGGCCGCGCAGCTGGGGATCGCCGCGGCGGCCGAGTTCACCGGCGCGGTGCAGGATCCAGCGGAGGCCTATCGTAGCCTCGACGCCTTCGCGCTTTCCTCGGACACCGAGCAGATGCCGTACTCGGTGCTGGAGGCGATGGCGACGGGGCTTCCGGTGGCCGCCACGGGCGTGGGCGACGTGCGGCACATGCTGGCTACGGAGAACCAGCCATTCGTCTGCGATTTCGACGAGACTGCGCTGGCCGAGGCGCTCGGGCGCCTGCTGGGCGACGCGACGCTGCGGCGCAAGCTTGGCGTCGCCAATCGGCGAAAGGCCGAGGCCACGTATGGAGATCTCACCATGTTCCGCCGGTACGCCCAGCTACTGGCGCCGGAGCGAGCAGCCAACGGTGCTGACAAGTAACGGGTAATAATCCCCCTGATTCCCCTGAGCGCCCTGGCCGGTCAAAACGGGATCAATGATTCCTATCAGGGAACGAAGGTCGCCTCAGGGAACGAAGGTCGCCGCCAATGGCTACGCCGCTATAGGAGGCGCCGTCTTTAGGCGACCGCCTGACCTGATCGCCTGATGCCGAAAAACAAAAGACCTCCGGAGCAATCCGGAGGTCTTTCTGTCTGCGCTTCGCGCAACGACGGCGCCCTTCACATGCTCGCCCGCCACGATCTGGCTCAGACGCTTGCCACGACCCTTCCGCCGGGGTCAGAGTCTACGCGCGACAGGAGTGTGGATGGATCAAGAACTGGACGATCTTGTCGCCGTCGTAGAGCCGCTCCTGCGGGCGCTCGGCGTCCTGGAATTCGTCGTGCGCCACCTTCACCCGCCATCGCTGCCCCAGGTCCTCGCCGCGGTGGGAGACCCCGCCCCGCCCCTACGCGCCGTCGAGGGCCGGCTCGCGGGTTGGCCCGTGGCCCTTTCCCCGGTCCGCGCGGCATTGGAGACCGCCACGCGCGAAGCCTTGGCGGCGTGGGACGGTCTGGTCGAAGCGATTGCGGGAGATGACGACCCGACCCGCGTCTGGCGCGCCCTGCGGCGCATTCCCCTCGCGCAGGAGGCGCTCTGGCCCTTGGTCTCGGCCCTGCCGCCGGTGAGCCGGTATTTCCTGGACGTACGCGGTCGCGGCGATCGCGTGCTGCAGGCGCGGCTGGACCAGGCCGCCGACGACTCCGGCGTCAGCCATATCGGCAATGCCTACACCGAGCGCAGCGGCTATTCCCTCTATCTGCCCGAGGCGAGCGACAACGCCTCGCCCGCGCCGCTGGTCATGGCCTTGCACGGGGGATCGGGCCACGGCCGCGCCTTCCTGTGGACGTGGTTGCCGGCCGCGCGGGCCGCCGGCGCGGTGCTGGTCGCTCCCACCTCGACCCACAGCACCTGGAGCCTGCACGGGGAGGACGAGGATACGCCGCGCCTGCGGCAGATCCTCGATGAGGTGAGCTCACGTCGGAGGCTGGACCCAGACCGTCTCCTGCTGACCGGCATGAGCGACGGCGGCACGTTCGCCTACCTGACGGGCCTGCAGGTGGACTCGCCGTTCACCCACCTTGCCCCGGTCGCAGCAGCTTTTCACCCGGTCCTTCTGGCGCTGGCCGATCCCCTGAGCCTGAGGGGGCGACGGATCCGCATCACCCACGGCCGGCTCGACTGGATGTTCCCCGTACAGGTGGCGCGGGATGCGCAGGCGAGCCTCACGGCCGCCGGGGCGCGCGTCAGCTACCGCGAGATCCCCGACCTGTCACATACCTACCCTCGCGAGGCGAACACCGACCTACTCGACTGGCTTGTCGGCGCCTGATTCAAAAACCTCCTGGCCGGTCGGCGCGTTCGAAGCCGTCTTACAGGTGCAGCGTTCGGCCAAACGCCGACAGCGAGGCCTCGTGCATGGCCTCGCTCATGGTCGGATGCGGGAAGACGGTGGCGAAGATCTCGGCCTCGGTCGCCTCGAGGGTCATGGCCAGGGCGAACCCCTGGATCATCTCAGTCACCTCCGCGCCGACCATATGGGCGCCGATCAGGGCGCCGGTGGAGGCGTCGAACACCGTCTTCACCAATCCCGTCGTCTCGCCCGAGGCAATAGCCTTGCCGTTCACCCGGAAGGGAAACCGTCCGACCTTCACCTCGACGCCCTTCTCGCGCGCCTGGGCTTCGGTAAGCCCGACCGAGGCGATCTGAGGCGCGGCGTAGGTGCACGCCGGAATCGGCGCGGTGACGTGTTCCACGGGCAGGCCGGCGATGTGCTCCACACAGCGGACGCCCTCGTGCATGGCCTTGTGCGCCAGCCACGGCGCTCCCGCCACATCGCCGATGGCGTACAGACCCTTCACATTGGTGGCGCCGCAGTGGTCAACGACCACGTGCCCGCGATCGATCTGGAGGCCCAGGGCTTCGACGCCAATGCCCTCGACATTGGCGTCGATTCCCACTGCCACGATGGCCCCCTCGGCCTCCAGCCGCTCGGCCTTCCCGTCGGTCTCCAGGTCCATAGCGACACCTGCGTCGGTCTTCTGCAGCCCGACGACCTTCGCTCCGGCGCGGAAGGCGATGCCCCGCGCCTCGTAGGCCTTGCGCGCAGCCGCGGCGATCTCCTCGTCCTCCAGGGGCAGGATGCGCGGCAGCGCCTCGACGACCGTGACCTCCGATCCCAGGGCCCTGTAGAAGCTGGCGAACTCGATGCCGATGGCGCCTGAGCCGATCACCACCAGGCTGGCCGGGCGCGCCTTGGGCGTCATGGCCTCCCGGTAGGTCCAGACCCGATCGCCGTTCGGCGCAAGACCGATGGCCGGAATGGTGCGGGCGCGGGCGCCGGTCGCGAGGATGACGGACTTCGCCTCCAGAACACGACTGGCGCCGCCCTTTTCGTCGACCACCACCCGCGGAGCGCTCGCGCCCGGCTCCAGCCGCGCGACGCCATCGATGACGGTGGCCTTGTACTTCTTCATCAGGAACGCGACGCCGGAGGACAGTTGCTTGGCCACATCGCGCGAACGCTTGATGACGCGTTCGAAGTCATAGGAGCGGCCTTCGACGGCCAGGCCGTAGTCGGCGAGGTGCTCCAGCCCCTCGTAGATCTCGCCGGTCTTGAGGAGCGCCTTGGTGGGAATGCACCCCCAGTTGAGGCAGATCCCGCCGAGGTTCTCCCGCTCGACGATCGCGGTCTTGAGGCCCAGCTGGCCCGCGCGGATCGCCGCCACATAGCCCCCTGGTCCGGAGCCGATGATCACCAGATCGAAGTTTTCCGCCATCTACTGGAGCGCCGCCTCTATCGCGCTGTCGAGCGCCTGCGGCGGCGTGGTCGGCGGGAAGCGTCCGATCACCCGGCCGTCGCGGCCCACAAGGAATTTGGTGAAGTTCCACTTGATCGACTGGCTGCCGAACAGCCCCTTCTTCCGGTCCTCGAGCCAGGCCCATAGGGGATGGGCGGAGGGACCGTTGACGTCGACCTTGGCCATCATGGGAAAGGTGACGTCGTAGGTGAGCGAACAGAAGTTGGCGATCTCCGCAGCGTCGCCCGGCTCCTGGGCGCCGAACTGGTTGCAGGGGAAGCCCAACACGACGAGGCCGGCCTCCCGATGCTTCCGCCAGAGGGCCTCGAGACCTTCGTACTGCGGCGTGAATCCGCATTTGCTCGCCGTATTGACGAGCAGGAGCACTTTTCCGCGGTAGTCGGACAGGGAAGCTGGCCGGCCATTCAGGGCTGCGGCCTCGAACTGATAGATGTCTGTTCCGGTCGAGACCGCCACAGCTTCCCCCTCAGACGATCATCGCGATGGGGTTCTCGATCAGGGACTTGAAGGCCGAGAGCCAGCGCGCCCCGATCGCCCCGTCCACGACTCGGTGGTCGCAGGTGAGGGTCACCGTCATCGCCGTCGCGACCGCAAGGGCGTCGCCCCGAACGACCGCCCGCTTCTCCCCGGCGCCGACGGAGAGGATGCACCCCTGCGGTTCGTTGAGGATGGAGGCGAAGCTGCGGATCCCGAACATGCCCAGGTTCGAAATCGAGAACGTGCCGCCCTGAAACTCCTCCGGCTTGAGCTTTCGGTTCCGCGCGCGCTCAGCGAGATCCTTCATCTCCAGCGCGATCTGACCCACGCCCTTGGTCTCAGCCGCCCGGACGATCGGTGTGATCAGGCCCCCCTCGATCGCCACCGCGACCGCGATGTCGGCGTGGTGGTGCATAGCGATCCCTTGGTCGGTGTAGCTCGCATTGGCCTGAGGCACGCGGCGCAGGGCGACCGCGCTGGCCTTGATGACCATGTCGTTGACGCTCACTTTGCCCTGCTCGCCAAGCATTCGGTTGACCTGCGCCCGCGCAGCCAGCAGGGCGTCGATCTCGATGTCGATCGTTAGGGGGAAGTGCGGAACGTCGCGGAAGCTCTCCGTCATCCGGCGCGCGACCGTCTTCTTCATCCCGTCGAGCGGCAGGAGGTCATAGGACCCCGGCGCGATTCCCATCTGTTCGAGGCTTCGCGCCTGACGCGGCGGGGCTGCGGCAGCCGGCGTGGCTGGCGAAGGCGCGGGAGCCGGTGCGACCTTCGCTTCCGCCGGAGCACCCCCTTCGACGTCCCGCAGGATGATCCGGCCATGCGGTCCGCTTCCGGCGATCTTCGCCAGGTCGAGGCCGCGCATCTGCGCCACGCGACGCGCCAGCGGAGAGGCGGCGATGCGCTGACCTTCCGGGCGGGCTGCAGGTGGCGGCTCCGCCGCTGCAGGCGCGGGCGGGGGCGCGGCCGCCGTGACCGGCGGCGGCGCAGGCTCGCGCCGGACAGTGGGCTCGGCCTCGCCCTTCTGCGCCGGCGGCGCCGCCGATCCGCCTTCACCGGAGAGGCGGGCGATCGGCGTGTTGACCTTCACGCCCTCGGTTCCATCGGGCACCAGCAGGGCCTCGACCACGCCCTCGTCGGCGGCCTCGACTTCCATCGTGGCCTTGTCGGTCTCGATCTCGGCGATGACGTCGCCGCTCTTCACAGCGTCGCCGACCTTCACGAGCCACTTGGCGAGCGTGCCCTCCTCCATGGTCGGCGACAGGGCGGGCATCAGGACGTCGGTCACGAGGGCTCCTTGGAAAGGTGCGCCAGCTCGGCCCCGTGCGCCTCCCAGTCGCGGCCGTCGAACGGCGCAACGGTAATGGACAGGGCCTCCGGCGCGTCGAGGCAGCGGGCGTTGACCGACCAGCCGTCGGGGTTGGACCTTGGGCGATAGAAACTCTTCACGCCGCAGATACGGCAGAACAGGTGGCGGGCCACGCCGGTATTGAAGGCGTAGCTCGTGAGCTCATCCGCCCCAGTCAAAAGGCGGAAACGGCTTTCCGGCACGATGATGTGAATGAAGCCGGTCTTGGAGCACATCGAGCAGTTGCAGTCCTGGGCCTCCACCTCATCCGGCAGGGCCGCCTCGAAACGCACGGCCCCGCAATGGCAGCCGCCCCTCCGCCAGGCCAGTTCACCGCTCATCTGTAGCAGACGGCCCTGGCCGCCTCCACGACCTTGGCTGGGGACGGCAGCGAGAGCGCCTCGAGGTTGGCCGCGTAAGGCAAGGGCGTGTCGGCCTGACAGACACGCGCGGGCGGGGCGTCCAGGTAGTCGAAGGCGCGCTCGACGACGCGCGTCGCGACCTCCGCGCCGACGCCCATCGGCCCCCATCCCTCTTCGACCGTGACCAGGCGGTTGGTCTTCATGACGCTCTTGACCACCGTTTCGTGGTCCAGCGGCCGCAGAGTTCGCAGGTCGATCACCTCGGCGTCGATCCCCTCCCCCGCCAGGGCTTCGGCGGCCTCGAGAGCGATGGCGACCATCCGCGAATAGGCAACGATCGTGACGCCTGTCCCGACCCGCCTGACCTTGGCTCGGCCGATCGGAACGAGCCAGTCCTCGACCTCCGGGACCTCGAATTCGTGCCCATAGAGCATCTCGTGTTCGAGGAAGACCACGGGGTTGGGATCACGGATCGCCGACTTGAGCAGACCCTTGGCGTCGGCCGAGTCATAGGGAGCCACGACTTTGAGCCCCGGAACGGAGGCGTACCAGGCGCCATAGTCCTGGCTGTGCTGGGCCGCGACGCGGGCCGCCGCCCCATTGGGACCGCGGAAGACCACCGGGCCGTGCACCTGGCCGCCGGACATGTAGAGGGTCTTGGCCGCCGAATTGATGATCTGGTCCATCGCCTGCATGGCGAAGTTGAAGGTCATGAACTCGACG
>DATBEN010000180.1:0-1831 GCA_036276055.1 Caulobacteraceae bacterium
GCAGACCGCGACGCGGGCGTTCCGCGACGGCCGCGACGAGGAATATGTCGTCTGCGCCCTGATCCACGACATCGGCGACCTGATGGGCCCGGCCAATCACGCCGAGATCGGCGCGGTGATCATGAAGCCCTATGTCAGCGAGGCGAACCACTGGATGATGGACAAGCACGGCATCTTCCAGGGCTACTATTTCTTCCATCTCATCGGCATTGACCGCGAGATGCGGGAGCAATTCCGCGGCCACCCTCACTTCGAACAGTGCGCGCAGTTCTGCCACCTGTACGACCAGAACAGCTTCGACCCGGACTACGACACCATGCCGCTCGAAGCGTTCGAGCCGATGCTGCGGAGGGTGGTGGAGCGGCCGAAGCAGTCGATCTATCGTAGCACCGACGCCTGATGGCCGACGGGGGCGCAGGGGGCCCGGGCGCGCTCGTCGTCGATTCCGACTCGCACGTGATGGAGCCGGCGGACCTCTGGCTCCGCTATCTCGAACCGGAGTTCCGTGATCGGGCGATCCGGGTGGAGCGGCGCGACGGTGTCGAGCACCTGGTGATCGGCGAAGTGTCCATACTGCAGGGCTCATTGGCGGCCCTCGGCGGCGCGCATCTGGACCGTGCGGCGGCCTTTGGCGGAGGTCTTCCGTACGCGGAGGGGTGCGAGCCGGCGAGCTGGGATCCGGCCGCCCGCGCCGCCATGCTGGACGACTGGAAGGTCGACGTGGGCGTGCTCTTCCCCACCATCGGCCTGCTCCCCTTCCCCACCAAAGACACCCGCCTCGCGTCGGCCTACTGCCGCGCCTACAACCGCTGGCAGAAGGACTTCTCGCGTGACGCGCGCGGGCGCGCGGCGCCGATCGCGGTGGTCAACTGGCGGGATGTGGAGAGCGCGGAACAGGAACTCCGCGCGTGCTTCGACGCCGGCTTCCGGGGCGTGTTCGTCCCGCCTGAGGTGATCGACGAGCGCCGGCCCAGCGACCCGCACTTCGATCCGCTCTGGCGGCTGATGGAGGAGGCCCAGGTCCCGGGCTGCCTGCATGTGATCGTGCGGTTCGCGCCCGGCAGCGGGCCATTCGGACCGTGGCACGCGAGCCGGCCGGGCCTGCTGTTCGGCTTCGCCCTTGGCGCCACCAGCCAGCTGATGCCGGCGCTCACCGCCATGGTCACCGACCGGCTGTTCGAGCGCTTCCCGCGCCTGAAGGTCCTTTGCGTGGAGGCCGGGTGCGGATGGGCGGCCTATCTGATGGACCGGCTGGACGAGAAGTTTGACGCCTTCCACGCGGTCACGCCCCTGCCGATGCGGCCCAGCGACTACATCCGCCGCAACTGCTGGTTCGTCGCCGAGCCCGGCGAGCGGACGATCGGGTCGATGCTGGAGCTGGTGGGCGAGGACAAGATCCTGTGGGGCAGCGACTATCCCCACATCGACTCCACCCTGGCCGCGCCGGACCAGATCCGCGCGTCGGTGGCGGGGTTGTCGCCGGAACGGCAGGCGGCGGTGCTGGGCGAGAATGCGCGGAGGGTGTTCGGGCTTTAGAATCTCGGCGCCGCAGGCTTCGAACAAAATAAACCGCGAACCTCACGAACCACACGAACGAAAGATTATTGATGCGCCTTCGGCGCGAAGGAACTTGGTCCTTCAGCGCTTGGGTTTTTTTTATGTTCGTGAGGTTCGTGGCAAATAGTTTTGCACAAACCATCGCAAATTGCAACGACAAAGACCGCGAACGCCGTGTGGCGCCCGCGGCCCTTGTCGTGTCAGTCGGTGAAGCGCTTCAGCCCGCGACAGGCGCGAGGCGGGAGCGGCGCAGGGAGGCGCCGATGGCGCCGAC
>DATBEN010000181.1:0-13113 GCA_036276055.1 Caulobacteraceae bacterium
GGCCCCTTTTCGCGGGGCGATTGACCCTACGCGATTGGGAATTCCCAATGAATTCAATGATGCCGTTCCGAGCTCAGCACGCGTATTGCGTTGAATTCGCTGGTTTCGGCCCCTCGTCCCGACTTTTTCAACAGCCTGCTAGAGCCTGATCCGTTTGCACGGAACAGATGCAAACGGTGAATCAGGCTCTACACTTTTGAATCTAGAGCAAATCATCCCCGTTCAGACGGAGCCGTCTGAACGGGGTTTGCTCTAGAGCGCACCGCCCGGCTCAGCGGGCGCGCGACCGGGAAAGTGGGTGGGGGTGCGAGGGGTCGGAGCGGGCTCACCTCGCCAACGCCTCCCCCACCCAGTTCCGCGCGACGCGGAACGAAGCCTCACTCTGACACGCGACCGTCAAGCGGTCGCCGGCCGGCGCGGCATTCCTCTCACTCGGTGCGCGCCCCACGGATCGAGCGCCATTGAGCATAGGCCGGGCCACGCCAAGGCGAGTCGGCCATGCGCCATATAATCCAGCTCATGTGTCATGACTTGGGCCGAAGACTGTACGGTGCTTGGCCAAACGAAAAAATATCACTTCAAGTAACAAACTTATCCATTCGGATCGGCGACTTTTACTTGGAGTTCCACGAAAAACTTCAGGATAGTTGCTGAGAAATCGATGGAACTTGCGCCTTCCGATGGGCCGGACAGCTAGACCCCGCCACGCGCGCCCATCGTCCGGCAGCCAGCCCGCCTCCGCCTCACTGACAGGCGAGGCATTCCTCGTAGTCAGTGCGCCCTTCGTCCGCGATCTTGATCGCCGCGCCGACGCCGCCGGCGAAGGCCGCGCGCTGAACCGACTTGGAGCGCAGGTAATAGAGGCTCTTCATCCCCCGCTCCCACGCCTGCCAGTGCAGCATGTGCAGGTCCCACTTATCGACGTCGCCAGGCAGGAAGATGTTGACCGACTGGGACTGACACACGTCAGGCGTGCGATCGGCGGCCAGGTCGATCACCCAGCGCTGGTCGATCTCGAAGGCTGTCTTGAAGATGTCCTTCTCGTGATCGCTCAGGAAATCGAGGTGCTGCACCGAGCCCTCGTTCTCCAGGATCGAGCCCCACACCTCCGGCGTGTCGCGACCCTTCTCCTGCAGCACGCGCTCCAGGTAGGGATTGCGCACGGCGAAGGAGCCGGAGAGCGTCTTGTGGGTGTAGACATTTGCCGGGATCGGCTCGATGCCCGCGCTCGTCCCGCCGCAGATGATCGAGATCGACGCGGTCGGCGCGATCGCCAGCTTGTGGGAAAAGCGCTCCATCACGCCGCGCTCGGCGGCGTCGGGACAGGACCCCCGCTCCTCGGCCAGCGCCTTGCTCGCCGCGTCGCAGGCGCGCCGGAGGTGCTTGAAGATGCGCATGTTCCAGCTCTTTGCCAGGGCGCTTTCGAACGGAACGTTCTGGCCCTGCAGGAAGCTGTGGAAGCCCATCAGCCCCAGCCCCACTGAGCGCTCCCGCGCCGCTGCATAGGCCGCCGGCGCCATCTCGGCCGGCGCACGGTCGATGAAGTCCTGCAGGACGTTGTCGAGGAAGCGCATGGTGTCTTCGATGAAGGTCGGGTGATCGCGCCACTCGAGGAACATCTCGGCGTTGACCGAGGAGAGGCAGCAGACCGCCGTGCGCTCAACGCCGCGGTGGTCCGGGCCCGAGTGCAGCATGATCTCGGAGCACAGGTTCGATTGCCGGACCTTGAGCCCCAGCTCCTGCTGGTGCTTCGGCATCGCGCGGTTCACCGCATCGGCGAAGATCACATAGGGCTCGCCCGTCTGCAGGCGCAGCTCCAACAGTTTCTGCCACAGGGCTCGCGCGTCGACCATGCGCACCGCCTCGCCGGTCTTGGGCGAGCGCAGGGCGAAGGGAAGACCGTCCCGCACCGCTTCCATGAACTCGTCGGTGACCGACACGCCGTGGTGCAGGTTCAGCGACTTGCGGTTGAAGTCGCCGGAGGGTTTGCGGATCTCGAGGAACTCCTCGATCTCCGGGTGGTGGATGTCGACATAGACCGCCGCCGAGCCTCGGCGCAGGGAGCCCTGGCTGATGGCGAGCGTCAGGCTGTCCATCACCCGGATGAACGGGATGATGCCGCTGGTCTGGCCAGAGCCCTTCACCTTCTCGCCGATCGAGCGCACGCCGCCCCAATAGGTGCCGATGCCCCCGCCGTTGGCCGCCAGCCACACGTTCTGGTTCCAGGTGTTGACAATGCTCTCGAGCGAATCCCCGACCGAATTGAGGAAGCAGGAGATCGGCAGACCCCGATTGGCGCCGCCGTTGGACAGCACCGGTGTAGACGGCATGAACCACAGCCTGGAGATGTAGTCGTAGATCCGCTGGGCGTGGTCGGCGTCGTCAGCGAAGGCGGTCGCCACGCGGGCGAACATGTCCTGGTACGACTCGCCCGGCAGGAGATAGCGGTCCTCCAGCGTGGTGCGGCCGAAGTCGGTCAGCAGGGCGTCCCTCGAGCGGTCGATCTCCACCTTGCGGACGAGCGTAAGGCTCGGCCGTTCGGCGGGTTTGGGCCGCACCTGGCGCGGCTGGGAGACCTGATCCTGAATTGCGTGCGACGTGTTCATTTCCGAGCCCCGACCGTACTTTCTGCAGGAGGGCGGTTCGACGCCTCTCCGCTAAAATCCGACTAAATCTTGTAGGCGGAACGTTCGCCTGCCCTACATATGGGGACACAAGCCCCGAAAAGCGTCAACCGGCGCCGAGGTCCGGTCACGGGTTTTTTTGGTTGATGAAACCTTAACCGGATGGCGCGAGACTAACGGCTCCCGGTCGCCTGCGGACAATCCGAGTCGTTGCGGCCGCGCAGGGCCGGACGTAAGGAATCCGCCGGTCGACGCCGAACCGAACGGAACGATGTCAGAGGTCAATCTCCCGTCCGACCACGCGCCCTCGGTACCCATCCGCCTGCTAAACCCGGCAGACTGGCGGCTGGGCGAGGAGAGCCTCAGTCCGGGCGTTCGCGCGGCGGCGGTCCAGGCGAGGTTCGCCGGCAAGTCCGGCGACCTGGCGGTGGTGCGAGGCGATGATGGCCAAGTCGCCGAGGTCCTGTTCGGGCTCGGCGACGCTCCCGCGATCGCCGCCTTCCGGGGCCTGGCGGCGCGGCTGCCGCCTGGGGACTATCACCTCGCCGGGGAACCGCGCGCCGACGGCGCGGACCTGGCCCTGGCCTGGGCGCAAGGCGCCTACCGCTTCGACAGGTACAAGCGCGACCGCGGCGATCCGGCGCCCCACCTGGTCACGCCGCCTGGGGCGGATCTGGCGCGGGTGCGCGTGCTCGCCCACGCCTGCGCCCTGGCTCGCGACATGGTCAACACGCCGGCCAACGACATGGGGCCCCTGCAGATCGAGACGATCGCCCGCGAGATCGCCCACCAGTCCGGCGCCCAGATCGAGGTCGTGGTCGGCGACGCGCTGTTGGAGGCCGGTTATCCGGCAGTGCACGCCGTTGGGCGGGCCGCCGTCCCGCACCGCGCGCCGCGGATGATCGAGATCACCTGGGGCGACGCCGGCGCGCCGCTGGTGGCGGTGGTCGGCAAGGGCGTGGTGTTCGACACCGGCGGCCTGGATATCAAGCCGTCGGCCGGCATGAGGCTGATGAAGAAGGACATGGGCGGCGCCGCCCACGCCCTGGCCCTTGGCCGGATGATCATGGGCCTGGGCCTGCCCGTCCGCCTGGTCGTGCTGGTCCCGGTGGTGGAGAACGCCATCTCCGGCGACGCCATGCGTCCGGGCGACGTGCTCGCCTCCCGCCGCGGACTTTCCATCGAGGTGGGCAACACCGACGCCGAGGGCCGCCTGATCCTGGCCGACGCGCTGGCCCGGGCGGCGGAGCTCGCGCCGAGCGTGACCATCGACATGGCGACCCTCACCGGGGCGGCCCGGGTGGCGTTGGGTCCGCAGGTCATCCCGTTCTACACCGACGACGACGACCTCGCCCGCGAGATCACGGAAGGCTCGCTCGCGGCCAACGATCCGCTCTGGCGGATGCCGCTGTGGGAGGGCTACGCCGCCTCCCTCGATAGCGACGTCGCCGACCTCAAGAACGACCCCGACGGCTGGGCCCAGGCAGGTTCGGTCACGGCGGCCCTGTTCCTCAAGCGGTTCGCGCCAGTGGGTCCATGGGTCCACCTGGACATCTTCGCCTGGAATCCCCGCGCGCAGCCGGGCCGGCCGGCCGGAGCGGAGGCCCAGTCCATCCTGGCGCTCCTCCACATGCTCGAGCGGCGGTTTGCCTAGAGCCTGATGCGTATGCACGGAACAGATGCGAACGTTGAATCAGGCTCTAGTTCTTTGAATCTAGAGCAAATCGTCCCCGTTGAGACGGTTCCGTCTGAACGGGGTTTGCTCTAGGGGTGAGCGCCGATCCGCGCCTGACGCTGGCCCGGCCCGACCTGGCGAGCACGGACCTGGAGGGCGTCGTCCGCGCCGCCCGCTACGCCGAGCCGCGGCAGATGCGTGTGGCTGTCCCGTCGGCGGGCCTGCGCGCGGCGCCTAACTCCCAGGCCGAGCAGCTCGACCAGGTGCTGTTCGGGGAGGCTTTCGACGTCCTCGAAGAGACGGGTCCGTTCGCCTGGGGCCAGGCCGTGCGGGACGGCTATGTCGGCTGGGTGGACGCCTCGGCCTTGGCGTCGGACGAATGCGAGCCGACCCATCGGGTGAGCGCCCTGCGCACCTTCGCCTTCGCCACGCCGTCCATCAAGTCGCAGTCCTTCGGCCCCCTGAGCCTCCACGCCCTGGTGCGGATCGCCCAGGCCGAGGGCGAGATGCTGCGGGTGGAGGGGGCCGGCTGGATTCCGGCGAAACACCTGGCGCCCATCGGCGCAGACTTCTGCGAGCCGGCGGCGACGGCCGAGCGCTTCCTTGGGACGCCCTACCTCTGGGGCGGGCGCGACAGCGTCGGGATCGACTGCTCGGGGCTGATTCAGCAGGCTCTCTACGGCGCCGGCCTCGCCTGCCCGCGCGACTCCGACCTTCAGGCAGGGCTGGGCGCGCCGGTCGAGCACGCAGAGCTGGCGCGGGGAGACCTGGTGTTCTGGCGCGGCCACGTGGGCATGATGCTGGACGCGGCGCGCCTCATCCACGCCAACGCCTGGCACATGGCCGTGGAGATCGAGCCGCTTGCCGGGGCGATCGAGCGGATCGCCCTCCGCGGCGGCGGCGAGCCGACCGCGTTCCGGCGCGTTGGAGTCCTTCGTCCCTCCGCGGAAGGGGAGGGACAGCTCACCCCGCGTTGACGAGGATGCGGCCGTAGAGGGCCGGGTCGACGTTGCCGCCGGAGAGGATGATGATCGTGGCGCCGGCTGGCTCGGCGCGCACCTTGGCCGCCAGCAAGGCCGCCAGGGCGACGGAGCCGCCGGGCTCGACCACCAGCTTCAGCTCCTGGAAGGCGAAGCGCATCGCCTCGGCCACCTCAGCGTCGTCGACGGTCACGACGCCGGCGAGGTTGGCCTTGAGGATCGGGAAGGTGATCTCGCCGGGCATGGGAGATTCGAGGGCGTCGCAGAAGGAGCGCGGCGCGGGCGGGGCGCCCACGCGCTTGCCCGCCTCGAGCGAGCGGCGCGTGTCGTCGAAGCCCTCCGGTTCGACGCCCCAGATCTGCGCCCAGGGCAGGTTGGCTTTGACCGCGATGCTGACACCGCTCATCAGCCCGCCGCCGCCGACCGGGCCGATCACCTGGGTGATCCGCTCGCCCATGTCCCGGGCCTGCTCGACGATCTCCAGCCCCGCCGTGCCCTGGCCGGCGATGACGAAGGGATCGTCGAAGGCCGGCACGACCACGGCGCCGCGCTCGCGCGCCAGCTGGGCGGCGATCTCCTCGCGGCTCTCCCGCGCGCGATCGTAGAAGCGGATCTCGGCGCCGTAGTTGCGCGTGGCCTCCGCCTTCACCTTGGGCGCGTCGGACGGCATGACGATCAGCACCGGCATGTCCAGGGCGCGGCCCGCCAGGGCGACGCCCTGGGCGTGGTTGCCGGAGGAGAAGGCGACGACGCCGCGCTTGCGCTCGTCCTCGGTGAGGCGGCTGAGGCGATTGTAGGCGCCGCGGAACTTGAAGGCGCCCACGCGCTGGAAGGTCTCGGCCTTGATCAGGACGCGCGCGCCGATGCGCGCCTCCAGGGCCGGGCTCTCCATCAGGGGCGTGCGCACGGCCACGCCCTCGATCCGCCGCGCCGCGTCGTTGATATCCTCGATCGTCACGCTCATCGGGCGAAGACCTGGGCGTCGTCGGCGAAGGCCTTGAACTCCAGCGCGTTGCCGGAAGGGTCCTTGACGAACATGGTGCTCTGCTCGCCTGGCAAGCCGCCAAAGCGGGTCTGGGGCTCGATGATGAAGCGGGTGTCGGCGGCCTTCAGGCGCTCCGCCAGGTCGCGCCAGTCGTCCGGCTCGAGGATCAGGCCGAAGTGGCGCACCGGCACCTCCTCGCCATCCACCGGATTGGTCGCCGCGTCCCGCAGTTCCTCCGGCGCCAGGTGGGCGACGATCTGGTGGCCATAGAGGTCGAAGTCGACCCAGTCCGCGGCGCTGCGGCCCTCGGGACAGCCGAGCACGCCGCCGTAGAAGGTGCGCGCGGCGGCAAGGTCATGGACGGGAAAGGCGAGATGGAAGCGTGGGCGGTTCATGCTTGCGCTCTTAGCGCATGTGAGCGCGCGCGGGGAGCGCCCGCTCTGGACTTTGCGCCCCAGCCGCAGTCACTTGGCAGGCCATCCGCCCCCGACCCGGAGAAAGCCTCGCAATGAATGTCATGACCATCGACGCCCAGGGCTGGAAGGCCGCCGGGGACGCGGGACTGGCGGACGCCATCGAGCTGCGCCGGGCGATCCACGCCGAACCGGAGCTGGGGCTGGACCTCCCCAGGACCACCGCCAAGGTCAAGGCCGCCCTGGCGGGCCTGCCCCTGGAGATCCGCGAGGGCCGCTCGACGACCGGGGTGCTGGCCATCCTGCGCGGCCCCGCCAACGGCCGCACGGTCCTGCTGCGCGGTGACATGGACGCCCTGCCGCTCAATGAAGACACCGGCCTGCCCTTCGCCTCCCTCACCGCCGGAGCCATGCACGCCTGCGGCCACGACACCCATGTGGCCATGCTGGCCGGGGCCGCGCGGGCCCTGTGCGAGCGGCGCGAGCGCCTCGCCGGCACGGTGATGTTCATGTTCCAGCCGGGCGAGGAGGGACACCACGGGGCCCGCTTCATGCTGGAGGACGGGCTGATCGATCCCCTGCCCGACGTCGCCTTCGCCCTGCACATCTCGCCCAATATGCCCAGCGGCGTCTTCGCCAGCCGCACCGGCCCGCTGCTGGCCGCGGCGGACAAGGTGACGATCAAGGTGATCGGCCAGGGCGGCCACGCCTCCATGCCGCAGGACGCGGTCGACCCCATCCCGGTCCTATGCGAGATCGTCACCGCCATCCAGGCGATGGTCACGCGTCGGATTCCGGTGTTCGAGCCAGCGGTGGTCACCATCGCCCACATCGACGCGGGCACCACCAACAACGTCATCCCTGAAACCGGCCGGATGGTGGGGACCATCCGCACCTTCTCCGAGCGCACGCGGACCCTGGTCCACGAGGGCATCGCCCGGGTCGCGGAGAACATCGCCGCCGCCCATGGCGCGCGCGCCGAGGTGGACATCGATCCCGGCTTCCCCGTGACGGTCTGCGACGGGCGCATCACCGAGCTGGCCGCCCGCACCGCGCGCGCCCTGTTCGGCGAGGAGGGCTGGATGACCATGCCGCACCCGATCATGGGCGCGGAGGACTTCTCCTACGTCCTGCAGAAGGTCCCCGGCGCCATGGCCTTCCTGGGCGCCGCACCCGAGGGCGGGGACTACCGCACCTGCTGCGCCCTCCACTCCAACCGCATGGTCCTCGACGAGCAGGTGATGGCGCGCGGCATCGCGATGCACTGCGCCATGGCGGAGGCGGCGCTCTCCTCCGACCTCGAGCTCTAGGAGCGGGTGGAAGCCGCCGTCGACACGGGGGTCGCGGCGCCCCTGACCGCGCCGCGTCTGCCGGTATGGGTGATGGGGCTGGCCATGGCCCCGTTCGGCCTGCTGGGGGGCGTATGGGCGGTAAGCGTGCCCCAGCTGCTCGCCGCCCAGCACGTTCCCGAGCCGACGATCGCCACGGTCTCGGCCCTGTCGGGGCTGCCGGCCTCCCTCGGCTTCCTCGCCTCGCCTGTACTCGACCTGTGGATCAGCCGCCGCGCCTGGGCGCTGGCGCTGGCGGTCCTCACCGGGGTCCTGCTGTTCGCCGCCCTGGTCTGCCATGAGAGCGTCGCCGCCCTCGGGTCCCTGCTGTTCCTCGCCTGGCTGGCGGCGATCCTGTTCGCCGG
This sequence comes from Caulobacteraceae bacterium, assembly GCA_036276055.1. Lineage (GTDB taxonomy): Bacteria > Pseudomonadota > Alphaproteobacteria > Caulobacterales > Caulobacteraceae > Acaudatibacter. The sequence goes on from DATBEN010000181.1 coordinate 8,371, forward strand.
CGCGGCCGGGGCGTGGCTGAGCGGGCTGCTACCCCAGGAGAAGCGCGCCAGCCTGGCGGCGTGGGGCACGGTGGGCAACATCGGAGCCGGCGGCCTTTCGGTGATGATCGCCATGCCGCTGCTGCGCGACCTGCCCTTCGCTTTGGGCGCCGCGATCCTGGGGCTGGCGGTGATGGTCCCGGTCCTGCCGCTGCTGTGGCAGGAGGCCCCGCCGCCCGACGCGGGCCTGTCGCACGAGGGGTTCGCCGCGCTTCTGCGCGACCTGCGCACCCTGGTCACCCGTCCGCACATCGTTCGCCTGCTGGTCCTCTTCCTGGCTCCCGCGGCCGCCTTCGCCCTGACCAACCTGCTGGGGGGGCTTGGCGATCAGTTCCGGGCCTCGGAGCGCTTCGTCTCCACCGTGGGAGGCGCCGGGGTGACGTTCGCCGGGATCGTCGGCTCGCTGCTCGTGCCGCGCCTGCTGGCGCTGACCACCCCGGTCCGCCTCTATCTGCTGATCGGCGTCGTCGGCGCCCTCTTCACCGGCGTGCTGATCCTGGCGCCGCACGGGCCGGGGACCTTCGCCCTGGCGATGATGGGAGAGAACGCCTTCCAGGCCGCCGCCTTCTCGGCCGCCTTCGCCATCACCTTCCGCTCGGTCGGATCGGACAACCCGCTGGCGGCGACCCAGGTCTCACTGCTCACCGGGGCCGGCAACGGGCCGGTGACCTACATGCAGATCCTCGACGGACACGCCTTTGGCGCCGCCGGGGTCGCCGGCGCCCTGGGGTTCGACAGCGCCGTCAGCCTGGCCGCCTGCGCGGTCATGGCCCTCTGGCTATGGCGACGCGCCGAGCCGGAGCTGCCGGCCGAGGTCAGGGCCAGTCCGCCAGCGCGCGGGGATTTTCGATGACCTGGCCGCTGCGGATGTCCACGGCGACGCGGTGGACTTCGCCGTCGCGATAGATCAGCACATTGTAGGCCTGGACGTCGCTGGTGGGATTGCTGGCGCTGCTGGCGATGCCGGCCGCCACCGCCGGGCCGCCGCGCTGCTGCTCGGCCGTGCGGATCGCCTGGGTCAGGGGAACGGTCGCCTGCAGCACCCGGCCGACATCGGCCCGCGCCTTCCACTTCAGCATCCAGTCGGGGACGCTGGACGAGGACATTTCCACGGTATCGCCGTTCTGCGCCGCGACGCGGATGAAGGTCACATTGCCACCCTTGGCGACCACGGTGCGAAAGCCGGGCGCGCCGTTGCGGCTGGTGAAGCGGATCTCGAGCACGCGCCCGCCCGTCGTCGTCTCGGTCCGCTGGATCATGCGGGTGAGCGTGGACGAATCGCCGCTCCAGCCGGCGAGGTCGGCCTTGGTGTAGGGCTTCTGCGAGACGGGCTGGCCCGACGCGCCAGCGGCGCACAGCGTGGCCGCGGCCACGATCGAACAGGCGATCGAAAGCTTTCTGATCACGGGCAAGGACTCCTGAACCCCCGGACGATCCTTTTCGTACAAAACCCAAAAGCGCCCCCGGCAGTTCCGCTCGAAGCGCGCCGTTGTGGCCGGCGGCCCCGGCGGTTAAAGACCCGCGGAAAGGCCGCCCACGCACGATCCGGCTCCGCCTTTCCGCCAGGTTCAAGCGGAGGCTGCTTTGGGGAATGTGACGGTGATCGGCGCCCAGTGGGGCGACGAGGGCAAGGGCAAGGTCATCGACTGGCTGGCCGACCGCGCCGACGTGGTCGTGCGCTTCCAGGGCGGTAACAACGCCGGCCACACCATCGTGGTGGGCAATAACGAGTACAAGTTCTCCCTTCTTCCCTCGGGCGTGGTCCAGGGCAAGCTCTCGATCATCGGCAACGGCGTGGTGGTCGATCCCTGGTCCCTGCTCGAGGAGATCGAGCGCGTCCGCGGCCAGGGCCTCTCGATCACACCGGAGATCCTGGCCGTGGCGGACAACGCCTGCCTGGTCCTGCCCCTCCACCGCGACCTCGACGCGGCGCGGGAGGCGCGCGCGGGCGCCGGGCGGATCGGCACCACCGGCCGCGGCATCGGCCCGGCCTACGAGGACAAGGTGGGCCGCCGGGCGATCCGCTTCTGCGACCTCGGCGACGAGGCGGCGCTGGAAAGCAAGATCGGCCGGCTGCTGGCCCACCACGAGCCCCTGCGCCGTGGCCTGGACCTGCCCGAGGTCACCCATGAGGCCCTGCTCGCCCAGCTGCGCGAGGTGGCGCCCAAGGTCGCTCCCTTCGTGCGGCCGGCGTGGCGCGAGCTCGACCGCGCCATCCGCGCCAACCGCCAGATCCTCTTCGAAGGCGCCCAGGCGGTCATGCTCGACGTGGACCACGGCACCTATCCCTTCGTGACCTCGTCGAACACCGTCGCCGGGCAGGCGGCGGCGGGCGCGGGCGTGGGACCCTCGGCGTCCGGCTTCATCCTGGGCATCGTCAAGGCCTACACCACGCGGGTGGGCGAGGGCCCATTCCCGGCGGAGCTGAAGGACGCCATGGGGGAGAAGCTGGGCGAGCGCGGCCGCGAGTTCGGCACGGTCACCGGCCGCAAGCGCCGCTGCGGCTGGTTCGACGCCGTGCTGGTGCGCCAGTCGGTGGCGGTGGCGGGCATCGAGGGGATCGTGCTGACCAAGCTCGATGTACTGGACGGCTTCGACACCCTGAAGATCTGCGTCGGCTATCGCCTGCATGGCGAGATCGTCGACTACCTCCCCGCCAGCCTCTCCGACCAGGCTGCGCTCGAGCCGGTTTGGGAGGAGATCGAGGGCTGGAGCGGCCAGACGCACCGGGCGCGCTCGTGGAAGGACCTGCCGGCGGCGGCCGTGAAGTACGTGCGCCGGATCGAGGAGCTCATCGGCGCCCAGATCGCCTTCGTCACCACCGGTCCCGAACGCGACGACATCATCATGATGCGGGACCCGTTCCGGGGGTAGTCCCTCCCTGGGGAGGGACGCGCGCATGGCGCTTGCAGGCACGTCGACGAAATGATTAAGGCTCCTAACCATATCGAGGAGGAGGAGCCCCATGACCGTTGTCGACGCGCCGCGACCGCTGACCATCGCCGAGGCCAATGCGCGATTGACCGCCCCCGGCTCCCGGTTCGAGGTCGAGGAGATCCTGATCCGCGGCGCGCCCACGAGGGTGTGGAAGAACGGGCCCAAGACGCTGAGTGAGGTGTTCGAGGCGGCAGGGCGCTTCTCGGACCGCACGTTCCTGGTGCTGGAGGAGGACCGGGTCAGCTTCGAGGGCTTCATGCGCGCCACGCGCGTGCTGGCCGAGCGCCTGGCGGCGGATGGAGTGGGCAAGGGCGACCGGGTGGCGATCGTGATGCGCAACCTGCCCGAGTGGCCGGTCGCCTTCTTCGCCGCGGCGATCCTGGGCGCGATCGTCACGCCGCTCAACGCCTGGTGGACCGGGCAGGAGCTGGCCTTCGGCCTCTCCAACAGCGGCGCCAAGGTCGCCTTCGTCGACGCCGAGCGGCTCGCCCGCATCGAGGGCGACCTGGCGAGCCTCGCCGACCTCAGGAAGGTCTATGTCGCCCGCGCGGGCCAGGAAGCCCTGGCGCCGAAGGTCGAGCGGCTGGAGGCGGTGATCGACGTCCCCAACAGCTGGGCCGACCTGCCCCATCGCCCGAGCCCCGTCGTCGCCATCGAGCCGGAGGACGAGGCGACCATCTTCTACACCTCGGGCACCACGGGAACGCCGAAGGGGGCGCTGGGCGACCACCGCAACATCACCACCAACCTGACCGCCGGCGAGGCGGCGATGGCGCGGCGGTTCGTCCGCGCCGGCCAACTGCTGCCCACCCCGCCCGCGGGCGGGGCGCCGCAGCGCTGCTCCCTGCTGGTCGTGCCGTTCTTCCACGTGACGGGATGCATCGCGAGCCTGGTGGGAGCCGTCCATTCGGGCGGCAAGATCGTGCTGATGCGCAAGTGGGACGCCCTGGAGGGCCTCAAGCTGATCGAGCGCGAGCGGGTCAGCTCCACCGGCGGGGTGCCGACGGTCGCCTGGCAGCTGATCGAGCATCCGGAGCGGGAGAAGTACGACCTCTCCTCCCTCGAAGGGATCGGCTATGGCGGCGCGCCCTCGGCGCCCGAGCTGGTGCGGCGGATCAAGTCGGTGTTCCCCACCGCCATGCCGGCCAACGCCTGGGGCATGACTGAGACCTCCTCCACCGCCATCAGCATCGGCGGCGAGGACTACGAGGCCAAGCCCGACAGCTGCGGCCTGCCCAACCCCACCGGCGAGTTCAGGATCGTCGGTCCCGAGGGCGAGACCCTGCCGCCCGGCCTGGTCGGCGAGCTGTGGTTCAAGGGGCCCAATGTGGTGAAGGGCTACTGGAACCGGCCGGACGCCACGGCCGAGACCTTCGTCGAGGGCTGGGTGAAGACCGGCGACCTCGCCCGCACCGACGAGGACGGCTACTGCTTCATCGTCGACCGGGCCAAGGACATGCTGATCCGCGGCGGCGAGAACATCTACTGCGTCGAGGTCGAGAACGCCCTCTACGAACATCCCGCGGTGATGGACGCGGCCGTGGTGGGCATCCCCCACCGCACCCTCGGCGAGGAGCCGGCGGCGGTGGTGACCCTCAAGCCCGGCGCCAGCGCCACGCAGGCCGAGCTGCGGGCCTTCGTGGCCGCCCGCCTGGCGGCGTTCAAGGTCCCGGTGAAGATCGCCTTCTCCGCCGAGACCCTGCCGCGCAACGCAAACGGCAAGATCATCAAGCCGGAGGTGAAGAAGGTGTTCGAGGCCTGAGGCCC
>DATBEN010000182.1:0-17368 GCA_036276055.1 Caulobacteraceae bacterium
CGGCTGGACGAGGCGCTGGAGGGATCGGAACGCGTCGCCGCCTGACGCGACGTGACCGTTTGCGCCCCCGCGCGGCTGGTCTAGGAGTCCTCCCGCAACGACAAAGGGAGGACGGGTGGAGGCGCTGATCGAGCCCCTGACGCGGCTGGCGCAGCGGAAGCTGGGCGGCGATGCGATCGCCGGCCTCACCCGCCTGTCGGCCGGCGCGACCCAGGAGATCTGGCGTTTCGGCGTCTTCCGCGGCGATGTCGAGACGCCGGTGATCCTGCGCCGCGCGCCGGGCGGGACCCGCGTCTCTGAGACGGCTGTCGGCCTCGCCAACGAGGCGAGGCTGATCGAAGCCGCCGGACGTGTGGGCGTCCCCGTGCCCCCAGTTCTCTGCGTGCTCGAAGAGGAGGATGGCCTCGGCCAGGGTTTCGTCATGGGTTTCGTCGAAGGCGAGACCCTGGGCGGGCGCATCGCCCGGGGCGAGGCCCTTGCCGGCGCGCGACCGCACCTGGCCCGCCAGTGCGGGGAGATCCTCGCCCGCATCCACACCCTCGATCCCGCCGACTTCCCGACCCTTCGCCGCGCTGCGCCGGCCGAACTGGTCGCCCAGTACCGGGCCTCGTACGAGGCCTCGCAATGGCCAAGGCCGGTCCTCGACCTGACGTTCCGCTGGCTCGAGGCCAATTGCCCGCCTGACCCGCAGCGGCCGCGCCTGGTCCACGGAGATTTCCGCAACGGCAACCTGATGATCGGGCCGGACGGCGTGCGCGCCGTGCTCGACTGGGAGATCGCCCACGTGGCCGATCCGATGGAGGATCTCGGGTGGATCTGCGTGAACGCTTGGCGCTTTGGCGTGCTGGACAAGCCGGTCGGCGGGTTCGGCGAGCGTGAGGAGCTGTGGGCCGGTTACGAAGCCGCTGGGGGCGATCCGGTGAACCGCGCCCATGCCCACTGGTGGGAAGTCTACGGCTCGATGCGCTGGGGCGTGATGTGCGCGGGCATGACCGCAGCCTTCCGAAGCGCCGACCCCTCCGTCGAGCGGGCGGTGATCGCCCGCCGCGTCTCGGAGAACGAGCTCGACCTCATGCGCCTGATCGCGGCCTGACCATGTACGACCCGCCCACCCCGCCCGAGATCCTCGCCGCGGTCGCCCGCTTCCTGAAGGAGGAGGTGGCGCCGGCCACCACCGGCCACCTCTCCTTTCAGGCCCGCGTGGCCGCCAACGCCCTGGAGATGATGCGCCGCCAGCTCGAACTGGGGCCGGCCGAGGATGCCGCCGAGCGCGACAGGCTGCAGGCGCTGCTGGGCATGGATGGTGATCTGCTGACACTCACGAGCGAGCTGTCGCGTCGCATCGTCGCCGGAGAGATCGACCTCGCCACACCCGGCCTCGCCGATCACCTCTGGGCCACCGCCCTGGCCAAGATGGCCGTCGACCAACCCACCTACGCCGCATACCGCGCCAGCCTCGCCGAGCGCGGCCAGGCCAAGGACGAAAGGTAACCCCAGATGGACTTCGCCCTGCCGCAGGACCTCGTCGACTATCTCGGCGAGCTCGACCACTTCATCGAGGCGCAGATCAAGCCACTCGAGCGGGCGGACGACAACATCCGCTTCTTCGACCATCGGCGCGAACACGCACGTACGGACTGGGACAACCAGGGCTTGCCGCGCAAGGAATGGGAAGCCCTTCTCGGTGAAGCGCGCCGCCGCGCCGCCGCCGCCGGCCACCTGCGCTACGGCTGGCCGGTCGAGTGGGGCGGCAAGGGCGGGACCAATCTCGCCATGGCGGTGATCCGCGAGCACCTCGCGGCCAAGGGGCTGGGCCTGCACAATGATCTGCAGACCGAGCACTCGATCGTTGGCAACAACCCCTTCATCATCATGTTCAAGGAGTTCGCCACCAACGCCCAGTACGAGCGCTATGGCGAGGCCCTACAGAAGGGCGAGATCCGCTCCGGCTTCGGCCTCACCGAGCCCTACCACGGCTCTGACGCCACCCACATGGAGACGCGTGCGGTGCGCCAGGCTCGCGACGGCGTCGACGGCTGGCTGATCAACGGCGAGAAGATGTGGACCACCGGCATGCACGTGGCCACCCACGTGATGTGCTTTGCCCGCACCGCGGGAAACGATGGCGACGCCGCCGGGATCACCGTCTTCCTCGTTCCGGCCAACGCGCCCGGCGTGAAGGTCGAGGAGTACCTCTGGACCTTCAACATGCCCACGGACCACCCGCGGGTGTCCCTCACCAACGTCTGGGTCCCGGATGACGCGATCTGGGGCGTGGAGGGTCGGGGCCTGGGCCTGGGCCAAAGCTTCGTGCACCAGAACCGCATCCGCCAGGCGGCCTCATCGCTCGGCGCGGCGGTCTACTGTATCGAGGAGAGCGTGAAGTACGCGCGGATGCGCAAGCCCTTCGGCGAGGAGCTGGCGCGCAACCAGGCGATCCAGTGGCCCCTCGTCGAGCTCGCCACCCAGTGCGAGATGCTTCGCCTGCTGATCCGCAAGACCGCCTGGGACATGGACCGGATGGAGCACAAGGAGGTCGAGCGGCAGATCTCCGACAAGGTCTCCATGTGCAACTACTGGGGCAACCGCCTGGTGTGCGAGGCGTCCGACCGGGCGATGCAGGTCCACGGCGGCATCGGCTATTCGCGGCACAAGCCGTTCGAGCACATCTATCGCCACCACCGCCGCTATCGGATCACCGAGGGCTCCGAAGAGATCCAGATGCGCAAGGTCGCCGCCTTCTTGTTCGGCTACCTCGGCCCACGCCGGAAGGAATTCGCCGACCTCACCTGGGACGACGTCGACTACCGCAAGCAGAAGGGGTGAGGGGTCTCGCGCGGCCGGACTCTCCGGACCGCCGGCGGTCCGGAAGAAAGGGGCTTAGCACCAGGCCTCCCGCAATGACGCGGCCATGGCCTCGCCTTGCGCCAGGCCAGCACGCGCAGCCGCCGGCCGGTGCGAGGCGTCCATCAGGTTTGGCCCGAACGCCGCCGTGCTGGCTTCGTCGGGCAGGATGAGCTCGGCGCGGCGGCCGCCCTCGCGCAGGACCGCCAGTTCGGCGTCCAGCTGGGCGCGCGTCGCCTCCGCGACCGGATTCGTCGCCACCGCCAGCCGCAGGGCGACGACGACCGTGAGGTCATGTCCGTGCGCCACATCCGCATTGGTCGCCGAGCGCATGCCGCCATCGATGTAGCGCCGCCCGTCGAGGGTGATCGGCGGGAAGATCCCCGGAACGCTGCAGCTCGAGGCAACGGCTCGGGCGAGGCCGACCTTGGCGGCCGCGTTCCAGACCAGGAACTCTCCGGTCTCCGCATCCACCGCCGTGCAGGCGAACCCGCGCTCGGGCCAGGCGTGATCGGGAAGCTCGGACAGGCTTCGCCCGAAACTGCGGATGAAGTCGTCTTCACCGACCGTCTGTGCGGCGAGAGCCAGGGCGCCGATCTCCGCCCGCACCGCCTTCGGATCGCGGCGCCCGTCCCGCGCCTCCTGCATCTTTGCGAACAGCCAGGTCACGTCCGGCGCGGGCCTCGCCGCTCCCCCCGAGGCGGGTCGAGGGCGATCGGCCTCCGCCAGGATGGCGGCCGCGAGATCCTCCGCCTTGCGGCCCATGGCGAGTTGCGAGCCGACGAAGGAGCCAGCCGAGGTGCCGACGATGAGATCCGCAGCGCCCAGGTCGACATCGCCTCGGGCCAGGCCGGCCAGCAGGCCCGCTTCCCAGGCGATCCCGACCGGTCCGCCGCCACCCAACACCAGAGCGCGCGTGGTCATGTCTTCCTCCATTTTTTTTCGTCTAAGCTCGAGCCTAGCATCCCGAATGGGGATGCGAAGGGATGACTCGCCATGACGCACTTCAGGGAGGCCCTGCGCCGGGTGATCACTGGCGACGACAAGGACGGCAAGTCCGTGGTCATCCTCGACGGACCTCCGTCCTCGGAGATCGGCAGCCCTGACGTCGGCGGCCTGTTCGAGATCTGGGAGGACGCGGCCTCGGGCCCGCTGAACCCGGCGGTCCGCGACGACCTCGGCGCCAAACGCCCGGTGCTGGGGCCGCGGCCCGGCAACGTCCAGGTCCGCTGGTTCGTCGTCGCGCCCGCGCCGGAGGGCATTTCCAAGGCCGACCTCGACGCCGGCACACGTGCGCGCTTCGCGGACTTCGGCGGCGACCACCACATCATCGACCAGTCGCGCCATCCGGCGATGCACGAGACCCACTCGATCGACGTGATCTGCCTGCTGCAGGGCGACGTGTCGCTGATCCTCGAAGGCGGCGAGACCCGCATCAAGCCCGGCCAGGTCGTGATCCAGCGGGGCACGAACCACGCGTGGCAGGCCCACGGCGGACCGGCCCTGCTGCTGGCGGTCCTGATCGACCGCCCGCTCGCGTCGGCCTAGCTCGCCGCCGGCGCGGGCGGATGGCGCGAGCCACGCGGGGGCGCCGGCTGCGATTGAAAGGTGAGCGTCGGTTCGAGATCGTCGTCGCGCTTCACGCCCAGGAGGCCCAGCAACCGGTCCTTCAAGGCCGCCGCATCGTCGGGATCGACGCGCCGGCCGAGCCTTGGCGTGATCAGATTGGCGGCCAGGCGGCCGCCTTCGAGCACCACCACGCGGTCGGCCAGGGCGATGGCCTCGTCGACGTCGTGGGTGACGAGCAGGACAGCCGGATTGTGTATCTCCGACAGCCGCCGCAGCAGGGCGTGCATGCGGATCCGCGTCAGGGCGTCGAGGGCGCCGAACGGCTCGTCGGCGAGCAGGAGCTCGGGCTCGCGGACCAGCGAGCGGGCGAGCGCCACCCGCTGCTGCTCCCCGCCGGAGAGTTCGTAGGGCCACGACTGCGCGCGGCCGCCGAGCTCCACCTCCTCCAGCGCGCGCAGGCCCCGCGCATTGGCGTCGGCGCCGCGGAGCCCCAGAACCACATTGTCCAGCACCCTCTTCCAGGGCAGGAGGCGCGCGTCCTGGAATACCACCGACAGCCGTTCCGGCCGGATGATTTCGCCGCTTCCCTGCGCCTCGTGATCGAGGTCGGCCAGGGCGCGCAGCAGGGTGCTCTTACCCGATCCGCTGCGCCCCAACAGAGCGACGAACTCGCCGCGCGCGATGTCGAGATCGAGGCCACTGAGCACGCCACGAAGCGTGAAGCGGCGAACTAGGCCGCGGACGCGGACGACCGGAGCGCTCACGCCGAGAAGCTCCGCCGCCAGGCCAGCGACCGGCGCTCCAGGAAGCGCACGGCGGCGTCCGAGGAGAGGCCCAACAGGGCGTAGACCACCAGGCCGACGAGGATGACGTCGGACTGGGCGTAGGTGCGGGCGAGATTGATCATGTAGCCGATGCCGCTGGTGGCGTTGAGCTGCTCGACCACGACCAGAGCCAGCCAGGCCGCCAAGACGCCGAACCGCAGGCCGGTGAGCACGCCGGGCAAGGCGCCCGGGAGAACCACCTGGCGGATGAAGGCCCATCGTCCCAGGTCGAGGGTCTCGGCCAACTCGACATGCTTCAGATCGATCCCGCGCAACGCGGCGTGGGTCTGGATGTACATCGGCACGAACACCGAGAGAGCGATCACGGTCACCTTCATCGTCTCGCCGATGCCAAACCAGAGGATGATCAGCGGGATAAGCGCCAGGACCGGGATCGAACGCTTGATCTGCACCACGCCGTCGATGAGGTAGGCGCCGAGCTGGCTGAGGCCGGAAGCGAGGGCGACGGCGATCCCTACGGTGGCGCCCCATGCGAAGCCCTCGGCCGCCCGCAGCGCGGAAACGGCGAGGTCGTGAGGGAGGCGCCCCTCGCGGATGAGCGCCCAAGCGGTCGCGGCCGTGGTCCAGGGCGCGGGAAGGACGCGGGTGTCGATCAGTCCCGCGGCCGATCCCGTGCTCCAGGCCAGCAGCAGCAGGAAGGGTCCCAACAGCCAGCCGAAGCGCACGCTGTCGCCTGGCCCGAGGCGTCGCCGCGGGCGCGGCCGGGTCACTGGGGAAGGCGTGGCCCGGGGATCGAGGAGCCTCCCGCCGGGAACCTCCTCGCCGAGCTCCAGGATCGGGCCGATCAGGGCGTTCATGGCGTCCTCTGGCGCTGGGCCAGCGCGACGGTTTGGGAACCGGCGACGGGCCGCCCTTCCGCGAGTGCGTCGGCGGCGGCGGCCTCGAACCGGCGGTCGAACAGGGTGGCCGCATCGAAGGGGCGATGGCCGCTCTCCTTGGCCATCAGGTCGACCGACGCCTGCTCGAGCGCGATCGCCTCCGACCAGTCGCGTGGGATGTCCGGCTCTCCCGAAGCCTGCTCCGTGTACCGCGCATCGGCCAGGGAGAGACCCTCGCGACCCACATAGTAGAGCCGCGCAAATTCGTCGTGGTGGGTGGCGACCCAGGCCTGGGCCCGCGCCCACAGCTTCACATAGGCCCGCAGGGCGGCGGCCTTTCCCGGATCCTCGAGGGTTTCGGTGCGCACATAGAGATCGGTGAGATCATCGCGCGTCGCGCTGTGGGCAATCAGGCGCGCGCCTTCATCGCCGTAGCTGTCCACATAGTGCTTGGCGACCACGCCCGCACCGATCGGCGCGACATCCACCAGGCCCCCGACGAGGGCGCTGATGTAGACGTCGCCGGAGGTGGAGGGCAGCTCCACCAGCTTCACGTCATCGGTGGCGAGGTGCGCCGCCTCAAGCGACCGCAGGACAGTCTCCCCCTGCACCTGTCCCGGACTGAAGGCGATCCGCTTGCCGCGCAGGTCGGCCAGGGTGCGGACGCCGGCGCCAGGCGCAACCGCCAGGACGTACAGCGGATGGTGCTGCGGATCCTGGCGGAACCGCACGGCGATCATCTTCACCGGAATGCCGACGAAGACGGCGTGGATGGGCGGGATGTCCGCCGCGGCCCCCACGTCCAGGGCCTTGGCGTGGAAGGCCTCGGTCACTGCCGGACCACCAGTGATCTCCGCCCATTGGATCTGGAAAGGCAATTGCCTGTCCCATCCGGTGCGCCGGAGCACTTGCTCCGTCATCGGATCGCCGATCACCAGCTTGACCCCTGGGGGGACCTTGTCCGGGATCGGTGCGTCGAGCGCGAGACGTCCCGCCTCCAGGCCCTCTGCGGCGCCTGCCTCGGCGAACACGCCGCGATGGGCGCGCGCGGCCCATGCCATCACCGAAGCCGCGGCCAACAGGGCGCTCAGCACGATGACGGCGACGCCGGTGCGGGTGGGGATCATGGATGATCGCCTTGCGGGGACGGCCGACCGCGCCGGCCTCAGCCCAGGACGTTGAAAAGCTCCCCCTCCAGGGCCTGCGAACGGAACCCATCCGGCCCCTCCGGCAGGTCGCCCGCCACGGTGATCCGCCGCACGGTGCGGCCGAGGCTGAACTGGGCGTAGTCGATCGGGCCCGCGTGGCTCACCGCGGCGTTGTCCCAGATGACAAGCGAGTTGGGCCGCCAGCGAAACCGCGCCTGGTATTCTGGCCGGGTGATCTCATGGAACAGCAGATCCAGCAGGAATTGGTTCTCGCGCTCCTTGAGTCCGGCGAAGTGCGTCACCGTTCCGGCGTTGAAGAACAGCACGCGCTCACCGGTCTCGGGATGGATCCGCACGAGAGGGTGCAGCGAGACGAAAGGCCCCGTGCTGCGCCCGTCCTTGCGTGGCTTGCGCTCGCCAGCATCGTAGCTCGAGGTCTGGTGGATCGCCTTGAGGTCATCCACCAACGCCTTGATCTTCGGCGAGAGGCCCTCATAGGCCGCGACCAGGTTCGAGAAGATCGTGTCGCCGCCATACGGGGGAATCGTGGTCCCGTAGAGGATGGAGAGACGGTTCGGATTGGCCACGAAAGTGATGTCGATGTGCCAGCCCTTGTAGTCGCGCGGCGGCTGGCTGCCGGGGGGACGGGTGTCACGCTCCACCCGACGGGTGCGATATTCGTCAATGGAGCGCTCCCAGATCTCCGGATGGTCGCCGAGCCCCTCGGAGATCGGGTGCGCCGGGGTCAGGGCACCGAACTGGCGACCGAAGGCCTTCAACTCGTCGTTGGACAGATCCTGGTCGCGGAAAAAGACCACACGCCACTGCCGGATTGCCGCCTTGACCTCTTCCAGGGTCTCCGCGTCGAGCGGCCGGCTGAGGTCGAGGCCCGACAGCTCCGCGCCGATCACCGGCGTGACAGGCTCCACGACAAGGCGCGAGCGGCCCGAAGTTTGCGCGACAGAGTCTATCTCCCGAAGCGCAACAGCAGCGTTGGTCATGACGATTCCCTTGGCGGCGAGGATCTTCCTCAGCCCGTCCGAGAGGCAAGGCTCGCGGCGGACGTCAAAAGCCTATGGCCGCACTGGGGATTGCGCAACGCGGTTCGCGCGGCCAAGACATCAGAATTTCTTCGCCCGACTCAAGCTCTATTGCGAGGCGGCGGCCTCGCCATCGTCGGCTGAGAGCCGCTTACCCGGCAGAGACCGCCGGGTCGTCGGCTAGAATCGCGGTGGCGAATTGGGACTGTGACGAACCTGCCAACGCGGCCGCAAGTGTTCTGCGGTCGAGGATGGCCGCCACCTCGTTGCGAGCGTCGATCAGGACACGGCGTAGGGCGCAGGTCGTTTCATCCTCACAATCCTCGCACCGCCGATAGAAATTACGGCTCGCGCAAGGCAAAAGTGCGAGAGGTCCGTCAATCAGACGAATGATCTCGCCAAAAGTTATGAGATCCGGAGGCCGCGACAGCCGATAACCTCCGAGCTTTCCTCGGGCGCTCGACACCAGGAGACCTTTCTTGAGGTCCGTCATGATCGCCTCGAGAAACTTCCGGGGGATGTTCTCCTGCTCCGCAATATCGCTCACCCGGCGCGAACCGCCCGGGACCCGGGCCAGGTCCACCATCGCCTTGAGCGCATATTTGCATCTTTGGGAGAGCATCCGCCTCACCGTCCGTCGTGACCCGCCAACCTAATCGATTGCGCCTCCAGGCTCATCGCCCCAGCGTTCCTCGCCGGCGCCTAAGCCACAGAAAAGCTATTTCGTTTCGCAGAAGGTTTGGCCTCTAATCCCATTGACCAAGTAGGAATTAAAAAGCCAAGACGCGGCCCGCTGTCCCTCTGGCGGCTGGAGCCTGACGCCATGTCATCCCCTCACGTCGCGCGATGTCGCGGCCGCCCCGACGGCCCTCGCGCCTGATCCTCGCCACCTGACCGATCCTTACGTCCGCGCCGCCGACGGCTCCGCGCGGAACGGACCTGCGCGCCTGCGTGCGCCGCAACAGCGGACGTCTCCATGACACTGCGCCACCCTTTCCTGCCGCCCCGATCGAGGTCCGCGCTCCTGACCTCCATCGCCCTGGTGGCTCTCTGTGCGGGCAGGTCGTGGGCCGCGGAGCCGGCGGCCGAGGCCACCGCCGCGTCGACCTCCAGCGCCCCATCCCCCGGCGCCGAAGCCGCATCGGCCGACGCTTCGACGCTGAACGAACTGGTGGTCACCGCTCGCCACGAATCCGAGAAGGCGCTGGACGTGCCTATCGCCCTCAGCGCGGTGCCGAAAGAGACCCTGCAGCAGACCAACGCCTACACCCTGGCGGACCTGCAGACGCTTGCGCCCAGCCTGACCACCTATCAGAGCAACGCCCGCAACTCGTCCATCGGTATTCGCGGGATCGGCGTCTCCTCGGCGGCGGACGGCCTCGATACGACCGTCGGGGTCTACATGGACGGAGTGTACCTGGGCCGGCCGGGCATGGCGCTCGAGGATCTGGTCGACGTCGATCAGGTGGAGGTGCTGCGCGGTCCCCAGGGGACGCTGTTCGGCCGTAACTCGGCGGCGGGAGTGGTCAATATCACCACCAGCAAGCCGACCTTCACGCCGGAGGAGACGGTCGAAGCTTCCTACGGCAATTACAACTTCGAACAGCTGAAGCTCAGCCTCTCCGGGCCCGTGATCGGCGACGAGGTTGCGGTGCGCCTGACCGCGTTCGTGACCCATCGCGACGGCGTGCTGCCGAACACCTTCACCGGCGGTTCGGACAACAGCATCGGCCGCGAGGGCGGACGCTTTCAGGTCCTGATCACCCCCAATTCCAAGCTCTCCGTCCGACTGATCGCCGACGCCTCGGTCGAAGATGACACCTGCTGCGTGAGCGTCTTGGACTCGCTGTTGCCAACCACGCTCTCGAGTTCGGTTGCCAAGACGTTCGCCGCCTTCGCCGCGCTCGGCTACAAGCCGGTCGTCACCACGGCCTACACCCAGGTCAATTCACCCCAGGACATGCGGACCGACCAGCATTCGGTCTCCGCGGAGGTCGGCTACGACCTGGGCTGGGCTCAGTTCACCTCGATCACCGCCTATCGCTACTGGCATTTCGACCCGCTGCAGGACAGCGACGGCACTCCGCTCGACATCATCCAGGTCAATGTCGCCCAAACACGGGACAACCAGTACTCCCAGGAGTTCCGCCTCTCCGGCAAGACCGGTCGGCTGAGCTGGCAGACAGGCGTCTATCTCTTCGACGAAGAACTGAAGGACCACTACATCCTGAACCAGTTCGGTTATCAGGCGGAGGCCTTCTACAGCGCCTACAACGGGGTTCCGTGGAAGCCCACGATCACGCCAGGCTCGAAATACATCGGCGATACTTCGGTCAACGAAAAGAGCGCGTCCGTATTCAGTCAAGCTAACTTCAATATCACGGACCGGCTGATCCTCACCGGCGGCCTGAGGTATACCTACGACAGCAAGATCGGCTCGACCTACACCTCTTATGCCGGCACGCCCTACATCTCGACGAGCCAGACGCCGCTATTCACCGACCCGCCCACGCGGGTCTCAGGCGGCAACCTCTCCTATCTGGTCAGCCTGTCCTACAAAGTGACCCGGGACGTGATGACCTATGTTTCGCGGTCCACCGGCTACCAGGCTGCGGGACTCAATCTCAATTCAGCGCCGGTCGCCGGCCATTCGATCATCCTGCAGCCCGAGATTGTGGGAGATTGGGAAGTGGGCGTGAAGTCGTCGCTCTTCGATCACCGGCTGAGCGTGAACCTGGACGCCTTCTGGGAGACCCTCGACGGCCTGCAGGCCAACATCGTTCCATCGGGCGGGGGCAAGTCCTACCTCGCCAACGTCGGTAATATCATCGCCCGGGGCATAGAGGCCGAGGCGGACTGGAAGCCCACGTCCGGGTTGTTGCTGTCAGCCAACGGCGCCTATGACGACACCTACTATTCGAGCTACCCCAATGCGCCCGCCCCGGCGGGGGAGCCCTCGACCGTCACCTTGCAGAACCTCACCGGCGCGCCCGTGTACCAGGCGCCGCGATGGCAGGCGAACCTGCTCGCGCGCTACGATTGGGAGCTCGACAAGGGCGTCGCTCCCTATGTGCAGGCTCAGTACAGCTACCGGTCCAGCGCCCTTGGCGACGTGCAGGACAGTCCCGGCTCCCGCATCCCGGGCTATTCGCTGGTGAACGCCCGCGTGGGCGCCCGCTTCGGCGGCCACTATGACGTGGCGCTGTGGGTCGAAAACCTGACCAACACTGTTTATTTCCAGACCATGGGCGTGGCCAGCATCAGCCCGGGCGGCGGTCAGTACGGGTTCGGCGGACTGCTTGGACCGCCCCGGACCTTTGGCGCCACCGTGCGCGCCACCTTCTGACTAGCCGATCGGGCGAAGGGGCTTCGCTCCCGTCGCGGAAGCCCGCTAGAAACTGTGTGGAGGCAGCGCACGGAGGACACCCGCATGGCCGATTCAGCCGAACCCCTCGCCATCGAGACGTTTCAGGCGGAGGTCGCGGCCTGGCTGGAGGCCAATTTCCCCGCATCCCTGCGCGGAAAGGCCGTCCTCGCGACCGGCGAGGCGGACGGGGACGAACTGGAGGTCGAGCTCGAGCTGTGGCGCCAGCGGATCGGCGCGACGGGATGGGGCACGCCGACCTGGCCCAAGGCCTATGGCGGCGGCGGCCTGAACTCCCAGCAGGCGCGGGTCCTGGCGCGGGAGATGGCGCGCGTCGGCGCCTTCAATCCCCTGCTGTTCGGCATGGGCGTGACGATGATCGGCCCGACCATCCTCGACTACGGTACGGAAGCGCAGAAGCAGACGCATATCCCGCGCATCGTCCGCGGCGAGGTGCGCTGGTGCGTCGGCTATTCGGAGCCCAACGCCGGCTCCGATCTCGCGTCGCTGCAGATGCGCTGCGAGGACGCCGGCGACCACTGGCGGATCAATGGGCAGAAGATCTGGACCTCCGGCGCCGACCGGTCGGACTGGTGCGGCGCGCTGGTGCGCACCGATCCCTCGGCCAAGAAGCATGAAGGCATCAGCTTCATGCTGGTGGACATGCATCAGCCGGGGGTCGAGACGCGTCCGATCAAGCTCGTCTCCGGCGCCTCGCCTTTCTGTGAGACCTTCTTCACCGATGCAACCGCGTCGAAGGAAAGCCTGCTGGGTCCGCTCCACGGTGGTTGGACGGTAGGCAAGCGCCTCCTGCAGCACGAGCGCGCCAGCCAGACCGGCGCAGCCATGGGCGGGGGCCGCGCCAAGCCCCTCGGCGAACTTGCGCGCGCCTACGACGGCGCATCGGACGACGTGGAGCTGATGGGCCGCATCAACCTCAACGCCATGGGCGCGCGGGCGCACGGCCTGACGCTGGAGCGGGCCGCGGCGGAGGCCAGGGGGAACTCGGGTCCCGGTTTTACGCCCTCGATCCTCAAGAACTCCGCGACTGGGGTGGCCCAGAACCGCGCCGAGCTTACCCTCGAGACCATGGGCAGCCATGGCCTCGGGTGGGACGGCGAAGGTTTCTCGGTCGACGAGTTGGACGCCGTGAAGAGCTGGCTGTTCGGCAAGGCGATGTCGATCTACGGCGGCTCGGCCGAGATCCAGAACAACATCATCTCCAAGCGCATCCTCGGTCTGCCCGAACGCACTCAGGGAGAATGAGGCGGAATAGTGCGAATTTGATCGAGATTATTGCGATCGTTCCATCCGCCTGATTAACGTCTCCGCCGGCGGGCGGACCTTCCTGGTCCGCTCCTGCGCTTGGAGGGGTTTCATGGAAAGACTGGCGCTATTTGGCGCGGCCTTGATGCTGGCTGCGCCCGCTGCGGCCATGGCCGCAAGCCCGTTCGACGGAACCTGGAAGACCGATCCGAAGACCATCACGACCTCCGGCAAGCCGATGGTCGATGTGCTCAAGGACGGCTACCTCGCGTGCTCGAGCTGCGTCCCGGCGTACCGGGTGAAGGCGGACGGCGCTCCGCAGCCCATGCCTGCGGACGAGCCCTATATCAATCGCCTCACGGTGACCGTCGTCGACGCTCACACGATCCGCGCCGCTGGATCGCAAGGGACCAAGCAGATGGGCGTCCAGACCTGGACCGTATCGCCCGATGGCAAGGCCCTCACGATCAAGTTCGACATGGCCCCGATCCACCCAGGCGCGCCGCCGGCCGAGGCGACCACCGTCTATACGCGCGTGGCGGCGGGGCCGGCCGGCAGCCACGCCGCATCCGGAACCTGGCGCCGCACGGCGGTCACGGCGCTGTCGGACAGCAACGCCACCATGACGCTCAAGGTCGACGGGCCGACGGTCGTCTACACATCGGCCGCCGGGACCTCCTATCACGCCGTCTCGGGCGGCAAGCCGGTCCCGATGCGCGGCGACCCCACCGGACTGATGGCGTCGGTGGAAAAGGTTGGCGACCACAAGGTGGTCGAGACCGACTGGCGCAAAGGAAAGAAGGTCGAGGTCGACACCTACACGGTCGCGCCGGACGGCAAGACCATGTCGGTCGTCGAGCACTTCCTCGACACCGGGCGCGTCACGACGTCGACTGCGAACAAGATCTGACTGTCTGGACCCGCGGCTTGCGAGCCGCGGGTCCTACCGACCCGTGAACTTCCCCGGCCGCTTCTCGATGAAGGCGGCCATGCCTTCCTTCTGGTCCTCGCTGCCGAAAAGGCCGTGGAACAGGCGCCGCTCGAAAGCGACGCCCTGGTCGAGCATTGTCTCGAAGGCGGCGTTGACCATCTCCTTGACCGCCATGGCGGCCAGGGGCGGCATGTCGGCGATCGCGCGGGCGGTCTTGCGCGCCTCGGCGTCCAGTTCGGCGAGGGGAACGACGCGGGCGACGAGCCCTGAGGCCTCCGCCTCCCTCGCGTCCATGTTGCGCCCGGTCAGGCACATCTCCATGGCCTTGGCCTTGCCCACGGCGCGGGTGAGGCGCTGCGATCCGCCCATGCCGGGCGTCACGCCGAGCTTGATCTCCGGCTGGCCGAATTTCGCGTTGTCCGCGGCGATGATGAGGTCGGCCATCATCGCCAGCTCGCACCCGCCGCCGAGCGCATAGCCCGACACGGCCGCCAGCCAGGGCTTGCGGGTCTGGGTAAGCCGTGCGTAGCCGGCGAAGAAGTTGGAGCCGTACATGTCGGCGAAGGACTGCTGCGACATCTCCTTGATATCTGCGCCGGCGGCGAAGGCGCGCTCCGAGCCCTTGAGCATTGCGCAGCGCTGCGACGGGTCGGCGTCGAAGCGCCCGAACGCGTCCAGCAGATCGGCGAGGACCTGGCTGTTGAGGGCGTTGAGCGCCTGAGGCCGGTTCAAGGTGACCACGGTCACCGGCCCGTCCTGCTCGACGAGAAGGGTTTCATAGCTCACGGAGCGGCTCCTTTGCCGTGGGTCGTGTCAGGCCGCCTGGTGGACCTGAGGCAGCGGGGACCATTCCTCGCCCGGGGGAAGGGGCGCGAAGATCGCATCGAGCATCTGGCCGGTCACGCCTTCGGGGGTCGAGGGATCCCATCGCGGCGCGTTGTCCTTCTCGACGATCACCGCCCGCACGCCCTCCGCGAAGTCATGGCTCATCACCATGCGCGCGCCGATGCGCATCTCGCTGGCCATCTCGTCGGCGAAGCTGGACATCTGGGCGCCTTCGCCGATCTCGCGCAGGGCGACTTTCATCGTCAGCGGCGACTTCGTGCGCAGGGTCGCCAGCTGCTCCTGGGCGAAGGCGGAGCCGTCCGCCTCGAGGGCGGCGAAGATCGCTTCGAGGGTGGCTCCCCCGAACAGGGCGGCGATCTTGGGCCGCAGGCTGTCGATCGGCGCGCCGCCGACGTCGGCGGCGAAGGCCTCCAGGCCGGACTCGATGCTGCTCGGACCGGTGACGATCAGGTCCGTCAGCGCCGGCAGGCGCGCGCGCTCCACCACATGGGTCGCCAGGCCCAGGGCCAGGCAGTCGGCGGCCTCGAGGCGCGCGCCGGTGAGCGCCAGCCAGAGGCCGACCTGGTCGGGCAGGCGCGAGAGGTGCCAGCCGGCGCCGACGTCCGGGAAGAGGCCGATGCCGGTCTCGGGCATGGCGAAGCGGGTCCGCTCGGTGGCGATGCGGTAGCGGGCCGGCAGGGCGATGCCGACACCTCCCCCCATCGTGACGCCGTCCATCACCGCGATCACCGGCTTCTCGTAGACCATCAGCAGGTGGTTGAGCCGGTATTCCTTGAAGAAGAAGTCCCGCGCCGCGGCTCCGCCGTGGCGTGCGCTCTCGGCAAGGAAGCGGATGTCCCCGCCGGCGCAGAAGCCGCGCTCGCCAATGTGGTCGATCAGGACCGCTTCCACCTGCCCGTCGCGACGCCACTCCAACAGGGCCTCGATCATCGTCTCCACCATCGCGGTGGTGAGGGCGCCCAGGGCGCGCGGGCGGTTCAGGCTGATCCGCCCTGCGCTCCCCTCCACGCGCGTGACGACTTCGTCGGTCACGGCCGGAACAGCTCACGGGCGATGATGACGCGCATGATCTCATTGGTTCCTTCCAGGATCTGATGCACGCGCAGGTCGCGCACGATGCGCTCGAGCGGATAGTCCTTCAGATAGCCATAACCGCCATGCAACTGCAGCGCCTGGTTGGCGACCTCGAATCCCGCGTCGGTGGCGAAGCGCTTGGCCATGGCGCAGTACTGGGTCGCCTTCGGGTCGCCGGCGTCCATCGCCGCCGCGCCGCGGCGGACCATCAGGCGCGCGGCGTCCAGCTCAGTCGCCATGTCCGCCAGCCTGAATTGCAGACCCTGGAAGTCCTTCAGGGGGCGGCCGAACTGCCTGCGGCTTTCGACGTACGCCTTTGCCGTATCCAGGGCCAACTGGGCTCCGCCCAGCGAACAGGCGGCGATGTTCAGCCGCCCTCCGTCCAGGCCCGCCATGGCGAAGCGAAAGCCTTGGCCCTCCTCGCCGATCCGGTTCTCCGCCGGGACGCGAACGCCATCGAAGTGGACCATGGCCGTGGGCTGGCTCGCCCAGCCCAGCTTCCGCTCCTGCGCGCCGAAGGAGAGACCCGCCCAGCCTTTCTCGACCACGAAGGTGGAGACACCGCCGGCCCCCTCCCCGCCCGTACGCGCCATCACGACGTACACGTCCGAGGTCCCGGCCCCGGAAATGAAGGCCTTGGCGCCCGAAAGCACGTACTCGTCGCCCTCCCGCCGGGCGACCGTGCGCAGGGACGCCGCGTCGGAGCCGGACCCAGGCTCGGTGAGGCAATAGGAGGCAATCAACTCCATGGTCGTGAGGCGCGGCAGGTATTTGCGCCGGAGCGCCTCGGAGCCGAACCGGTCGATCATCCAGGATGCCATGTTGTGGATCGAGAGGAAGGCGGCGGTGGAGACGTCGCCGTAGCTCAGCGCCTCGAACACCAGCGCCGCATCGAGCCGTCCAAGCGCCGAGCCGCCCACGTCCTCCTTCACATAGATCCCCGCCAGGCCCAGCGCGGCGGCTGAGCGGAGCGTCTCCACCGGGAAGATCTTCTCCTCGTCCCAGCGCGCCGAGTGGGGCGCCAGTTCGCTGGCGGCGAAGGCGCTGGCGGCATCGAAGATCGCCTGTTGGTCCTCGGTGAGGGTGAAGTCCACCTCGTGCGCCCCGCCGCCGCTATTTCATCGTCGGGATGACGAAGGCGCTGTCTTCGGTCATGCCCTCCGGCCAGCGCGCAGTCACCGTCTTGACCTTGGTGAAGAAGCGCACGCCCTCCATGCCATGCTGGTTGGCGTCGCCGAAGGCGCTGCGCTTCCAGCCGCCGAAGGTGTGGTAGGCGACCGGCACCGGGATCGGCACATTGATCCCGACCATGCCCACATTGACCTTGGCGGCGAAGTCGCGCGCCGCGCGGCCGTTGCGGGTGAAGATCGCGACACCGTTGCCATAGGCGTGCTCCGAAGGCAGGGCGACCGCCTCGGCGAAGGACTCGGCGCGGACGATCTGCAGCACGGGGCCGAAGATTTCCTCCTTGTAGGTCTTCATCTGCGGCTTGACGTGATCGAACAGCGTCGGGCCGACGAAGAAGCCCTTGTCGTAGCCCTGGAGCGAGAAGCCGCGGCCGTCGACCACCAGCTCCGCGCCCTCGTCGGCGCCCAGCTGGATGTAGTCCTCGACGCGCTTCTT
>DATBEN010000183.1:0-8189 GCA_036276055.1 Caulobacteraceae bacterium
CGCGTCACCGCGTCACGCGCCGCCGCGGCGGCGGCCTGGGGAACGAAGGCGACCTGGATCGTCTGGGCGGGCCCCTGACGAACGGTGACGTCTCGTCCGCCCGTGAGCAGCCGTTCGCCGAGAGAATTGTTCAGCAGGTCGTAGGCAGCCTGCGCCTTCGTCGGATCGTCGATATGGACGCTGATCGTGTCGCCGTGCACGCCCAGGCCGCTGAAGGGGTACTGCCCGGTCTGGAGCCTGGTGCGGATGTCCTCGGTGAGGTTGGTGAGCCGCTCCTGGTTGAGCGCGTTCGTATCCACCTCGAGCAGCAGATAGGACCCGCCCTGCAGGTCCAGGCCCAGGTTCAGGCGCTGATGCGGCATCCAGCCCGGCAGGGTGCTGGGCTGGACGATGTTGGGCAGTGTGAAGATCAGGCCGAACAGAAACGAGGCGACGACCAGGACGACCTTCCAACGGCTCAGGGCGAGCATCGCGCTATCCCTTCAGCTGACCGCACGCTCAGGATTTCGTGTCGTTCGCGGCCGGCTCTCCGCGCGAACGAACTTCCGAGACCATCGTCTTCACCACCTTCACTGTCACGTTCTGAGCGATCTCCACGCCAAGCTCCTGGTCCTCCACACGGACGACTTTGCCGATCAGGCCGCTGTTGAGGATCACCGTGTCTCCGCGCTTGATCGACGAAACGCGCGCCGCGTGTTCCTTGGCTCGTCTCTGCTGAGGGCGGATCGCCGTGAAATACAGGAAGCCCAGCATCAGGACGCCGTAGAAGACGATCTGGCCCTGGGGACCGGCGAGAAAGCCCAGCAGGCCATTGGCAGGCGCAGCCACGGCGGCAGGAATCAGCGCCTGGGACAGGATCGCCGGGATCGGGAACATCGTCACTCCGAAGGATTGCCGGCGCCGTGCTCACGGCGCGGGAAAAAAGTCGCGGGAAGCTATGCGTTCGGCGCCCCTTTTGCAATCACGGCCGCCGGGCCTAGGAACCCGGGTATGGACGATACCCTCCCCGAGACCCTGCTCCGGATCGCCGCCGCCCTCGAGCGACTGGCGCCCCCGGCGCAGGCCGAGCCCGATTTCTCATCCGCACGGATGTACCGGCATGATCCCGAGCAGGGGGCTTTCATTGCAGCCCCGGACTTCCCGCTGTCGCTGGACCTGCTCGTCGGCGTCGAGCGTCAGAAGGCGCGGCTGGTGGAGGCGTTCGAACGTTTCGCCCGCGGCCGCCCCGCAAACCACGTGCTCCTGTGGGGATCGAGGGGCGCGGGCAAGAGCGCGCTGGTCAAGGCGGCGTTCATGCAGACGGCCCGCCAGGCGCCCGATCTTCGCTTGGTCGAAGTCGATCGCGACAGGGTGACCGCCCTGCCCGCGCTCTTCGACCTTCTGCGGACGCTGCCCGAGCGGTTCCTCGTCCTCTGCGATGATCTCTCGTTCGAGGAAGGGGCCTCAGCGGCGAAGGCGCTGAAGTCCGCGCTCGAGGGCGGCGTGGCGGGCCCACCGCACAACGCGCTGTTCGTCGCCACCTCCAACCGCCGCCACCTCATGCCGCGGGAACATGCGGAGCGCGACGGTCCGCTCGCGAGCGCCGAGGACGCCGAGGAACAGGTGAGCGTCTCGGACCGCTTCGGGCTCTGGATCGGCTTCGCCCCCATGGACCAGGACACCTACCTGGCAGCGGTCCGAGGCTATGCCGAGAGGTTCGATCTCGGCGTCGACGAGCTCGATCGGCGAGCGCTGCTCTGGGCCCGGCTGCGCGGGGGCCGTTCGGGGCGCGTCGCCTGGCAGTTCGCCCGAGACCTGGCGGGCGAACTCGGCAAACCGCTGCCACTCTAAGGCAGCTGCGCCCGACGACGTGCGAATCGTCCGGAAAGCCGCGCCGGCCTCAGCCTGTGGCGGCTTCGCCGGACGGAAGCACGAGGAGAGGATCGACCGGTCGGGCGGTTTCGCCGGCGCTGGCCTTGAATCGCACCTCGAAGTGGAGCTGAGGCTCGCTCACCCCCCCGGACGTGCCCACTTGGCCGATCTCCTGCCCTTGGGTGACATCCTGCCGCATCTGGACGCTGATGTGGGCGAGGTGTGCGTAGGCCGTCACCCATCCGTCCGGATGTTGTATCAGGACGAGATTGCCGTAGCCCGGAATCTGGTTGCCCGCGTAGACTACGTCCCCCGCAGCCGCCGCGTGCACCACCGAACCCTCGGGCGAACTCACGTCCACGCCATCGTTGCGCACGCCAAGCCCCTTGGCGCCGAAGCGGTTGAGGATCTCGCCATGCACCGGCCAGATGAACCGGTTGTGGGCGAGGGCCGCGATCTGGGTGTCGCTCAGCGATGGCGCTCCGGGCTCAGTAGGAGTCGGTGGCAGATAACCCGGCGCGGACGGCGTGGCTCGTGGAGTCGGAGGCGGCGTGTATATCCCGCCCCTCGGCGTCGCCTCGTAGGGAGCTCCATACCCGGGCGTCGCCGTAGCGACCCTGGAGTCCGGCGCGTAGACGCCGCTACGCGGTGGCGGCTCGTACCCGCGGCCGTAGGACGAGCTCTCCATCACCAGGCGTGGAGGCTCCACCTCGACCGGGCCATGGTCGTGGAAATCCGCCGGAAGGGCGACCTGGTCGCCGACCTGCAGGCGGGCGCGCTCCGAAAGATCGTTGATGTCCGCCAGTTGCGAGAGACTGACGCCAAAGCGCCGGGCAACCAGCGCCAGCGTGTCGCCGGGCTCGGCGACATAGGCCTTCTCAACCGGAATCTTGAGACGCTGCCCGGGCGTGAGCCGGTCGGGATGGCGGAGGTGATTGGCCTCGATGATCTCATCGGGGCTTGCCTGGAGGTCGCGCGCGATCGCGTCCAGGTGGTCGTGCCGCTCCACGACATATTGACGATACATCCCCTTCGGCGTGACCACCCGCCCGCCCGCGGCGTACCGCGCCGGCATTCTATGCATGACCGGCGGGGGCGGAGTGGTCGGCGCGGCGGCGACCGGCGGAGGGGATGGGGGGGCCGAGGGAGATTCGGTCGAAGGCGGTGAAGCCGATGGTCCGACTGGCGGCAACGTGGAGCTCTCGACCGCCGTCGAAGGTCGCGGCGCGGGCGCGTTCTCGGGCGCCGGCTGAGGCGTCGTCACGGGCCGCGAAGGCGCAGGCTGGGCCGGCGCGGGATTCACGGGATAGGCCGGGCGCACGGGCGCGGCTGGAGGCCGCCCAGAGCCCGTGGGATAGCTCGGCGTGGTGGAGCAGGCCGCGACGCCACCGGCAAGGATCCCCAGCACGGATCCTCTGATCAAAAACCGCTTCATGGCTGCTCCGTCATTCGCGCGCCGTCCGCGGCGAGGCGAGCGCCCCGTCTGGCCACGTCAAGCTCAAGGTTCCCTCGCCACCCCCTGCAGGAGCGGTACGAAGCGCACATCACACAGGACTTCCTTGGCGAAGCCGCCGGCTCCGTCCCCCGCATAGCGACAAAGCTTCTGCACGGGGCCCTTGCCGACCGGCGCGACGAGCACACCCGAAGGCTTGAGCTGCTCGAGCAAGGTCTTGGGCTCCTCCGGCGCCGCCGCAGTGACGAGAATACGGTCGAACGGCGCCTGCTCGGCCCATCCGAGAAACCCGTCGCCGAAACGTGTGATCACATTGGTGAGCTGAAGCGCCTCGAATCTGGCCTCCGCCTCGCGGAGCAGCGTCCGATAGCGTTCGACCGTGTAGACCAGCCGGGAGAGACGGGCGAGGACGGCGGTCTGGTAACCCGAGCCGGTGCCGATCTCCAGCACGCGCGCCCTCGGCTCGAGCGTCAGAGCCTGGGTCATGAGGCCGACGATGTAGGGTTGGCTGATCGTCTGTCCACAGGCGATCGGCAGGGCGGAGTCCTCCCACGACCGGTCCTTGAAGAGATCCGGCGTGAACAGGTCGCGTGGCGTCTTTTCGATGGCCGCGAGCACGGCCGGGTCGCTGACACCCTGGGTTCGAAGGCCAAGGACGAGGCGCGCCAGCTGGGTCTCGCGCTCGCGGGGCTCCTTCGCCGGCCGCCTCATGTGCGCGCCGTCCTGGGCGGGGCCGGCTCTTCGGCAAGCACGCCCTCGACCACGCCTTTAAGGCGCTCCAGGGTCGAAAAATGCGTCAGGTCGATGTGCAGCGGCGTGACGGAGATGCGGCCTTCATAGGCCGCCCTGAGATCCGTTCCCTGGTCAGGACGTGAGGGAATGTTGCGAAATCCAAGCCAATAGTACTCGCGGCCCCGCAGGTCCGTCCGCCTTTCGGCGAAACGGGTGCGGACGTCTCGGAACCCCTGTCTCGTGATCTCCACCGACTCGACTCGGCTCGCGGGCCCCAGGGGAAAGTTGATATTCAGAATGACGCCCGGCGGCCAGCCCGCCGCGATGAGCCGGGCGAGGAGGCCGGGAGCGAACCGCTCCGCCGGCTCGAAGTCCGAGCGACGATCGCCCTGGTATTCACCCATCATCTGCGAGAGGGCGATCGACGGCACGCCCATGGCCATGCCTTCGATCGCGCCCGCGACGGTGCCCGAAAGGCTCACGTCCTCGGCGGCGTTCAGGCCCCGGTTCACGCCGGACAGGACAAGGTCGGGCTTTGCGCCCTCGATGAGTTCCTGGATCGCGAGCATAACGCAGTCGGTGGGTGTGCCCCGGACCGCGAAACGCCGCTCGCCAAGCCGACGGACCCGCAAGGGCTCGGCCAGGGTCAGCGCCCGCGAGGCTCCAGACTGCTCGGACTCGGGCGCGCAGACCCAAACGTCCTGGCTCAGCGAGCCCGCGATGGTCTCAAGCGCCGCCAGCCCCTGGGCGTTGATGCCGTCGTCGTTGGTCAGGAGGACGCGCATCAGGCGTCCGCCGCAATGCGTGTGAGCCCGCGCATGTACGGATGAAGCGCTTGGGGGACAGCGATGGCGCCGCGCTCGTCCTGGTAGGTCTCCATGACCGCCACCAGCGCCCGGCCAACCGCTAGGCCCGATCCATTGAGCGTGTGCACGAAGCGCGAGCCCTTCTCGCCTGGAGTCCGGCATCGCGCGTCCATCCGCCGCGCCTGGAAATCCCCACAATTCGAGCAGGAACTGATCTCGCGATAGGTTTCCTGCGACGGCAGCCAGACCTCGAGGTCATAGGTCTTCCGAGCCGTGAACCCCATGTCGCCAGAGCACAGCAGAACGGTGCGGAACGGAAGTTCCAGTCTTTTCAGGATGCTCTCCGCACACTGGACCATCCGCTCATGCTCGGCCTCCGACTGCTCCGGGGTGGTGATCGAAACGAGCTCCACCTTGTTGAACTGGTGTTGCCGGATCATGCCTTTGGTGTCGCGACCCGACGCGCCCGCCTCCGACCTGAAGCACGGCGTCAACGCGGTCACGCGCAGGGGGAGTTCCTCCTCGGAGAGGAGGCGGCCCGCCGCCAGATTGGTGAGCGAGACCTCAGCCGTCGGGATGAGCCAGCGATCGTCGGTCGTCCGGAACAGGTCGTCCGCGAACTTGGGAAGCTGGCCCGTTCCATAGACCGCCTGATCGCGCACCAGCAGCGGCGGGGCGACCTCCAAGTAGCCGTGTTCCTGGGTCTGCACGTCGAGCATGAACTGGCCGAGGGCCCGTTCCAGCCGGGCGAGCCCCGCTTTCAGCACCACGAAGCGCGCCCCGGACATCCGCGCCGCGCTCTCGAAGTCCATCATCCCCAGGGCGGCGCCGAGGTCGGCGTGATCCCGTGCGGGTGAGTCGGTGAAGGGCTCCCCCCACCGCCGCACCTCGCGGTTCTCCCGCTCGTCGAGCCCTTCGGGGACGTCGGCGGCCGGGATGTTGGGCAGCGCCGCCAGGACCTCGTCAAGGCGCGCGGCGAGGCCGGTCTCGCGCTCGCCGAGCTCGCTGATCGCGCCTTTGAGCGTTTCGACTTCGCCCATCAGCGCGTCCGCCGATTCGCCCTTCGCCTTGGCCCTCCCGATGAGACCCGAGAGGTCCTTGCGGCGAGCCTGGGCCTGCTGGAGGGCGGTCTGTGTCTCCCGTCGCGCCTCGTCGAGCACCACGATGTCGTCCACGGACACGTCCGCGCCGCGCGCGCGCCAGCCAGCCGCGAAGGCGGCGGGATCGTGACGGATGGCCCGGACGTCATGCATGGGGAAGGTGTGGGACGATCTTCAAGCGGAGGCGGTTTCCTTAAGGCGCGTCGGAACCGCCGCCAAGGGCGAGCAATCAGGCAGGCGACAGATCGCGCGCTGCGTCTTCCTTGTTACGGCGGAACTCGATCAGCGCCACGCACCAGATCGAAACGACATAGAGAAGACAGATCGGGACGGCCAAGGACGTCATGCTGATCGGATCGGGCGGAGTGAGGATCGCCGCCACGACGAAGATCCCGACAATGGCGTAGCGGAAGCCGCTGCGCAGCATCGCGGACGTCACCAGACCAGCCATGCCCAGAAGGGACAGCACCACCGGCAGTTGGAAGCATAGCCCAAAGGCGAGCAGCAGCGTCGTCACCAGCGACAGGTAGTCCGAGACCTTCGGCAGAAGCTCCACCGAGACGTGGCCCGCGCCGACGATCTGCTGGTTCAGCGAGAACCACAGGACGAACGGAAGCATGACGAAATAGACCAGGGCCGCGCCCATGGCGAACAGGACCGGCGAGGCGATCAGGAACGGCATGAAGGCGTGGCGTTCGCGTCGATACAGTCCAGGCGCCACAAAACGGTACAGCTGCCAGGCCAGCACCGGAAAGCTCACGACGATCGCCCCAAAGACGGCGAGCTTCACCTTGGTGAAGAAGAATTCGAGCGGCGCCGTGAAGACGAGGCGCAGGTGCTCGACACCGGCGGGTGGGGGTCGGAATCCCGTGAGCGTGAGGAGAAGGTCGAATGGACCGTGGTGCGCCCCCGGCGCCTTCTGGGCCGCCAGGAGTCCCGCTCCGACTTCGAACGGATGCAAAAGGAAGATGTAGATCTGGCCTGAGAAGTAGAAGCAGACCAGGAAGCCGATCACCAGGGCCACGGCGCAGGTGATGAGCCGCCGGCGCAGTTCGATCAGGTGCTCCATCAGCGGCGCGCGGGAAGCCTCGATCTCCGATTCGTCTGGCGTGCTCACAGGGCGGCGCGCGCGGGTTGGCTTGGCGAGTCAGCGGGCGGAGCGACCGTCGAATCCTCGGCGGGCGCGCTGCTCGCTGCTCCTGCCTCTCCGGTCGAGGGCGTGGCCGTCATCTCGGCGGGCGCCGCCGCGGCGTCGGCGGCCGGGGGGCCGCCCTCGCGCAAGCCTGTGTGGATGTCGTCGAACACCTCGTGCACCCCCGAGTCCGGCCCGAGGCCGACCGCTGACTGGAGGGACTGGCCCGATCTGAGCGCCTCCACCTCGCGCCGTAGCTCGTCGAGTTCGGACTGGCGCGCCATCTCGTCGAAGCTGGCGCGGAACTCTGCGGCCATGGCGCGCATATGCGCCACGAAACGCCCCACCTTGCGCATGAGGACAGGCAGGTCCTTGGGACCCACGACGATCAGCGCCAGTACGCCGATAATCGCGAAGTCGAAGATCCGTCCTTCGGGGAACATCGGCCGTCTATCTCGTGGTCAGGCTGCGGGAGCGCCCGCACTGGCGGATCAGTGGGCGACGGGGTCCTTTTCCGACTCGGGCCGAGCAAGCGGTTGCGCGGGCGGAGGTGGCGGCGGCTCGTCGCCCTTCAGGCCGTCGCGGAACGCGCGGATGCCTTTGGCCGCGTCTCCCATGAGGCCCGAAAGCTTGCCCCGACCACCGAACACCAGGAGCACGATGAGGGCCACGATCAGGATGTGCCAAGGCGATAGGCTGCCCATAATAACTTCTCCACGGGACCGTCCCGGTCGTTCCACGGCCGACGGCGTGAATTCTTGCGGTCAAAGGATATAGGGCGTTTCGCACCCGGACGCCAACACGCCGGCGCCTCGCGACCGCCGTCACGATCCGCCTTCGATGCTCTCGTCCAAGAAGTCCTGATGGAACTGTGGGTCCTCGCCCGGTCGCAGAGGGTCCTCCTCGAGATCCGCCCCAGGCGGCGGGACCGCGAAGTCGGGTGGGACATCGGTCGACAGCAGGCCGGCGGCCTTCATCTCCGCCGCCCCCGGAAGATCGGCGAGGTTCTCGAGTCCATAGTGGGCGAGAAAGGCCTCGGTCGTTCCCCAGGTGACGGGACGCCCCGGGCTGCGGCGGCGACCGCGCATGCGCACCAGCCCCACCTGAAGCAGGGT
>DATBEN010000184.1:0-56863 GCA_036276055.1 Caulobacteraceae bacterium
GAGAAGCCGGTCAGCATCTCCTGGAACAGGTAGTTGAGGTCCGCCCGCGACTGCAGGCCGTCCAGATAGGGCTCAAGCCGGTGTTCGGCGGCCACGGTGTCGTAGCCGTGCGCCTTGGCGTCGTAGAAATAGGCCCGCTCGACGCGCCAGACCTCGTGGTACATCTGCTTCCACTCGGCCGGCGGGTCGACGCGCACATTGAGCGTGTCGAGATTGAGCTTCACATCCGGGTCGCCGGTCTTGAGCGCCTTGTCGGCCGGAGCGATGTACCAGTCGATCTTGGGATTGGCGCCTGGAGCGGGCGGCGCGTCGGGATTGTGCGGCGTCCCGGTCCCCACCAGCATCTTCTGGCCGTCGTCGGTGATCTGATACTTCTGGACATGGCTAGCCAGGGTGTCGGTCTTGCGGTCCTCGAGGGTCCAGCGGATCAGGGCGCCGCCCGGCGGCGTGTCCGAGTCGGCGTCGCGGTCGGCTTCTTCCACCACGGCGTAGAGCACCCCGGGCTTGCCGGTCTGCAGATCGCGGTAGGGTTTGGCCGGTAGTGGAAGGGCCGCAATGCGCCCGGCAATCTGGTCGGTGGTCAGGCCGGCGAGGTCCACGGCCGTCGGCTTGATCGTCGGCGGCGCGGGCTGGGCCTTGGGGTGGGCCTTGGCCTCCGCCTTGGATTCGCCGGCCTGGCCGGCGGGCGTTACGTCCTCGCCCGCCTTGGCCTTGGCGACCGCCTCGGCCGGCGTCTTCTCGTCATCGTTCTCCGGCGCCGTCGGCGATGCCGTCGAGCGGGTCAGGGCCAGGGCGTAGATCGACGAGGTCGGCCGGTACACGTCCGACGTCATGTCGATAAAGGACTCTGTGGCCCCGGCGTTGTTGCTCGCCAGGAAGTAGAGGTACTTCCCATCGCGGTCGAAAGCCGGACTGGTGCTGTCGGCCATGGAATCGGTGAGCTGGGTCACCGATCCGGTCGCCGTGCCGTAGAGCATAAGCACGTGCAGGTGGTTGTCGCCGAACCGCTGGTAGGCGAGCCACTTCGAGTCCGGCGACCAGGCCATGGCGTGGGTGGCCGCCGTGAAGCCGCCGAACACGTCCGGCTCGCCCACGCGCGTGAGCTTGCCTGTGACGAGGTCGAGCACATAGGTGCTCAGGCGGTTGTCGGTGAAAGCGATCCTCTTCGAGTCGGGCGACCACAGGGGCGCGAAATAATAGGCCGGCTCGGCCGCCAGCTTGTACTTGCGCACGGCCATCGGCCCGTCCTCGCGGGCTCCGGTCTGCGAGGCCACGTGCAGGGCGTAGAGCCCGCCCTCGTCAGAGAAATAGGCCACCGACTGACCGTCCGGACTCCATGCCGGCTCGCGCTCCATCGCGCCTGGCGTGTTGGTGATGTTGCGCATCGAGCCGTGCTTGACGGGCACGGTCAGGATCTCGCCGTGGGCTTCGACCACGGCGCGCAGGCCGGTGGGCGAGACGCCCACGTTCTCGACCTCGTCGGCTACGTTGAGGATGCGCGCGCGCACGTCGGGCAGGTCGCCTGCGACGTCTGCCTGCACGCGCTGGGGCGTTCCCCCAGGCGTGAGGGTGTAGAGCTCGCCCAGCCGGTCGAACACCAGGGTCTGGCCGTCGCTCGACAGGGAGCGGACGTCGGAGTCGGTGTCGTTATGCCAGACCTCGCTCACCGCCTTGGTCGCCGGGTCGTAGGCGAAAATGCCGATCCGCCCATGGCGGCCGGAGAGGAAGTAGACCTTGCCGCCCAGGAAGACCGGCGAGAAGTCGGCCGCCTGTTCGTGCGGGATCTCGGCGGAGTCGAGGCCGGGAAGGGTCGTCAGCCAGATCGCGCCGGCGCGGCCTCCGCGATAGTTGCCCCACGCAACATAGTTGGTGAAGTCGTATGAGAAGGCGGGCGCGAGGGGGTTGTAGACGATCTCGGCCCCGTCGGGCGAGACGCGTCCGTCATAGGCCATGGGAATGGGCAGGCGCGTGGCCGGACCGCCCTCGGCGGCCACGGAATACATCTGGGTATAACGGCTGGCCGCGTCGCGATTGGAGCGGAACAGGATGCGCTTGCCGTCCGGGGACCATCCGACCGCCGCATCGGCTGCCGGATGATAGGTCACCCGGTGCGGCACGCCCCCGCCGACGGGCACGGTATAGACATCGACATTACCGTCGTAGTCGCCCGTGAAGGCGATGGTCTGGCCGTCGGGCGAGAAGATCGGGGCGCTTTCCACCCCGATGCCCGTGGTCAGGCGCGTTGCCCTGCCGCCGCCCTGAGGCACGCTCCAGATGTCGCCGGCATAGGAGAAGGCGATCAGGCCGTGGCTGATCGCCGGCTGCTGCAGCAGGCGAGGGGGCGAGGAGGTCTGGGCGTGGGCCGCGCCCGCCATGATCCCGACCGCCGCGCCGAGCGCCTGCATCGCCTTGAATCGCATGCTAAGTCCCCACCGTTGCAAGTCTTTGGCCAAGGTCTACCGCGCCTGCCGCCGGCTTGCCCATCCCCCCGATCGAGGGAGCTCCCGCGCGCGGCCGAGTGACGGCGAGCGCGGCGCGGCGAAAAAAGCGCCGGGCCCGCGGAATAATTTTTGTCCTCGAGCGTCCATGGCGGGAGCAGAGGGATTCAAGTGTCAGATCAGCAGCCCCCGTCAGACGCGGCCGCCCCGCAACGCCAATCCGGCAAAACCAGCCCTTCGGGGCGCTATGATCTGCGTGCGCTCTTCGCGCCCCGGAACGTCGGGCGCCTGGGTGTGATCGGCGCGGCTGTCGCCTGCGCCGCGGGCGCCTTCGCCTATACGGCCGGCTGGGTCGCGCCAGGCCGGCTGACCCAGGCGCGGGTCGCTGACCGGTTCGAGCACGTCAATGGCCTGCATCCCGGGTTCCGGCGCAACCACGCCAAGGGCGTATGCTTCACCGGTTGGTTCGACAGCAACGGCGCTGGCGTGGGCCTCTCCAAGGCCGTGGTCTTCCAGACGGGACGCACGCCGATCTTCGGCCGTTTCGCCCTCGCCGGCGGCCAGCCGTACATGACCGACGGGCCGAAAGCCGTGCGCAGCATGGCGGTCAACTTCTCGCTGCCGGACGGCGAGGACTGGCGCATGGCGATCAACGACATTCCCGTCTTTCCCGTCCGCAACGTGCAGCGCTTCTACGAGCAGCTGGCCGCGTCCAGGCCCGATCCCGCGACCGGCAAGCCCGATCCGGCCCGCATGAAGGCCTTTCTCGCCGCCCATCCCGAGACCGCCCGGGCGATGGCGCTGATCAAGGCCCAGCCCCTCTCGTCGGGCTTCGCGGACGCGAGTTTCAACAGCCTCGACGCTTTCCGCTTCATCAATGCGGCAGGCGTCTCGACGCCCGTACGCTGGAGCATGGTCGCCGAGGATCCCTTCCAGCCCGACAAGCCCACGACTGCGGACACGCGGGATGGGAACTACCTGTTCGACGACCTCGCCGCGCGGGTGCGCCAGGGCCCCGTCCACTGGCGGCTGGTGGTGACAGTTGGCCAGCCGGGAGATCCGACCAATGACGCCGCCCGGCCATGGCCGGCGGATCGGCGGCGGGTCGAGGTCGGCGAACTCACGATCAGCCAGGTGGTGGACGAAGCGCACGGGGCGTGCCGGGACGTCAATTTCGATCCCCTGATCCTTCCCTCCGGCATGGCGGGCTCCGACGATCCGCTCCTGAGCGCGAGATCGGCGGTCTATTCGCAATCGTTCACCCGCCGCGAAGGCGAGACCAAGAGCCCGAGCGCGGTGCGCTTCGCCTCGGGCGTGGAGGGGGCCCGGTGATGACGCCCACGACCCGCTTTCCCGCTTTCTCGCGGCTTCTGCACTGGACCGTGGCCGCCATGATTCTGGCGATGCTGTTCATCGGCGTCGGGATGGTGTCGAGCCCAGACGATTACCATCGCCTGGTGTCGATCCACCGACCGCTCGGAGTCGCGATCCTCATACTCGTCGCCGTCCGCCTGGTGAACCGGCTGGGCGCCCGACCGCCGCCGCTTCCAGAGGATATGCCGGGGTGGCTGAAGGGCGTCGCCGGAGCCTCGCACCTGGCTCTCTACGCGCTCATGTTCGCCGTTCCGCTGGTTGGGTGGGCGATGTTGTCTGCCGGTCGTTACCCGATCGTGCTCTATGGCTCGCTGCATCTGCAGCCGATCCTGCATCCAGCGCCGTCCCTCTACGCGCTACTGCGTGAGACCCATACCGTGCTGGCTTTCCTGCTCTTCGCCGTCTTCCTCGCCCACCTGGGCGCCGCGCTCGCCCACGCCCTGGTGTTCCGCGACGGGGTGTTCCAGAGCATGGCGTCCTTGCGGGCAGGCTCGAGCCGCCGTCGGCGGCCGGCGCGACCGTGAACGATGTCAAGCGCCTGGTCGAGCCGCTGATCCCGGCGCTGCGCCGCTACGCCGGCGCCCTCCTGCGCGACGGGGACGCCGCGGACGATCTGGTGCAGGACTGTCTGGAGCGCGCCAT
This sequence comes from Caulobacteraceae bacterium, assembly GCA_036276055.1. Taxonomy (GTDB): domain Bacteria; phylum Pseudomonadota; class Alphaproteobacteria; order Caulobacterales; family Caulobacteraceae; genus Acaudatibacter. The sequence continues at coordinate 4,455 of DATBEN010000184.1, forward strand.
CTCGCGCTGGGGCCAGCGCCGAGCCGACGGGGACACCCGCACCTGGCTCTTCGCGATCCTGCACAACCTTGCCATGAGCCGTCTGCGCCGAGAGGCGCGGCGTGGCGCGCACCTGACGCTGGAGAGCGCCGACGAGACTGCGCTGTCCCAGGCCCCGGACCAGGAGCACAGGCTGCGCCACGGCGAACTCCTGCGCGCGGTGGCGGCGCTGCCGGAAGACCAGAGGAGCGTGCTGCTGCTCGTCTCGGTCGAGGATCTCAGCTACGCCGAGACCGCGCGCGTCCTGGGGGCGCCGGTCGGCACGGTGATGTCGCGACTGTCGCGCGCGCGTGAGCGTCTTCGCCAAGCCATGATGGGTGAATCCGCCCCGGTGGCGCGCGCCCATCTTCGGAGGGTCAAGTGAGCGAGCGGCCAATCTCCGAAGACGACCTGCAAGCTTTCGTCGACGGCGCTGTCGACGCCGCGCGGGAGGGTGTGGTGCGGAGCTATCTCGCCGCGCACCCCGACGCCGCCGCCCGGGTCTCCGGCTATGCGGCTCAGCGCGAGGCCCTTCGAGAGGCCCTGGCTCCGATCGCGGAAGAACCGGTTCCCTCAACCCTGAACCTGGACCGTCTCCTGGCCGAACGCCGCCGCCCGCCGCGCGCACCTTGGCCCATGGCCGCCGCGGCCTGCGCGTTGCTGGCGCTGGGAAGCGCAGGCGGCTGGGTGGCGCGAGGGTTCGGGATGCCGCCCCAGGCTGGCGTCTCCGCCCTCGGCCAGGAGGCTGCGGAGAACTATCGGGTCTACGCGGCCGACCGGTTCTATCCCGTGGAGTTCACAGCGCGGGACAGCGGCGCGCTCAGCCAGTGGATCTCCGAGCGGCTGAACCGATCGGTCACGGCGCCTGATCTCACCTCGGCCGGCTATCGGTTGATGGGCGGACGGCTCGTGGCCACCCCGCACGGACCAGCCGGCCTCTTCCTCTACAGCCGCTCCGGCGGCCAGCGACTGGAGGTGTTCATCCGGCCGATGCGTCTGAACCGGAACGCGAGGATGACCGAGCACGCCTATGGCGGCCTCGGCGGCGTCGCGTGGTCGGACGATGGGCTGGGCTACAGCCTGATCGGCGACGCCCCGGCCAAGGTTCTCCACCCTCTGGCGGACGAGGTGCGCCGCCAGGTGAGAACTCTCGGCGCCTGATCGCATCCAAGAAAAACGGGGCGGCCCCGAGGCCGCCCCGCCGGGTACGGATGACGCGCCGCCGAAGGGGACGCCGTCGGGGACTACTCCCCGTCGCCGCCGTCGCCCTGGTCGCCTCCCTGGGGCTGTTCCATCCGCGCCAGCGTGGGCTGGGAGGGCCGCAGGCCCGCGTGCGCGGTGATCTGCACCGGTTGGCCATTGCGCAGAACGTCCAGGCGAAGGGTGTCGCCAGGGTGCGAGAACGCGACCTGCCGGGTCAGCTCCGTCGGCGACTTCACCGTCTGTCCATTGATCGAGACTATCACGTCGCCGGCTCTCAGGCCCGCGCGCGCGGCCGGGCCGTCAGGGCTCAACTGGTCGACGATCGCCCCGTTGGTGGTCTTCATGCCGAGGCTCTCGGAGAGGTCGGGGGTGATCTGCTGGATCGTCGCGCCGAGATAGCCATGGCTGACGTGGCCGTACTCGATCAGCTGGTTGGCGGTGGAGCTGACGGTCGCGGCGGGGATGTCAAAGCCAATGCCGACCGATCCTCCGCTTGGCGAATAGATCGCCGTGTTCACCCCCACGACGCGGCCATACGCGTCGAAGGTCGGGCCGCCGGAGTTGCCGCGGTTGATCGGCGCGTCGATCTGCATGTAGTCGACAAGCGGGCTGTCGGCGACGTTCTCCCGCCCCAGGGCTGAGACGATGCCCGCCGTTGCCGTGCCACCCAAGCCAAACGGGTTGCCCACGGCCACGACCCAGTCGCCGACCCGCGGCTTGGCGGTGTCCTCGAAACTCACAAAGGGGAATGAGCCGCCATCGACCTTGATCACCGCGATGTCGGTGGCGGGATCACGCCCGACCAGCCGCGCCTTGAGTGTCCGCCCGTCGGCCATGTGCACGGTGATCTGCTGCGCGTCCTCCACCACGTGGTTGTTGGTGACGATGTAGCCGGTGGGCGAGATGAAGAAGCCCGAGCCGGAGGCGCGGATCTTGGGCAGAGGTTGGCCTTCCCCTGATCGCGGAGCCTGCTGGCCCATGCCGGGCGCCCCCGGAGAGCCGGGGAAGCCGAAGAAGAACCCAAAGCCCTGTCCCTGTCCCTGTCCTTGGCCCTGGTCCTGTCCCTGCTGTTGCTGCTGCATCTCGGCCACTTCGCTGGGGCTCGCATGACCGACGATGTCGATCGACACCACCGCGGGGGAAACCTTCTGCACGATCGGAGCGAAGGAATACGGGGCGCCCATCGGGGCGGTGTCGGCTGCCATCGGGGCGGGGTTCACCGGCGCATCGGGTCGGGCTTCGCCCCAGGCCACGGCGGCGCCGAGCACCGCCAGACTGACGCCGGCGCCTAGGATAAACGATTTCGTCTTGATGTTTGACATTCACCCTGCCTCGGGAGTAGAAGATTAAAGTCTCGTAAGGTTTCGGCCTTAGCGTTCGGGAAGAATATAGGCGTCCGATGTGGTGGCGCCATCATGACCTACCCCGGCGAAGTTGATAACAAGACTGTGATCAGTCTTGCAAATTCTGAAGAAATCGCCGCGTTGGCGCCCCCGTTAGGGCGGGGGCTGGGCGCGCCGGGTCGTCCGGCCCCGCACTTGAGGGGCGCGAAGGGGCGTGACATAAGGACCCCTCGTTCGCGCCGCCGGCCAAGACGGGATCTTGGCGGCGGCCTTTTTATTGGCGCCGGCGCCCGCGGGCCGCTTAGGCGCCCAACATTCAGAGCGCTGCCGATGGAAGTCGTCGAAAAAACACACGAAGGCCTGAGCCGGAGTTACGCCGTGCGGGTGCCCGCGTCCGATCTCGGGGCTGCGCTGGACGCTCGGATCGCGGAGATCCTGCCTACCCTCAACCTCAAGGGTTTCCGGCCGGGCAAGGTGCCGGCGGCGCACGTCCGGCGGATGTACGGCAAGGCGCTGATGGGCGAGGTCGTCGAGAAGACCCTCAACGAGACCTCGCAGCAGGTTCTCTCGGACAATCAGCTCCGCATCGCGGCCCAGCCGGACCTCAAGCCGGTCTCCGACATGGACCAGGTGCTCGCCGGGCGCGAGGATCTCGCCTACGACCTGGACGTCGAGGTGATGCCGGAGTTCGAGCCGATGAACGTCGAGGAGATCAGCCTCGAGCGTCTCGTCTATGAACCCGAGGAGTCCGAAGTCGACGAGGCGATGGAACGCCTTGTCGCCGAGAGCGGGACCTTCGAGCCTCGCACGGGGAAGAAGGCCGCGGCGCAGGGCGGCGACCAGGTCGTCATCGATTTCATCGGCCGCATCGACGGAGAGGCCTTCGAGGGCGGCTCGGCCAACGACGCCGAACTGATCCTCGGTTCGGGCCAGTTCATCCCCGGATTCGAGGGCCAGCTCGTCGGGACCAAGGCGGGCGACACCCGTGATGTCACCGTCTCTTTCCCCGAGGACTATCAAGTCGATCGCTTGAAGGGAAAGGAAGCCGTCTTCGCCGTCGAGGTGAAGGAAGTGCGTGCGCCGAAGGCCGCCGAGGCCAATGACGAGCTGGCTAAGAACGTCGGGTTCGAGGACCTGGCGGGCCTGCGCAACGCGCTGCGCGAGAACCTCGGCCGCGAATACAAGTCGGCCTCTCGGTTCAAGCTGAAGCGCGCCCTGCTCGACGCCCTGGATTCGCGCCACGAGATCCCGCTGCCGCCGCGCATGGTCGAGGCCGAGTTCGCACAGATCTGGGCGCAGGTGGAAAAGGATCGCGCGGAGGGGGCGATCCCACCTGAGGACGCCGGCAAGTCCGAGGAGACCCTGCGCCAAGAGTATCAAAAGATCGCTGAGCGGCGCGTTCGTCTCGGTCTCGTGCTCGCCGAGATCGGCCGCCGCGCCAGCGTGACGGTCAGCGACGCCGAGCTCGGCCAGGCGATGCGCGCCGAGGCCATGCGCTACGGCAATCAGGCCGCCGAAATCTTCGAGCTGATGCGCAACAATCCCAACATCCAGGCTACGCTGCGCGCGCCGATCTACGAGGACAAGGTCGTCGACCTCATCCTCGAGAAGGCGAACGTCGCCGACAAGGCGGTCTCGAAGGAAGAGTTGCTGCGCGACGACGACCTGCCGGAGGGTTTCAGCGCGGGCGAAGGCCAGGCGGCGAGCGACGCCTCGCCGGCCGCAAGCGAAGCCGAGGCTCCAAAGAAGGCGCGCAAGCCGCGCGCGCCGAAGGCTGCCGCGACCGAAGAGGCGAAGGGGGAAACGGCCGAAGCCGCGGCCACCGACGCGGCGGAGCCTGCCGAGCCTGCAGCGAAGAAGCCGCGCAAACCCCGCGCCAAGGCCGCAGCCAGCGGCGAAGGCGGGGAGGGCGGCGCCGTCGAATAGCCGGCGCCTTGCATCCGCCCCGCGGCCCCCAGATATCAGGAACTCATTTCAGAGGCCTTTCCGAATGTTTGACCCCATGACCCGTTCGCTGAATCTCGTGCCCATGGTGGTCGAGCAATCGAGCCGCGGCGAGCGCGCCTTCGACATCTTTTCCCGCCTGCTTCGTGAACGCGTCATCTTCCTCAACGGCCCCGTCGAGGACGGGATGGCTGCGCTGATCTGCGCTCAACTACTCTATCTCGAGAGCGAGTATCCGAAGAAGCAGATCGACATGTACATCAATTCGCCGGGCGGGGTGGTGAGCTCGGGCCTCGCGATCTACGACACCATGCAGTACATCCGCTGCCCGGTGGCGACGACCTGCATGGGCATGGCCGCCTCCATGGGCTCCTTCCTGCTGATGGCCGGCGAGCCCGGCTTGCGCGTGGCCCTGCCCAACGCCCGCATCATGGTCCACCAGCCCTCCGGTGGCTTCCAGGGCAAGGCGAGCGACATCGAGCGCCACGCCGAGGACATCGTGAAGACGAAGCGGCGCCTGAACGAGCTCTACGCCAAGCACTGCGGCCGCACCTACGAGGAGGTCGATCGGACCCTCGACCGCGACCACTTCATGGACGCCGAGGAGGCCAAGGCGTGGGGCCTCGTGGATCACATCTACGAATCCCGCGCGGCCGTCGAGGCCGCTACGAACGGCTGAATCCTGTCGATCGCGGAGCCGGCGGCGCGGTCACGCTTCGCCGGTTTCCCCAAGGCCTAGGCGCCTCAGCAGCTGCTTGCGGCCGGCCTCGTCGGTGACGTCGATCCGTTCGAAGTCGGCGGCGCCGGACGGCCGGACGTCGGCGAAGAGCCCGGCCGGGTCCTCGTGGAAGTGCAGGGCGGCCCGGGCGCCGGCGTAGAACACGCCTCGTCCCTTCTCGCGCAATCCTGGGGCGGTCCGCAGCCTCGCGAGCAGCGGCTCCAATACGTCCAGGGCCTGTGGTCCGGCGTGCCTCATGGTCGCCCCGTGAACACCTTCATCCCGGCGGTCCTCGCCAGGGCCAGCATCTCACGATCGCCTGCGGTGTCGCCATAGGCCGCCTCCAGGCGGACGTCAGGCCCGAATTCCTGGCGAATGCGAGCGACCTTCTCGGGGCCCCGACAGTTGCGGCCTAACAGCGCGCCGGTGATTCGACCTTCCGTATCCGTCTCGATCTGCGTGGCGATCAACCGGTCGGCGCCAAGGCGCTCAGCGAACGGGGCCACCACGAACTCGGGTGAAGCGCTGACGATCGCCATCCGGGCCCCGCGGGCGCGCCACGCCTCCCAGCAGGCGAGCGCGTCGGGGCGTAGCGGGAGGTGCGCCTCCGTGGCGAAGATTTGAGCACGCTCGCGCGCCCAGGAGAGCGGTTTGCCGTGGAGAAACGCCTTCAGGGCCGCGGCCTTGATGCGTCCCCGATCGCGGTGCGCCAGATAGGCGAGGGCGGCGGGCGCCAGCCGGAGCAGGCGAACGGCTGCGCGGAGGGGTCCACTCTCCCAGATCAGAAAGGCCATGAAGCTGTCGCGCACCGTGAGCGTTCCGTCGAAGTCGAAGGCCGCGATCGGGCCGTCCGGACGCGGGCTCTGGCGGAGAGGGAGTAGGTTACCCATAATTCGTACGTTCCTCCCGAAGGGGCGCCGCAAATGCGCCAAGGACCCATCCGACACATGCGATCACGCCGACAGGGTTGTGATCCGCTTCCGGATCGGGGATTGTCGCCCACAAGCGCGCGCTCCGGCGGGCCGGAACGCCACGAGGAGGCAAGAGTCGTGGGCGGCGCTACCAAGCCCGAATGCGCCGCCTTCGGAGAGTGAGGCCATATGACCAAGGCTGCCAGCGGCGACAGCAAGAGCACTCTGTATTGCTCTTTCTGCGGCAAGAGCCAGCACGAAGTGCGCAAGCTCATCGCCGGACCAACCGTATTCATCTGCGACGAGTGCGTCGAGCTCTGCATGGATATTATCCGTGAAGAGCACAAGATCGCGTTCGTTAAGTCGAAGGACGGCGTTCCAACCCCGCGCGAGATCCGCGAGGTGCTGGATGACTATGTGATCGGCCAGGAGCACGCCAAGAAGGTGCTCTCGGTTGCGGTGCACAACCACTACAAGCGCCTGAACCACGCCCAAAAGAACAACGACGTGGAACTGGCGAAGTCGAACATCCTGCTCGTCGGGCCTACCGGCGTGGGCAAGACCCTGCTTGCCCAGACCCTGGCGCGGATCATCGACGTCCCGTTCACCATGGCCGACGCCACCACCCTGACCGAGGCGGGCTACGTCGGCGAGGATGTGGAGAACATCATCCTCAAGCTGCTCCAGGCAGCCGACTACAACGTCGATCGGGCGCAGCGCGGCATCGTCTACATCGACGAAGTCGACAAGATCAGCCGCAAGTCCGACAACCCCTCGATCACCCGCGATGTCTCGGGCGAGGGCGTGCAGCAGGCCCTGCTGAAGATCATGGAAGGCACGATCGCCTCCGTGCCTCCCCAGGGCGGCCGCAAGCACCCGCAGCAGGAATTCCTGCAGGTCGACACGACCAACATGCTGTTCATCTGTGGCGGCGCCTTTGCCGGCCTGGAGAAGATCATCTCCCAGCGCGGCCGGGGCACCTCGATCGGCTTCTCCGCCAAAGTCGCCGATCCCGACGACCGGCGGACCGGCGAGGTCCTTCGCCAGGTCGAGCCGGACGATCTGCAGCGGTTCGGCCTGATCCCCGAGTTCATCGGCCGTCTGCCGGTGATCGCCACCCTGGACGACCTGGACGAGAACGCCCTGGTCAAGATCCTTACCGAGCCGAAGAACGCCCTCGTCAAGCAGTACCAGCGCCTGTTCGAGATGGAGAACGTCGGCCTGTCCTTCACTGAGGACGCGCGGCGGTCGGTCGCCCGCAAGGCCATCGCCCGCAAGACCGGCGCGCGGGGCCTGCGCTCGATCATGGAGGCGATCCTGCTGGAGACCATGTTCGAACTTCCGACCCTCCAGGGGGTCGAAGAGGTCGTGGTCAACGCCGAGGTCGTCGAGGGTCGCGGCCAGCCGCTGATGATCTATTCGGAGAAGAAGGCGCCCGCGGCTTCGGCCTAGTTGCGGGCGCATCTCTCGCGCCCTTAAGCCTGCGGCATGAGCAACCATCTTTTCGACGCCCTCTTTGCAGAGGCGCCTCCGGACGCCGTCGCCATCCGTCATGGCGAGGGCGTGCTCACCTACGGCGAGCTCGAACTCGAGACCGCGCGTTGGGCCCAGGCTCTGGAGTCGCTCAACGTCCAGGTGGGCGACCGCGTCGCCGCGCAGGTGGAGAAGTCGCTTGAGGGCCTGATCCTGTATCTCGCCACAGTGCGAATCGGGGCCGTCTACCTGCCCCTCAACCCGGCCTACACCCTGGCCGAACTGAGCTATTTCATCGGTGACGCCGAGCCGGCGCTGGTGGTCTGCGATCTCGCCCTCGTCCCTCGGGTCGAGGAGATCGCCGGTTCGGCCGAGGTGGTGGGCCTGGACCGCCAGGGGCGGGGAGAGCTCTATGACCTCGCCCAGACCAATCTGCTTGGCGGCCCGCCCGCGCCGCGCGCGCCGGAAGATCTGGCCGCCATCTGCTACACCTCGGGGACGACGGGTCGCTCGAAGGGCGCGATGCTGACGCACCGGGCGCTGGAGTCGAACGCCTCGACCCTCAAGGACCTCTGGCGGTTCACCGAGGCGGACGTGCTCATCCACGCCCTGCCGACCTACCACGTCCACGGCCTGTTCGTGGCCATGCACACGGCGATGATGGCCGGGGCGTCGATCATCCTGCAGTCGAACTTCGATCCGGCCGCTGTGATCGCGGCGATGCCCGCCGCCACCTCCTTGATGGGTGTCCCCACCCACTACACGCGACTCCTGACCCACCCCGGCCTCACGCGTGAGGCGACGGCGGGGATGCGCCTATTCATAAGCGGCTCGGCGCCTCTCCTGGCCCAGACACACCACGCTTGGCGCGAGAAGACGGGCCACCCCATCCTGGAGCGCTACGGCATGACCGAGACGGGGATGAACACCTCCAATCCCTATGACGGCGAACGGCGGGCCGGCACGGTGGGCTTCCCCCTGCCTGGCGTTGAACTGCGCGTGGTCAGCGAGCGTACGGGCGAGGCTCTCGCGCCTGGCGAGATCGGCGGGATCGAGATTCGCGGCCCGAACGTCTGCGCCGGCTACTGGCGCAATCCGGAGAAGACCGGAGAGGCGTTCCGCGACGACGGTTTCTTCGTCACGGGCGATCTCGGTTGCGTCGACGACGACGGCTACCTGAGCATCGTCGGACGCGACAAGGACCTCGTGATCACCGGCGGCCTCAATGTTTATCCCAAGGAGGTCGAGACCGAGATCGACGCCATCGAGGGGGTCGTCGAGAGCGCGATCATCGGCCTTCCGCACGCCGATTTCGGCGAGGTCGTCACGGCGGTCGTGGCTGTCGGAAACGGGGGGCCCACTTCGCTCACCGAGCGCGCCATCCTGGATCGGCTGACCGATCGCCTCGCACGCTTCAAACAGCCCAAGCGGGTCGTGTTCGTGGCCGATCTGCCGCGCAACGCCATGGGCAAGGTGCAGAAGGCGAAGCTGCGCGAGACCTATGCCGGTCTCTACCCGCCGGCGTCCTGAGGAGCCGTCAATGGATCTCCATCTCCACGGCAAGCGCGCTCTGGTCACCGGGGGCTCGCGAGGAATCGGCAAGGCGATCGCCGCGGCCCTCGCGCGCGAGGGGGTCGATCTGGTCATCGCGGCCCGGACACAGGGTCCTCTGGACGTCGCGGCGGCCGAGCTCTCGGTGGTCTCCGGCCGCAAGATCATCCCGATCGCCGCCGACACCGGCGAAGACGCCTCGGTGAAGGCCTTGATCAGGTCGACCGTGGAGGCGCTGGGCGGCCTGGAGATCCTGGTGAACTGCGCGGCCAGGCCGGCGGGTCAGTCCGCTCCGCCCAGGCTGGCCGACATCACCGACGAGGTTTTCTACGACGACGTGAACATCAAGGTGATGGGCTACCTGCGCACGGCGCGCGAAGCGGCGCCCATCATGACCGCCCAGGGATGGGGTCGGATCATCAATGTTTCGGGCCTTGGCGCGCGTCAGACCGGCTCCATCGTCGGCTCGATGCGCAACGTCGCTGTGGCGGCCCTGACCAAAAACCTCGCTGACGAGCTCGGGCCCAAGGGGATCAACGTCACGGTCGTCCATCCGGGCCTTACGCGCACCGAAGCGACCGCCGGAGTGACGCAGCGCCTGGCGGCGTCGTCCGGCGGCTCGCCCGCGGACATCGAGGCGCGCTGGGGATCCAACATCTCCATCGGCCGGATCATCGACGCAGAGGAGGTGGCCGCCGTGGTCGCCTTCCTCGCCTCGCCGCGGTCTGTGGCTATCAACGGGGATGCGATCGCCTGCGGCGGCGGCGCCCGCGGATCGATTCATTACTGAGGTCAGCCCCGCATCAGGCTTCGTCGACGACGGTGTTCTCCAGCGCGCCGAGCCGTTCGATCTCCACTCGGACCCGATCGCCGGCCTTGAGGAAGCGGGGCGGGTTCATGGCCATGCCCACGCCGCCGGGCGTGCCGGTGTAGATCAGGTCGCCAGGCTCAAGGCTCATGGCCTGGGAGAGCAGAGCCACCTGGTCCCAGGCGTTGAACACCAGATTGCTGGTGTTGGAGTCCTGCCGGATCTCGCCGTTGACGATTCCGCGGATCGACAGGACATGGGGATCGCCGACCTCGTCGCTGGTGGTGATCCAGGGACCGAACGGCGCGTGGGTGTCGAAGGACTTGCCGATCACCCACTGGCTCGTCCGCAATTGCCAGTCGCGCACGCTCACGTCGTTGCCGGCGCAGAACCCAAACACCGCCTTGGCGGCCTTGTCCCTGGCCACATGGCGCCCGCCGGCTCCGACCACCGCCACGAGTTCAGCCTCATAGTCCAGCTGCGAGGAAACCCGTGGGCGCTGGATGGGGTCGAACGGTCCGTTCGCTGCGCTCGCGGCCTTGCTGAACCAGGTCTGGTGCTCCGGTCGGCCGAGCTTCGCCTCCTCGATGTGGTCGGCATAGTTCAGACCCATGGCCATGATCTTGCCCGGGCGCCGGATCGGCGCCATCAGCCGGACTTCGGCGAGAGGCCGGCCAACCCCGTCGCCGGCGATGCGCCGCACCTCAGCCTCCACCTGGTCCCACCGTCGGATGAGGTCGATCATGTCGACTGCGAGGCGGGGGAAGGAACGAGAGAGGCTGACGACCCGATCGTCGATGACGACACCCAACTCTGGATCCGCGCCGTCGGAAAAGGTGGCGAGTTTCATGGGGTTTCCCTCGAGGCTTTGCCGGACCTGACTCGCGCCGCTTCCCTCCGGCGCGACCCACGGCCTAAGCTCCGCCCACTATAGAAACAAGGGAGGCCTTGGATGCTGAGCTGGACCGTTGGGGCGGTGAAGATCACGCGCGTGGTCGAGATCGAAATGCCGGTGGCGTACAGCGCCGAGCGCCCCTTCCTTGCCGAAGCCACTCCCGCGGCGCTCCGGCGGATGTCGTGGCTTTATCCCCATTTCGTCGACGAGCAGGATCGCATGCTGCTGTCGATCCACGCCCTGCTCGTGGAGGCGCCGGGGCTCCGGCTGGTCGTCGACACCTGCGTGGGCAACGACAAGGCGCGCGGTCTGCTGGGCAAGCGCGCGCTCTCCACTCCGTTCCTCGACCACCTGGCCGAGGCGGGCTGGAGTCCGGAGAGCGTCGATGCCGTGGTGTGCACCCACCTGCACGTCGACCACGTGGGTTGGAACACGCGTCTGGTGGACGGACGCTGGGTCCCGACCTTCCCCAAAGCCCGCTATCTGATCGGCCGCACGGAGCTGGAGCACTGGCAGGCGCAGGAGGAGGGCGAACAGCCGGAGATCCTCGCCGACTCCGTGACGCCGATCCTCGAGGCCGGACTCGCCGAACTCGTGGAGATGGACCACGTGATCTCGCCGGAGGTGCGGCTCGTTCCAACGCCCGGCCATACGCCCGGGCACGTCAGCGTGCTGATCGAATCGGAAGGGCAGCGGGCCGTGATCACGGGCGATATGACCCACCATCCGTGTCAGATGGCCCACCCGGAGTGGTCCCCGCCGTTCGACAGCGACCGTCAGGCGTCGGCGCGGATGCGCCGGCACATGTTCGAACAGTGGGCCGATACGCCCATCCTCGTGATCGGCACCCACTATGCGGGGCCAACGGCCGGCCGGGTGGTGCGGGACGGACAGGCGTTTCGCTTCAACACCTGAGACGCGACCACGCGATTTCGTGCGATCGTCCGTCGGCTGGCAACGCATCTTTCTGGAGACACCGTCCCCTCAGAACCGCTCCGTGATATTTTTGCGTCTGAAGCTGGACGAAACGTAGGTTGCGGCGATTTGGCTCGCCGAGGCAAACGTCAACAAAGGTAAACCCGCAGACAAGATCCAGTCTTACAGGATCGGGTTGGGTGAACTTCGGGGCGGTACTTTTTCTCTTTGTCGGCCTTTCTCTCTGCGCCAGTGAGGCCGCGGAGGGCGCCGCCGTGTCTTCGGCCGAAGGCGTCACCAGTTACCCTGCGCCTTTCTTCGCTCCGGAGCAGCCGACCACAGCTCTTGATATCGTCAGGCTGATACCCGGGTTCGTCTTTGATCGCGGGGTGGATGTCCGCGGCTACGTCGGAGCGGCGCCCAATATCCTGGTCGATGGCCAACGACTGGCTTCCAAGAACGACAACATCGAAGACCTGCTGGGGCGGATCCCGGCCGATCAGATCGCCCGCGTCGACGTGATCCGCGGGGGCGCGCCGGGCATCGACATGCAGGGCAAGACCATCATCGCCAACCTCGTGCGCCGGACAGGGGAGGGCGCGGCGGTGACGCTCACTGGGTCGGTCGTCCGAAACGACCAGGGGAAGCTGGAGGGGGTCGGCCGCACCGAATGGCAATGGCGTAGCGACGGCTGGTTCTTCGAGGGATCTGCCCAGATTGGGGGCGCCTTCGACGATCAGGGCGGGATCGGACCAAAGACCCGGGTGGACGGGTCGGGCGGTCTGATCCTGCGCGGCTCGGAAATCCAGTTCGGCGTCCAGCAGGATAACCACATTACCGCCGCGGCCGAGCACGCCGCCGGCGGCGGCAAGATCAGGCTCTCCGCTTCATTCTCCGACCAGCCGTACGGCGCCATCTCCACTGACACCCTGGTTCAGCCGTCTGGCGGGGATCTCGACAACTACCATCAGACGCGAAGGACGGCCGAGGTTAGCGCGAGATACGAGCGCGAGTTTGGTTCTCGCCTTGAGCTGGAGGTGGTGGAGCTCCAGCAACTCGGGTGGGATGGGCTGCATGACCATTTTACCGAGGCGCCGCAGGTGGCGGGGGTAACCGGCGACGACACGTCGGACATCTTTGATCTGAACGACCGCCGTGGAGAGAATATTCTCAGCGCACGCTTGAGGTTCACTTTTTCCAGGACCTTCTCGCTCAATACAGGCGTAGAGGGCGACTATAACTGGCTCACCTCGCGGACGACCTTCATCGAGAATGGGGCGCCCGTGAGTCTTCCCGCCGCGAACGAGTATGTCGCCGAGACCCGCGGCGAGGGCTTCGCCCTGGCGGAATGGCAGCCGCGACGGACGATCAACCTGGAGGCGGGGATGCATATCGAAGCCTCGCGGCTGACGTCCTCCGGCGACAGCTCCAGCGACCAGGTTCTCGTCTATCCCAAGCCACGCGCCCTGCTGACCATCTCGCCCGACGCTGTCGATCAGGTCCGGATTCGGGTCGAGCGCGAGGTCGGGCAGCTCGACTTCAACGATTTCATCGCCAGTCCCGACAACATCGAGTCGGGTCAGGTCCGGGCGGGAAATCCCCAGCTTACGCCACAGTCCGACTGGGTGTTCGAGGCGGCCGTGGAGCGGCGGTTCTGGCGGTCCGGAGACGTGACGTTGACCGTGCGCCACTATGCTCTTTACGACGTCATCGATCGGGTGCCTGTGTACGATCCGGCGGGCGCATTTGACGCTCCCGGCAACATCGGCGGCGGACGCAAGGACGAGGTGGCGCTCGGCCTCACGCTTCCATTGGACCGAGCCGGCCTGAAGGGCGGGTTGATCACCGGGCAGTCCACCTGGAGGTCGTCCCGGGTGATCGATCCGACCACCGGCGTCGCCCGGCCGATCTCGGCCTTGCCTCCCAACACCTGGGAACTCCACTTCACCGAGAGTCTGCCCCGTCGCCGTACGACGCTTGGCGTCGATGCAATGGGCGAGTACAGAACAGACAACTATCGATTCGACGAAATCGATATCGACAAACTACGGCCGTATGTCGCCTTATTCGGTGAATACAAACCTGTATCTGATCTCACATTTCGCGTTGAATTGAGAAATTTGACCAGGAGGGACTATCTTCATACGCGATTAGCCTACTTTGGGCCACGGAACGACACGGCGCTGGCGTTCTTGGAGACGCGCGATATCAGGTCCGGGCGATATCTCTTTTTGCAGGTGATCAAGACCTTCGGTCGAGCCTCACGCGCCGCGCCCTAGGCGTGACCGATGGGTCATAAGGCACACTAAAGTCCTTGCTTAAGTGATGCTGCGGGCTCATAGTTAGGCAAATGCTTAACCAATTAGAGCCGCTCGATCGTGTCTTCCACGCCCTGGCCGATCCGACGCGTCGGGCGCTGGTCGAACGCCTGAGCCACCGGTCGATGAGCGTCAGCGAGCTGGCGCGGCCGCTGCCGATGTCACTGCCCGCAGTCATGCAGCATCTCCAGGTCCTGGAGTCTGCCGGGCTCGTGCGGTCGGTGAAGGTCGGAAGGACACGCAACTGCGCGCTCGATATGGCCGCGCTCGGTCAGGCCAATCGATGGATCGAAGCGCGCCGCTGCGAGTGGGACGCCAGGCTCGACCGCCTCGGCGACTACCTCGAAACACTCAAGGGAGAGAACGACGATGACCAGTCCAGATGACGCGGCCGTGGAGGCGCAAGAGGGCGTGAGGATCACGCGCACCTTCCCGTTTCCTCGAGCGGCGGTCTTCGCCGCCTGGAGTTCGACGGATCATGTGAAGCGCTGGTTCTGCCCCGATGTGTTCACGGTCCCTCACGCGAGTGTCGAGATGCGCCAGGGCGGGCCCTTCGAGGTTTGCATGCGCGCGCCCGATGGAACCGAACATTGGTCGCGAGGACGGTTCGTCGTGGTCGAGCCGCCCGAGCGCCTCGTGATCGAAATGGAGGTGGAAGGGCCCAGCGGAGCCGTCGCCATGTCGGCCCTCACCACCGCCATCTTCGAGCACACGCCTGGTGGTACGCGCCTGACGGTCGAACAGACCTACAAGGTCCTCGATCCTTCGGCGCGAGCGATGATCGCCGGCGCTCCCGAGGGCTGGGCGCAGACGCTCGGACGACTGGCGAACGCGCTTGCTGAGGTCGAGCGCGCCCGCCCAGCGGTCCGCAGCGTCGTCCACGACAGCTTTACTCTGGAGCGGCTCTATCCTGCGCCTCGCGCCCGGGTGTGGGCGGCCCTGACGACGGTCGAGGGGAAGTCCAAGTGGTTCGTGGGGCCGCCTGGACAATGGACCCTCGTGGAAAGGTCGATGGACGTCCGGCCCGGCGGCCGGGAGCGGGTCGTCGGCCGCGCGGGCCGGCTGACCACCTTCGAAGCCGATTACCTGGACGTGATCGAGGGCGAGCGGCTCGTCTACGTCTACCAGATGTGGCTCGACGAGCAGAAAATCTCGGCCTCTCTGGCGACCATGGAACTGGACGCCGCCGAAGGCGGAACCCGCCTGAGGGTGACCGAGCAGGGAGCCTTCCTCGACGGCTATGACGACGCCGGCGCGCGCGCCGCCGGCACGAGCGACCTGCTCGACCGCATCGGCGCGTCGTTGAAGGACTGAATCCGACTCTCGGCGGCCTACGTCGGGATGCGCCTTGGCGCCGCCGGCGTGGGCCGCGAACTGTGGAGGCGTGGCTCGCCCCCCTCGCATTGTCCTCCTGACTTTCGTGGGCCTTGCAGAGGGCAAACAAGCGATCGTGTGGCGATGTCCAAGTTGCACGGCGCCCGTTGAACCGCGGGGCGTTTTGCCCGACAGACCGGCGCACGGAGAAGGAGAGCCCCATGGATGACGCCGGAGCCCTGACGACTAAAGCCGCCGACGCCAGGACAGAGCATTTCGACGTGCTGATCGTGGGGGCCGGCATCTCTGGCGTGGGTGGCGCACGGCATCTCACGCACCAGCGACCAGGGACCAGCTTCGTGGTGCTCGAGTCCAAGGACAGCTTCGGGGGCACCTGGCACACCCACCGCTATCCCGGCATCCGCTCCGACAGCGACCTCTACACCTTCGGGTACAGGTTCAAGCCCTGGGTGGGCACGCCGATCGCCACGGGGGCTGAGATCCTCAAATACATGCACGAGGTGATCGAGGAGAACGACCTCGACCGGCATATCCGGTACGGACATCGGATCGTCTCTGCCTCATGGTCCAGCGAAGAGAATCTCTGGCTCATCGAAGCGCGCAAGACCGAGACCGGCGAGGCGGCCTTCTTCACCGCCGGGTTCCTGTGGATGTGCCAGGGCTATTATCGCCATGAGGAGGGCTACACCCCGGACTGGCCCGGCATGTCGGATTTCAAAGGCAGGATCGTCCACCCACAAACCTGGCCCAAGGACCTCGACTACGCGGGCAAGCGAGTGATTGTCATCGGATCGGGGGCTACCGCGGCGACGCTGGTGCCGAACATCGCCGACAAGACGGCCCACGTGACGGTGCTGCAGCGCTCGCCGACATACTTTGTCCCAGGCCGCAACGCCAACGAGCTGGCCGACACCCTGCGCGAGCTCGACGTCGACGAGACGTGGATCCACGAGATCGTGCGCCGGAAGATTCTGCATGATCAGGCGGCGTTCACGCGTCGCTGCGTGGAAGAGCCGGAGACGGTCACGGCCGAACTGCTGGGCGGCGTCCGCGCCTTTCTCGGGCCCGACTACGACATCGATAAGCATTTCAAGCCGCGCTATCGCCCTTGGCGGCAGCGGATCGCGTTCGTGCCTGAGGGCGACATCTTTCAGCGGATCGCGGCCGGCAAGGCGTCGGTCGTCACGGACGAGATCGAACGGTTCACCGAGACGGGCATCCTCCTCAAATCCGGCGAAACGCTGCAGGCGGACATCATCGTCACAGCCACGGGGTTCGACCTGTCCGTTCTGGGCGACATCGACTTCGCAATCGATGGCAAGCCCTTGGACTTCTCCAAGACCGTCACCTACCGCGGCATGATGTTCACCGGCGTGCCGAATCTGGTCTGGGTGTTCGGCTACTTCCGGGCCAGCTGGACCCTGAGAGCCGATCTGATCGGGGACTTCATGGCCCGCCTGCTCGCGCACATGCAGGAGAAGGGGGTCAAGCGGGTCGAGGTGAAGCTCCGTCCCGAGGACCACAACATGCCTCTCCTCGAGTGGATCGATCCGGAGAACTTCAATCCGGGCTATCTGATGAGGGGGATGCATCTTCTGCCGCACCGGGGCGACAAGCCGGAATGGCAGCACACGCAGGACTACTGGGCCGAGAAGGACCTCTTCCCGAAGATCGACCTGGACGGTCCGGAGTTCGTGTATCGGTAGCTGTCAGACGGGCGCCGAGAACCTGTCCCGGCGCCTATTCCCGCAACCGCGGAAGCGACAGTCCAAGGGCAGGGCGGTCGGCGAGAAGGTCGCGCCGGAACTTGAAGAGTTCGGCAGGCCTGCCGCCGGCGCCCAGCTCCATTCGCCCCAAGCCCTCGACAAGTCCGGTGCGCTCGACCACGCGCCGGAAGTTCTGCTTGTGCAGGGGTACGCCGGCGATCGCCTCCACCGCTTTCTGCAGCGCCGAGAGGGTGAAACACTCGCCCATCAGCTCGAAGATGATCGGGCGATACTTCAGCTTCCCCCTCAGCCGGCCGAGGCCCGTGGCGAGGATCCTTCGGTGGTCGGAAATCATGGGCGCACCAAGGCGGGGATCGACCGTCTCAGTCGGGACGCCTGAACCCCCGTCAGTCATTCGCCTGTCCCGCGCGGCCTCGGGCGCGAGCCCCGCTTCATAGAGAAGCTCATAGCGGTCCAGGACGCGCTCCTCGTTCCAGTCCGCGCCTTCGGTGGCGAACAGGATGCGCACGCGCGCCCGTCGTGAGGTCGATGGCTGCGCCCAGCGCTCGAGCGCCGGGACGATCGCCTCGTCGATCACCGGCGGGCGCCCGGCCCGCCAGTCCTCCCAGGGGAAGAATCGATTCCAGGACGACCAGGCGGTGTCCGGCGCGTGGGTGTCCACCGCCGCCGGCGCCAGGGCGAGGTATCCGACGGAGATAACCCGCGCCGCGCCGGCGCCCACGTCCGCGAGCGGAGCGTCACGCCCTTCGTCGCCGAAGGTGTAGAGCTGTTCGACATAGCCGAGCTCAAAGCGCGTCTGACTGGTGACGAACCCCCGCAGGGCCAACTCGAAGGTGCGCTGGCCCTCGGGGTCGAACGGCCCGAACGGCAGGCCCTCGACCGCTGGGCCGGCAGGGGTTTGCGGTCGGCGCGACCGTACGGTCAGCACGCAGGCTTCGCCGTCGCGAAGCGCGACGATCACCGCGGAGAGGCCGATGACGACTGCGGGGCTTGGCATGGTTCGGAGGCTTGACCAGCCCGGAGACTTACTCGGTCTCGAACGCCGCCGCGACCTTGGCGAACCCCGCGGCTTCCGAAAGGGTGTGGTGGCGGTGGAGATAACGCTCCTGCGCCACGGCCGGCGGCTGGGTTTCGATGCGCAGGACATAGCCGGGCGGCGGGCGACCAAACAGACGCAGCGCCTCGTCGGTCTCGAAACCCGCAAGCTGGGTCGCCTCGAAGAAGGCGCAGGCGCGGTCCGCCGCCTTGACCAGGGTCTTCACCCTGGCGGGGGTGCGTGCAGGCAGGCCGAACCGGATATGGATGGCTGCGCCCAGGCGATCTTCGAACGCCTGGTAGTCGAGCCCAAGCGCCGCCTTGAACGGCGAGATCATGTCGCCGATCACGTACTCCGCCGCGTCATGCAGCAGGGCGGCCAGCCGCCATCGGGCGTCGATCGAGGGCTCGAGATGAGCCACGATCTCTTCCACCACCACCGAATGCTGGGCGACGCTCATCGGATGCTCGCCGGTCGTCTGGCCGTTCCATCGCGCGACCCGGGCCAAGCCATGGGCGATGTCCTCGATCTCGATATCCATCGGCGAGGGGTCGAGCAGATCGAGCCGGCGGCCCGAAAGCATCCTCTGCCAAGCTCTCGGGGCTTCGGGCTTTTGGCTCGCCATGCTTGCTCGACCTCTCGTCCAGATCGGGCGCCGGGTCCCGGCGTCCGGTCAGGACCTGGCGCTACGGATGATCTCGTGGTGCCGAATGACCTCGGTGACCAGGAAGTTCAGGAACTTCTCGGCGAATTCAGGCGCCAGATCGGCGCTCACGGCCAACGCCCGGAGCCGCGCGATCTGCTGGGCCTCGCGCACAGGGTCTGCCGGCGGCAGATCGACCCGCGCCTTAAGCTCTCCGACCTTGCGCGTGCATTTGAAGCGCTCGGCGAGCAGATGGATGAGCGCGGCGTCGATGTTGTCGATCGAGTGCCGCAACTCGAGCAGCTCCGGCGGGATCTCCGGGTGGGTAGTCTGTGCGAGGGCCATCGGCGACCGTCAATCACCTGTCGGCGTTGGTCAAGCGCCAGCCACATGGACGGCGCGCCTGTGGAAGGCGGTGACCGTCCCCAACGGCGCCCCCAGCAGACCCACGCGCACCGACTTGAGCACGGTATCGCCGCCGACGAGCCCCATACGTACGGTGAATCGAGGCTTGGCCAGGCCGCGCGCCGGACCAAGAGGACGGCGATAGGCGAAGATGACCTCCCCCTCCTCCTCGTAAGCCATGATGCCCGAACCCATCGAGGCTTCGGCGAGGACGTAGCGACCCGCGCCAGCCGGCGTGATCATCCACTGGAAGGCTTCGACCTCACCCGTGTCGTAGGCGTAGGTTTCGTCCAGCTTGATCCCTCCGTAGGATCCGTCACGGTAGCCTCGGGTCTCGACGCGGAAACGGCGTGTGATGCGGAAGAACGGATCGCGTAGAACGCCGCCTCCGACGGTCTGACCGATGAAGAAGCGCTCGGGCCGAAACGTCAAATTCTCGAAAATCCGGGGGGTCGCGGTCATCGTGCCCCTCTCGACGGCTCAGCTTCTGACACCAACATCGTGTAGGACCTGAGACGTTCCGCGGACAGGCTGCCGATTGTCGCGGTTAGACTGGGGATACGGGAGGTTATAGGTGATGGATCAAGTCCTTCTGGAGCGCGCGGCCGAGGTCGCCCGCCATCTTGCCGAGCGGCGCGAAACGGTGGCGGTCGCCGAATCGTCTGCTGGAGGCCTGATCAGCGCCGCGCTGCTCGCCGTCCCGGGCGCCAGCGCCTATTTCGTCGGCGGTTCGGTGGTCTACACCGGAAAGGCGCGAATGAGCCTGCTTGGCCTGACCCGTGAAGCCGTGGCCGGCGTGCGTTCGGCCAGCGAACCCTACGCCCTGATCCTCGCCGGGACGGTGCGCGAGAATCTTGGCGCTTCCTGGGGCCTCGCCGAGACCGGAGCCGCGGGACCGTCCGGCAATGGGTACGGCGACCCGGCGGGACACACCTGTCTCGCCGTCAGCGGGCGCACCGAGACCGCGACCACGCTGCGTACGGGCTCTTCGGACCGACAGTCCAACATGACCGCGTTCGCCATAGCGGCGCTGGATCTGCTGCTCGCCGCCCTAGTGGAGCCTTAGGTCGCAGTCAAAAAAGGGGTTGATCGGCAGCCGGATAAGGGTACGGGGCGCGGATGATTTCCTCACAGACGGCCGCGCGGTTCCGCCGGTACATCCTGACGGGCGCCACCGCGGCGGTGGTCGATGTGACCATCTTCAATATCCTTCACGCCGGGGCCGGCCTCTCGATCGTCCTGGCGGCGACGTGCAGCTTCTGCGTCGCGGCAGTTGTGAACTACGCCCTCAGTTCGATCTTCGTGTTCGGCCACGCCTGGAGCCTGAGGCAGCTCGGGCGATTCTTCGGCATCGCGGTGGTGGGGATGACCGTCAATGTAGGGGTGACGGGGGTGGCGGACGCTCTTGCGCCCTTTCCGGCGATGGTGGCCTGGGGCGCGGATCTTATCGGTTTCCCGTCCAGCCTGCTGGAGCCCTATGCGCCAGACCTCGGCAAGCTCTGCGGGATTGGCGTGGCGTTTCTGTTCAACTTCTACATGAACAACACGGTCGTGTTCCGGGATCGACCCGAGCCCGTCAGAGCTCGTTCCGGGGTCGCCTGAGGCGGTATCCTCCGGCAGGGACGGGAAGAAGGCCCCTAGTACCGCGAGCGCCAGCCTGGATAGCGTCCTGCGTCCACCGAGATCGTCGCCGCCGAGTGGTCGCCGATCGGGATGCAGGCGGTCCCGCCCGCCTCCCGGTAGCCGTGCGTGCCAACGCCGGCATAGACCTCGCCGTGCACGTCCTTGTCGGGCGAGCCATCCTCCTTGGGGGGGACTCCGCAGCCGTTCACGTCGCTGCGCACGATGTCGGCTCCATCGTAGAAAGGCCGCTGGCCGAGCGCCTGGGGTGAGCCTGGCGGCGGCGTAGGCGCCCCGCCCAGAGGCGCGGCGGAGGCGGTCGGAATCGTTTCCTGGGCGAGCGCCGGCGAGCCGAGGAGTCCGAGCGCCAGGACGCCACTGAGAAGCTTTGAGCTGACGCGGATCATGACGATCCTCCTTGCCCATCCAGTGATATAGGAACGTCGCGGCGGAGCCAAACCGTCGCCCTTTGAAGAGTCGACGGTCACTTCCTTGTCCAGCTTAAACCTGGCGCGCGACGCCGCGTCCTTGAGCCGCGCCCGAGCGGCCATCGCCCCCCTCTATCGCGTCGAGGAGCACGCCGCCCTCGCCCCCCTGGCGAAGTCCGCGCGGCTCGCGGCGGCCGAACGTGCTCGCGTAGTCTCCCAGGCTGGCCGGTTGCTCGCCGAGTTGCGCGCGCCGGGCCGGGCCGGATGGGTGGATCAGTTTCTCGCCGAGTACAGCCTCTCGAGCCAGGAGGGCGCAGCCTTGCTCGGCCTCGCCGAAGCCTATCTTCGCGTCCCCGATCCGGGTACCGCGGACGCCCTTATCCGCGACAAGCTTGGCCGCGGCGACTGGCGCCGCCACCTCTCCGATGCGGAAGGCATGCTGATCAAGAGCGCCACCCTTGGCCTGATACTCGCCCAGAGCCTCACCGAACCGACAGGCGGCGTCCTCAAGGGAATGGTGGCGCGCATGGGCGAGCCTGCGATCCGCGCCGCGGTGGGCGCGGCAATGCAGCGGATGGGCGAGGCATTCGTCCTGGGCCGGGATATCGGGGAGGCCCTGCGCCGGGCGGACCGTGGAGCCAACCGGGCGTTCCGGTACTCGTTCGACATGCTGGGGGAGGGAGCCAGGACCGCGGCGGACGCGGAAGCCTATATGGAAGCCTACTCCCGGGCGATCGAGGCCGTGGGTCGCGCGACTTCAGCGGGCGTCGATATCCACGCGGCCGACAGCGTGTCGGTGAAGCTGTCCGCCCTCCACCCCCGGTACGAGCCCTTCCAGGCCGGTCGCGCAGTCCCTGAACTAGTGGACCGCCTGAGCGAACTCGGCCGAATCGCCAAGCGCGTAGGCGTGGGGCTGACGGTGGACGCCGAGGAGTCGGAGCGCCTGGAGATGTCGCTTTCGATCATCGAGCAGGTTGCGCGGGACCCGGCCCTGACAGGGTGGGATGGTCTCGGCCTCGCGGTCCAGGGTTACCAGCGACGGGCGCCGGCCGTGATCGGCTGGGCCGCGGAACTGGCGGCCGCGACCGGTCGTCAGCTGATGGTGCGCCTGGTCAAGGGGGCTTACTGGGACAGCGAGATCAAGCGCGCGCAGGAGCGGGGGCTGGACGACTACCCGGTGTTCACCCGGAAGACGAACACCGATGTCTCCTACCTGGCGTGTGCGCGGGCCCTGCTGGGAGAGCGTGGTCTCTACCCAGCGTTCGCCACTCACAACGCCCTGACCGTGGCCACCGTGCTGGAGTGGGCTGGAGCGCGCACCGACTTCGAGTTCCAGCGTCTGCATGGAATGGGCGAGGGGCTCTACGAGGGGCTGATGTCGAGCCGCGAACTGGCGGTGCGCGTGTACGCCCCGGTCGGGGGCTATCGGGACCTGCTCGCTTACCTGGTCCGCCGACTGCTGGAGAATGGTGCGAACACCAGTTTCGTCCACCAGATCGCCGATCGTGACGTCAGCGACGAGGAACTGCTCGCCGACCCCGTCGAGTCCGCCCTGGCGGCCGGCCTCAGCCCGCACCCCGCCATCGTCCGTCCCAGCGAGATCTATGGCCCGACGCGACGCAACAGCGGCGGCCTGGACCTCTCGGACGACGCCGTGGTCAGCTCCCTGCTCAAGCACATGCGGGGCTCGCTCGCCAAGCCGTGGCAGGCCGGCCCGCTGTTGGATGGGTCGCAAGGCGCTGCGGCTTCGACAGCCGTCAAGAATCCGGCGGGCGGCGCCTCGCCTGGGCGCGTGGCGAAAGCGACTCATCAGGAGATCGCCCAGGCGATTGGAGCGGCCGTCCGCGCCCAGGCCGAGTGGGACCTGGCGGGCGTCGATGCGCGGGCTGCTGTGCTCGAGCGGCTGGGCGACCTGATCGAACGGAACCGCGCCCCTCTCATGGGTCTGCTCGTGGCGGAAGGCGGCAAGACCCTGGGGGACGCCCTGGGCGAGGTGCGCGAGGCGGTGGACTATTGCCGCTACTATGCCCGCGAGGCGCGCCGCGCCGCCTTGCCGCAACGGCTCCCCGGCCCGACCGGAGAACTCAATGAACTTTCCTTGCGCGGCCGCGGCGTCTTCGCCTGCATCAGTCCGTGGAACTTCCCGCTGGCGATCTTCCTCGGCCAGGTGACCGCCGCGCTCGTCATGGGCAATTCGGTCGTGGCCAAGCCTGCGCCCCAGACGCCGCTGGTCGCCGCCGCCGCCGTCAGGCTCGCCCGGGAGGCCGGGATCCCGCCGGACGTCCTGGCCTTGCTGCCGGGTGGTCCGGACGTCGGCGCGGCCCTGATCGCCGATCCTCGCATCGCCGGCGTCGCCTTCACCGGCTCCACGGGGAGCGCCCGAAAGATCGCCCGGGCGCTGCTGGAGGACGAGAGCCGTCCGATCGTGCCGCTGATCGCCGAGACGGGCGGCGTCAACGCGATGCTGGTGGACTCGACGGCCCTGCCCGAACAGGTGGTGGTCGACGTCGTCACCTCTGCTTTCCTCAGCGCGGGGCAGCGCTGTTCGGCGCTCCGACTGCTCTGCCTGCACGAGGACATCGCGCCTGGCGTGATCGAAATGCTGCAGGGAGCCATGGCCGAGCTGGTCGTCGGAGATCCGATGGACCCGGCGGTCGATGTCGGACCGGTGATCGACCACGCAGCCAGGATGGGTCTCGAAGGGCACCTGGCCCTGTGGCGTGATCGCATCCTCTTCCAGACACCGGTCCCACCGGGCCTCTCCGGTCATTTCGTCGCCCCCAGCCTGATCCGGCTCGACCGTGTCGAGCAGCTCGACCGGGAGGTCTTTGGCCCGATCCTGCACGTGGCGACGTGGAAGCCCTGCCAGATGGACGAGACGCTTTCGCGTGTCACCGCCAACGGATACGGGCTGACGATGGGGGTGCACAGCCGGATCGCGGGGGCGGCTGACGCCGTGCGCGCCCGTGCGCGGGTTGGCAATCTCTACGTCAACCGCTCGATGATCGGCGCCGTTGTCGGGGTCCAGCCATTTGGCGGCGAAGGCCTCTCCGGCACTGGGCCCAAGGCCGGGGGACCACACTACCTGCCGAGGTTCGCTGTGGAACGGACCTTCACGGTGGACACCACGTCCGCGGGCGGCAACGCCAGTCTGCTGAGCCTGGAGGACTGATCAGGTCGCCGCGGTCTTTCCACGGCGCAAAAGGAGGAAGGCCAGGAGAGCGGCGGCCAGGACGCCCATGCTGGCGGCGAACTGTCCGAAGGACGTCGGGATGAGGGCCATCGCCGCCAGAATCCCGATGATGGCGGCGACGGCAAGATAGCTGCCCCATGGGAACAGCCACATGCGCACGACGAGGCGGCTGGGATCCTCTCGCTCGAGACGCCGGCGAACGGCGATCTGGGCCGTCGCCACGATCAGATAGACGATCAGCATGAGGGCCCCGGACGTATCGACGAGGAAGGTGAATACCTTGTCGGGCGAACGCGCCGAGGCGGCCATGGCGGCCACGGCGAAGGACATGACCACGAGGATCGCCCGCACCGGCACCTTGCGCCGGTTGAGCGCCACCATAGCCGCTGGCGCGTCGCCATGGGCCGCCAGCGTGAACAGCACCCGGGAGCAGACGTAGAGTCCTGAATTGAGGCAGGACAAAACCGCGGTCAGCACGATCGCGTTCATCATCGTCGAGGCGCCTGGAATGCGCAGCCGCTCGAGGGTGATGGCGAAGGGGGAATCCCCCGAGTGGATCGTCGTCCACGGGACGATGGTGACGATCAGAAACAGGGAGATGACGTAGAACAGCAGGATCCGGGCGACGACCTGGCTGGTCATTCGCGCCACCGCGCGCCCCGGCTCCGCCGATTCGGCGGCGGCGACGGTGGCGATCTCGGCGCCGGTGAGGGCGAAGACGACGCTGGTTACGCCGCCGAGCACGGAGAATGGCCCGAAGGGCGCGAAGCCGCCGTGGGCGGTGAGGTTTCCGAAACGCCCCGCGGGCGAGGGAGAGTGCAGGCCGAGGGCGACGGCGCCGATGGCGATGAAGACGACGATCGCCACCACCTTGATCGAAGCGAACCAGAACTCGAACTCGCCATACGACTTCGTCGACCACAGGTTGGTGGCGGTCATCGCGGCCAGCAGGATCACGCCCCAGGCCCAGACCGGGAGATCGATCCAGTTGTGCAGCAGCTTGGCGCCGGCGAGCGCCTCGATCGCCACCACACACACCCAGAAGTACCAGTACACCCAGCCGGCGGTGAAACCGGCCCAGTTTCCGAGCCCGAGCCGGGCGAACTCGGTGAAGGCGCCCATGTTCGGATAGGCCGCGGCCATTTCCCCGAGCATGCGCATGACCAGGAGGACGACGAACCCGGCGAGGAGATAGCTCACCACGACGGCTGGGCCGATCGTGGCGATGCCTGCGCTGGAGCCGACAAACAAACCGGCGCCGATGATCCCCCCGATGGAGATCATGGTGACGTGGCGCTGCCGGAGATCCTTGGAGAGCTCCGGCGCGCCCGCCTTTCGTTCGGGATCTGCGGCGACGCTCGTCAATGAAGGCTCGCCAGATAGGCGATGAGGTCAGCTCGCTCCTGAGCGTCCGGAACGCTCATGGGCATGGACGTCCCTGGGACGAGCGCCGCCGGATTGGTCAGGAACCGGTCGAGGTCCGCGGCGGTCCAGGTCAGACCGGACGCCTTGAGAGCTGGCGTGTAGGCGAAGTTCGCAAAGCTCCCGGCCTTGCGGCCGACGACGCCGACCAGGCTCGGTCCCTGGCCGCCAACGCCGCCCTCGCCGTGGCAGAAGCTGCAGCGTGTTTCATAGACCTGCTGGCCCGCGGCCGGGTCGGTCGCCGGTGCGCTCCTGGCCAGGACCGGACCTGCCAACAGGAGGAGGCCCGCGATAAGCGCCGCCCTCATTTGGGGCTCTTGGCCGGCGTGATGCGCCAGATCACGTCGCCGCCGTCGTCCGACACCAGCAGGGCGCCGTCGTGGGCCACGGCAACGCCGACAGGGCGGCCCCACACGCTTCTGTCGTCGACCACGAACCCGGTCAGAAAGTCCTCGTAGGTTCCCACCGGCGTTCCGTTCTTCAGCTTCACGCGAACGAGCTTGTAACCCGTGCGCTGGGCGCGGTTCCACGAGCCGTGCAGGGTGACGAAGGCGTCGCCGTCGTAGTTCGCCGGAAAGGCCGCGACGCCGCGCCCGGCAGTGTAGAAGGCCAGGCCAAGCGGGGCGGAGTGGGCCTGGAAGAGCACGTCGGGGACGATGGCCTTTCCGGCCAGATCGGGGCGGGCGCTCTTAGGTCGCTTGTCTTCGTGATCGCCGATGTACCACCAGGGCCAGCCATAGTAGCCGCCATCCTTGACCCGGGTGGCGTAGTCGAACGGCAGGTTATCGCCCAGGCTGTCGCGCTCGTTGACCACGCACCAGGGGGTCCCTGTGCGGGGCTCGACGCGAACGGAGACGCAGTTGCGCAGGCCCGTGGCGAAGATCGCGTAGTTCTTGCCGTCCGGATCGAAGCGCAGGAGGTCGGCGCGGTTCTCCTCGGGGCCCCAGGTTGCCCCGAGAGCATGGTGCTCGGCGTCGTAGGCCTTCGCCTCTTCGAGCGTCTTGCCGGGCATCTCCTCTGACACGTTCGAACCGGAGCCGACCGAAACGAACATCGTGCGGCCGTCCTTGGAGAAGTCGATGTCCCGGGTCACGTGGCCGCCGCCGCGGGCCGGGTAGAGCTTCTCCACCACGACCTCGGGCGCCGAGTGCGCCTTCAGATCGCCGTTCTGGTAGGGGTAGCGCACGACCCGATTGTTCTCGGCGACGTACACCCACAGGGGGTTCGGTCCCTCAGGATAGAATGCGATTCCGAAGGGAAGGACGAGGCCGCTGACGAAAAGGCTTTGTTCGCTCGGCGCGCTCGCGCCATCGGCGGCGCGCAGCACCGTGACATTTCCGGAATAGGTCTGAGCGACGAAGATGTCGCCATTGGGCGCCACGCGGATCTGACGCGCGCCTTTCACTTGGGCGAACGGCTCGACCGTGAAGCCGGCAGGGACAGAGAGGTGCGCGCCCTCGGGCCGCGCGACGACCGCGGCGGGAAGGGCGGTGGGGGTGGAGGGCGTCGGCTCCTCGGCTGCGGTCAGGTGGCGCGAGACACCGGGAGCATCCTGCTGCCAGTCGCCCATGGCCGCCTTCCCGGTACGGACCTGTTGCGCTTGGGCGGCGAACCCGACGCCCGCCAAAGCCGCCGCCGAGACTCCGATCCACACACGCCTGACGTCCATTACGCTCCTCCGCTTTGATCCGCCGGCGCTTCTAGACGACCTTCCAAGGCCACGCCACCATGGCGGAATCGGCGCGGCCACGGCGCCAGTGTTTCCACAGGAGGGCCGCGCTTGGCCATCGACGAAGGCGGGGCGCGCCCGCACAAAGACGCGCCGACGGGGCGCTACGCCTACGTCGTCGCGGGGACCCTCGCTGTCGCCTATACTTGCAACTTCCTCGACCGCCAGTTCCTGGCGGTGCTTGCCGAGCCGGTGAAGCACGACCTGCATCTCACCGACACCGAGCTCGGATTGCTCACGGGACTGATGTTCGCCCTGTTCTACACCGTCTTCGGAATTCCGGTGGCGGCGCTGGCGGATCGATCCAACCGTGTCCGGATCATCGCGGCCGCTTGCGCATTGTGGAGCCTGTTCACCGCAGCCTGCGGTTTCGCCGGCTCGTTCGCGATGCTGGCGGCGGCCCGGATCGGCGTAGGGGTCGGGGAGGCCGGCGGCTCGCCGCCCTCCTACTCGATCCTCTCGGACTATTTCCCGCCGAATCGCCGCGGGCGCGCCCTGGCGCTCTATTCGCTGGGCGTGCCGTTCGGAAGCCTGTTCGGGGCCGCCAGCGGCGGCTGGATCGCCGCCCATTTCGGCTGGCGCGCGGCGTTCAAGACGCTTGGCGCGTTCGGCCTGCTGCTGGCTCCCCTGCTTCTGGCGGTCGTGCGCGAACCGCGCCGGGGGCGGCTCGATCCGCCCGGCGCCATGACCGGTCCCCGCGCCAGCGTCGCCTCGGCTGTCCTGGTGTTCGTGCGCAAGCCGGCGCTGGGGTTCACCGCCCTGTCGGCGGGGCTCACCGCCTTCGTCGGCTACGCCTTGCTGAATTGGACCCCGGCCTTCCTGATGCGTGAGAAGGGCATGACCCTGATCCAGATCGCCGTCTGGTACAGCACGGTCAGCGGCCTGACGACCGCAGTGGGAACCTGGCTCGCCGGATGGCTGGTGGACCGACTGGGCGCGGTGAGGCCGGCGGCCTACGCCCTGACGCCGGGGATCTGCATCCTGTTGGCCCTGCCGTTCTTGCCGGCGATGACGGCGGCGCATGGGTGGCAGACGGCCCTGGCGTTCGTGGTCGGGCCCTCGATCCTGATTATCGCCTATCTTCCTGCGGCTCTGGCCGTGATCCAGAACGGCGTCGAGCCAGCGCAGAGAGCCGTCGCAGGTTCGATCCTTCTGTTCGTCCTCAACCTGATCGGTCTTGGGGGCGGCCCGCTTTTCGTCGGCGTGGTCAGCGATCACTTGAAGGCGCGATACGGCGAGCACGCGCTGATGCACGCCTTACTATGGCTCAGCCCGGTCTATGTCCTGGCCTTCCTGTGCCAGCTCGCGGCCGCCTGGTTCCTCGAACGCGAGCACGCCGAGCGCCGGGCGAGGCCGAGGCTCGAGCCGGCTGCCTGACGGATGGGCTGCCGAGCCGGCGCCACGTCCGGACGCGCAGCTAGCCCCAGATGTCACGGGCGTAGGCGACGAAGTTGAGGCCGAGGATCTTGTCGATCCGGCGCTCCGAATACCCGCGGGTTTTCAGCAGCCGGGCGAGCTTGTGGAACTGGTCGGGGCCGCGCAGATCGACAACGAAGGGATAGGTGTCCGCCCGCTCGCCGGTGGCCCCGATGCCGGCGGCCGCGCGGCCGGCGATCTCGGCGGCGAGGCGGGCGTGATAAGCGTCCAGGTCGTCGATGGCCGACACCTCGCCGTCGGTGCCGATCCCGACGTGGTCCTCACCGCACACGTTCACGGCGTGATCGATGTGGGCGACAACGTCCTGCGGGGTGGGATGCCCGCTGAGGCTCAGGTACGGCATGAAGTAGATCCCGACGAAGCCGCCCTTCTCGGCGACGCCGCGCAACTCGGCGTCGGTCTTGTTGCGGGGCAGGTCGGTGAGGGCGCGGCAGCCGGTGTGATTGATCGAGATCGGCGCTTTGGACGCCCCGATAGCGTCCAGGCAGGTCCTCTCGCCGCTGTGGGAGAGATCGACCATCACGCGTGCGGCGTTGAGACGTTCCACCACCTCCCGTCCAAACGGCGTGAGCCCGCGGTTCTGGGGCGCCATCGAGCCGTCACCCAGAGCATTGGCGGGATTGTAGGTGAGCTGGATCACGCGGACGCCCAGGTTCGCGAACAGGTCGACCCGCTGAGGCTTGTCGCCTAGCTGCACACAGTTCTGGAAGCCGTAAAAGACCCCGACCTTGCCTTCGCTCCTGGCTTTCAGGATGTCCGCGGCCGTGTTCACCTTGATCAGGTGGTCCGCGCGCTCGCGCAGCAGCCGATCCCACGCGCCGATCGAACCGACCGTATATTCGAACGGGTCCATCGGGCCGGAGACATAGCCAAGGGTGATGTTCACCGCGCTCACGCCTGAGGCCAGGGCGTCGCGGATCGAGCGGTCGTCCACCCCCGGCTGATCGGTGTCCGCCAGGGCGGGGGTCTGGCGCGGCAGCTCGAGATTGGGGTCGGAGATCCCGCCCAGGGCGTTGACGATCACGGGCTTATCGGCCGCTTCAGCACGGACTGAGGCCGAAGCGGCGCGCGTAGCCATGCCGATGCTCCCGGCCGCCGCCAGTGAAATCAAGGCGCGGCGGTCGAGCGCTCCCGGTTGGTCTCCCATCGACCCTATGCTCCCCCAGTCCTCGAAAGGTCGCGCCGCCGCGGCCGTAGTCTTCAATGGAGGCGCCTGCCGGCGCGCCGCGCCGACAGGCGTTCCTGTTAAGGATCGACCCGGGCCTCGGCATAGCCGCTGAGGACCTGGACGCCGTTCTGGTTGACCGTGGAGACGTCGAAGACGGCGACCTTCTCGCCGCCTTCGTCCTTGATCTCCTTGAGCGTGGCCGTGGCGTCGAGGGTATCGCCCGGGAAGACCTGGCTGGTGAAGCGGACGCCATACTTCTTCAGCCGCGCGTCCCCGACGTAGTCGGTGAGCATCTTGCCGGTCATGCCCATGGTGAGCATCCCGTGCGCGAACACCGAGGGGTATCCGGCCACCTGGGTGGTGAACACTTCGTCCGTGTGCAGCGGATTGTAGTCGCCGGACGCACCCGCGTACTGCACGATCTGGGTGCGTTTGAGGTCGTCCGCGATGCGGGCGGTGTGGGCCTCTCCCACCTTCAGGTTCGAGGCTTTCAGGGCCATGACGATCAAGCCTCCTGCTTCTGGTCGACCGGGCGTTCGGTGCGCACGCCCACGCCCCGGGCGGTGATCACGAGCTCGCCGTTCTGGTCGCGGTATTCGGTGATGGATTCCGAGAAGACCAGCTTGCCCGATCGCTTGCCCTCCTTCTCCCAGGTCTTGCCCGGCTTGGTCGTGGCGGTGAGCACGTCGCCGGGCTTGATGTGCCGGTGGTATTCGAAGTGCTGCTCGGCGTGGAGGCCACCGCCGCCTCCGCCGCCCCCGCGTCCGCCGCCGCCCGCCGAGCGGTCCACTCCAGTGGGGTTCTTGCCGGAGCCGAACCACGGCCGGCCGACCTTGGGGCGCAGGAAATAGTCGGGGTCGAACTGGGCGCTGGACTGGGCGAAGGTGGGGGGAGCAATGACGCCGCCCGCCTCGGTCGTCTTCGCATAGTCCTCTTCGTAGTAGACCTTGTTGTCGTCGCCCACCGAGCGCGCGAACATCATGATATGCCCTGCCTCGATCGGGAATCTCTTGGCCGCCATCGGCTTTCCTCCGCTTCGGCTTTCCGCCGGTTCGCGGCTACCAAAAGCGGCGCGGAGCGGGGGCGTCAATGGGGGCGCGATCGAAGGCGGCCTGGGAGTGGGGCGCCTGGCTTGATGGGCGCTGCTGGAGAACCGTTGCAGAAACGCCCACATTGACGACTGTCCCGACGCTTAGGATCGAGCGGCGGGCCGCGGCTCGATCAGCGTCGCTTCGGGAGAGATGGATTGACCAAGGCGCCCTTCGCCTGCCTCTACACTCATGACTTCGCCCGCCTTGGCGCTGGTGTGCCGCGCGTGCGGCCGGGCGATCCGGTCTTCAACTGTGCGGCGACGCTGGAGCTGGCCGAGCGCGCGGACGAGGCCGGCGCCGCGGTCATGGTGTTCCCGGAACTTGGCCTGTCCGCCTATGCGATCGACGACCTGCTGCTCCAGGATCCTTTGCTCGAGGCGGTGGACGCGGCGATCGCCGAGCTGGTCCAGGCGAGCCGCGACATCTATCCGGTGCTTATCGTCGGGGCGCCGGTGCGGCGGATCGGCAGGCTCTACAACTCGGCCGTGGCCATCCACCGGGGCCGGATCCTCGGTGTGGTCCCCAAGACCTACCTGCCCAACTATCGCGAGTTCTATGAGCGCCGGCACTTTACGTCCGGGGCCGGTGTGCGCGGACTGGACATCGAAGTCGGCGGCCAGAGGGCTCCGTTCGGTGTCGATCTATTGTTCCGATCGACAGGCGCCGTCCCGTTCAGTTTCCACGTTGAGATTTGCGAGGATCTGTGGACGCCGATTCCTCCGTCCAGCGCCGCGGCGCTCGCAGGCGCCGAGGTGCTGATCAACCTTTCGGCCAGCAACATCGTCATCGGCAAGGCCCAGACTCGGCGCCTGCTGTGCGCCGGCCAGTCGCGGTCGGCCGTGGCGGCATACCTCTACACGGCCGCAGGGCCGGGCGAGTCCACCACCGATCTCGCATGGGATGGCCAGGCCGGGGTCTTCGAGTGCGGCGACGAGCTCGCCGAGTCGAAGCGTTTCGCTGGGGATCAGGCCATCTTCGCCGACGTCGACCTCGGCCGGATCAGACAAGAGCGCATGCGGCTGAACACCTTCGGCGACTGCGCGCACGAGGAGGCGGACCGCGTGGAGCGTTTCCGCTGGGCGGAGTTCGCCCTCGACGCGCCCGCCAGGCCGATCGCCCTGGAGCGAGCCGTCGAACGCTTTCCCTTCGTGCCGTCGGATCCCGCCCGGCTGCGCGAGGACTGTTATGAGGCCTACAACATCCAGGTCCAGGGCCTTGCGCAACGGCTGCGGGCGAGCGGCCTGGAACGCGCCGTGATCGGAGTGTCGGGCGGCCTGGACTCCACCCAGGCGCTGATCGTCGCGGCTCGGGCCATGGACCAGCTAGGCCTGCCCAGGACCAATGTGCTCGCCTACACGCTGCCTGGTTTCGGCACTTCGGAAGGCACCCGGTCCAACGCCTGGGCGCTGATGGAAGCGCTCGGCGTGACCGCCGCGGAAATCGACATCCGGCCGGCGGCGCGTCAACTCCTGGGCGATCTGGGCCATCCGTTCGCCAAGGGTGAGCCGGTCTACGACGTCACCTTCGAGAACGTGCAGGCGGGTCTGAGGACCGATTACCTCTTCCGCCTCGCCAACCAGCACGATGGCCTCGTTGTCGGCACCGGCGACCTCTCCGAGTTGGCGCTCGGCTGGTGCACCTACGGCGTGGGCGACCAGATGTCCCACTACAACGTCAACGCTTCGGTCTCGAAGACGCTGATACAGCACCTGATCCGCTTCGTCGCCAATTCGGGCGACGTCGACGCCCACACCGCACGGATCCTGGAAGCGATCCTCGCCACCGAGATCTCTCCGGAGTTGACGCCGCCGGGGGAGGGGGGGGCGGTCCAGTCGACCCAGGCCATCGTGGGCCCCTATCCCCTGCAGGACTTCACTCTGTTCTACGTCACCCGGTATGGCTTCAGGCCGTCGAAGATCGCCTTCCTCGCCCTCCATGCCTGGGGCGACGCGACGCGCGGCGCATGGCCCGAGAACGTGCCGGCCTCGGACCGCCACACCTTCACGTTAGCGGAGATCCGTCGCTGGATGGAGGTCTTCCTGACGCGGTTCTTCGCCCGCAGCCAGTTCAAGCGTTCGGCCCTCCCCAACGGCCCGAAGATCTCGTCAGGAGGTTCGCTCTCGCCTCGCGGCGACTGGCGCGCGCCCTCCGACGGCAACGCCGAAGTCTGGCTGGCCGAACTGCGCGCCAACGTACCGGTGGCCCAAGCCCCGGCCCCGGTATCCCGGGAAAGGGCGAATCGGGAGCTCGCCCGCGGCGTATAGGTTGTCCTCTCGCAGCATCAGGGAGCGTTTACCTGCCCGCGGCGCGCGTGGCGGCCTCTGGCGGGAACCCGAGCCGGCGTGACCCACCGTAGATCACCGTTGCTGCGGCGCCGCCTTATCCTCGGGCGCCCGACGGGCCTCCAGTGTCTGGCGCGGGCGCAGGACGACGCCGAGGGAAGCCGGGACGAGTCCCTTGCGGAGCCAGTCGAGAACCTCGTCAATCTGCAAGGATGCATCTTCCAGGATAGCTATCGCCCTCGAGTGAGAGAGGTAGCTGCGCCACCCCGCCACCGACTCCGGATGATCCGCACCATAGTTGTTGTTCGCTGCGACGAGGGGTGGGTCAGGCGACACGGCAGGTTCTGGCATCAGCCGGCGCTCCTTGGCGAATGAGGAAATGGCTGACTAGCATAAAAATTGCAAATAGCAAATACGCTGTGGCGCGCAATTTCGAAATACGATGGGTTGGCGCGCTCGCCCGTCGTGGGGGAAGACCAGTTCCAGCGGCGCCAAAACGTGCTTAGCCTTCGGCTGGCGATTGTAGAGGGGCACGATGAGGGTAGGATCAACGGCCTTGATCGGCCTGATTGGGACGCTTGCTACAGGGGGCGGGCCGCGCGCTGAAGAGCCGCCGCTGGGGTCCCAGACGATCGTCGCCGCGGTCTCCCTGACCGCCCCTGACGTCGAACGCGCTGCGGCCTTCTACGAGACCACCTTCGGTTTTGCCGAGATCAGGCGCATCGACCAGCGGCCACAGTCACTGGAGATCGTGCTCAAGCCTGGAGCCGACGCGAAGCAAGCCCGCGCCGCGGCGGACGCCGCCCTCATCCTCATCAGCCGTTCGCCGTCCACACCTGCTGGCCCTGCGGGGCTGGAGGGATGGGCGCGAGCGCGCATGGCCCTGGTCGTGTCCGAGATGGCGCCGGTGCTGGCGAGGGTCCGGCAGTCTGGGGGATCGGTGGTTGTCGAGCCCTACACCGCCCGTGGCACGCTGCAATCGGAAGTCGAGACCCAACCCAGCGCGAGCGGGGCCCACGTGGACGCGATGATAGAAGATCCGGCCGGCAACTTCGTCGAACTGCTCGCGCCGCGGTAGGGTGAAGGCGATCTGGCATGCCTGACATGCTCATCTGCTGCTTCGTAGGCGACTGGTCCACGGACGGTCGGTGTCTCTGAGGCTTACGACATCCAGGGTTCAGGCGCGTGGGCCGCCGCCAGGAGCGACTCAGACAAGCGCGAGGGGCTCCTGGTTTCGCGCTGAGGTCTCGGGGGGCCGATCGAGCTCCGGCAGACCTCGGACCTTGGGGTCGCGGCTGGTCTGCAAAGGAGCGCCGTGATCTCGCCGGGGGGCAATGGCCGGGCGAAGTAGTAGCCTTGCACTTCCCGACAGCCCCAGGTCTCGAGCAGTTCGAGCTGCGGGCGGCGTTCGACGCCCTCCGCCAGGACATCGATCTTGAGCTCCCGCGCCAGCCCGATCGTCGCCTTGACGATCGCCGCGTCGCCGGACGCGGTCTCGAGATCGCGCACGAAATCGTGGGCGATCTTGATGCGGTCGACCGGGAAGCGCCGCAGGTAGTCGAGCGAGGAATACCCCGTCCCGAAATCGTCGATCGCGATCGTCAGGCCCAGCTCGCGTAGCCTCAGGAGGAGGTCGGCATGCTCGCGATAGGCGTTCATCAGCACGGTCTCGGTCAGCTCCAGCTCCAGGCTGTCGGCGGAGAGGCCGTTGTCGGCGAGGGCGGCGACGATATCCGCTTCGAAAGCGAGCGCAGTCTTGAACTGAAGGGAGGAGACGTTGACCGACACCCGCACGGGCGGCGCGCCGGCGTCGCGCCAGGCCCGCGCCTGACGGCAGGCCTCCGCGAGGATCCACTGGCCCAGCTTGCCGATCACCCCGGTCTGTTCGGCGACCGGAATGAACTGCGCGGGGGGGAGCACGCCGCGGACGGGATGGCGCCAGCGGACGAGGGCTTCGACGCCGACGATCCGCTCTGAGGCGATATCAATCTGAGGCTGGTAGAGCAGGAACAGCTCTCCCTCGCCGATCGCCTGGTGAAGGTCGGAGCCGAGCGCCAGTCGCGTGCGGACTTCCGAGTCCATCGCCTCGGTGAACGGCCGATAGGCGGCGCGGCCCTGGTTCTTCGCGCTGTAGAGCGCAAGGTCGGCGCGGGAGAGCAGGGTCTCGGCGTCGCTGACGCCGGGCTCGTAGAGGGCGATGCCGATGCTCGAGCTGGTGCGCACGGGAACCCCGGCGACTTGATAGGGCTCGCTGAGCGCTTCGATCAGCCTGGCGGCCCGTCGGGAGGCTTCTTCGGGATCGATCAGGTTGTCGGCGATGACGGCGAACTCGTCGCCACCGAACCTGGCGGCGGTGTCGCATGAGCGCGTGCTGGCGCGCAGCCGATCGGCCACGGCCCCGAGCAGCTCATCGCCCGCAGGGTGGCCCAGCGCGTCGTTCACGTCCTTGAAGTTGTCCAGGTCCAGATAAAGCACGGCGAAGTTGGTCTCGCCCGCCGAAGCGCGCGCGATGGTGTCGCGCAGGATCTGCACGAAGGCCCCCCGGTTGAGGAGCCCGGTGAGCTGGTCTTGCCGGGATGTCTCCATGGCCCGTTCCAGGGCGCGCTTCTGTTCGGTGACGTCGCGAAGGAACCAGGCGCGGCCGAGGTTGGCGCCGTCCGGCGACCTCAGGGTCACTGTGTACCAGTTGACGATCCGACCATCGAGCAGCTCGGTCTCGTCCTGGCCGTCCTCTCCGGGGCTCGTATCGATGTGCTTGATGAGCTCCAGCAGCTCCTGGGGATTGCGCACCGTCGAGGCGACATGGGCGATGAGCGCATCTATGTCGCCGCCATTCAGGATATGCGGCGGGAAGTTGAATAGAGCCGCGAAGTGCTCGTTGTACGAGAACAGCTGGCGGTCCCCGCTGACGATCAGGATCCCGTCCTCTGACGCCTCCATCTGCGTCTTCATCACGACGTTGGCGAACTGCAGGCGCGCCTCAGATTGCTTGCGCTCGGTGATGTCCTGGACGATCGCCGTGTGCCGCAAGGGTCGACCGGTGGCGTCGCGCTGCATCAGGCCGAACTGGTAGATCCAACGGGTTCCCCCGTCAGGGGCCACGACCCGATGCTCGACGGCGAGGCCCGCCTCGCAGGACAGCCAAGCCCGAATCGCCGCCGCGACGACTTCGCGGTCCGACCGATGGGTCTTCTCCAGCAGGCGCTCTACGGATGGCTCGGACGCCGAGCGTTCGACGCCGAGGATCTCGAACATCTCGTCGGACCAGAAGGTGCGGCCCGTTGCGTTCACCTCCCAACTGCCCGCCCGGGAACCGCCGTGGGCCGTCGCAAGGGTGGCCCCCGTCTTCACCAGCTCGAGGGTGAGCCGAAGGTCGGCGTGCACCGACTGCTGCAGCGACCGCCCGGCGGTGACCAGGACGAGGCCGAAGGCTCCCAGGATCAGGACGATCGACACATGGACGCTGGAGGGATGAGCCAGGAGGGCCGCGGTCGTGACGCCGATCATCGGGGCCACGAAGGCGACCATCATCGAGGTCGACGCGGCGTTGCGGGCGATGCCCAGGATGCTCATGCCGCCGATCAGGGCCAGCGCCACGACCTGATAGCCAAGATTGTCAGTGATCACGAAGACGGAAGCCACGAGGCTCCACAGGACCCCCGTCGCGAGAGCCCCCGCTATGAACCAGCGTCCCCATCCCCGGCTGCCGTTCGGCGTCACGCCAGCCCGGCGATATCGGTCCTGGAGCCCGGAACGGAGAGTGAGGACCGCCAGCAAAGCGCCCGCCCACAGGATGGGCGCTCCCGAGGGATAGAGACGCCCAAGGGTAAGGACGGCGGCGGCTGCGGCGACCAGATGGGCGAAGACGTCCGAACCGCGCAGCGCCAGGTGATGAAGCTGCTGGGAGTACACGACATCGTCGATGCCGCCCTGTCGGCCCCGCGTTCGGGCGAAATCCCCCCTAAGGGTCTGCATTCGGCGCCAATCCCGAGAAACCCGATCCGCTGCCCAGCACACAGCTCGTGCCGTCTGCGTGAAAATGTCCGTTACTGAAGCTTAAAAAAAGAATCGCCTGCAACTGCTTTCAGCAGGGAACCGGCAAGAGGGGAAATGATATCGATTGCATTACGGTTTAATTTTTAGCGAATCGGCTTGCGCTCTCGACGCGCTGCAAAACCATCCGAGTCGGACCGTCTCAGGTCCTGTCTCGACCGTGCTCTCGGATCCGTTGCAAGGGAGGAAGTCCCGGCCGGATAGATGGTGAGTCCGAAGATGGTGCCGCCGGCGAGGATTGAACTCGCGACCTCAGCCTTACCAAGGATGCGCTCTACCACTGAGCTACGGCGGCGTCCGCGGAGCGCGGGGAGGGCGGGTCATTAGCCGAAGGGGGCCGGCCTGGGAAGAGGCAATGGGTTGACGGCTGCGCCCCATCAGTCCCGGATGCGCGCCATGGGCGACGAGCATCATCGATCGGAAGGCGGGAGCGCCGGCGCGGCCTCCCGCCCTATTTCGAGAATGGAGCGGATCGAGGCGTCCGTCGCCGAGCGGGAGAGGCGACTCGCCACGGCCTTGCGCGACAATCTGAGGCGGCGGAAAAGACGGAGCGGAACGAGCGATCGCGTGCCCCTGGCGCCTCCTTTGGCCAAGGACTAAGGAGCCCGCCCGCGCCGGACCGCCAGCCGTCGCTCGTCCGCAAGAAGGGATTTTATGGATCAGATCGTGATCACAGGCGGTGTTCGGCTGGAAGGGGAAATCCCCATCAGCGGGGCCAAGAATTCGGCGATCAAGCTGATGGCCGCCAGCCTCCTGACCGACGAG
This sequence comes from Caulobacteraceae bacterium, assembly GCA_036276055.1. Lineage (GTDB taxonomy): Bacteria > Pseudomonadota > Alphaproteobacteria > Caulobacterales > Caulobacteraceae > Acaudatibacter. Next base: position 42,886 of record DATBEN010000184.1, read on the forward strand.
CCGCTGCGGCTGACGAACATGCCGCGCCTCGCCGATACGCGCTTTCTCGGCGCCTTGCTGCGACGTCTTGGAACGGACGTCCGGGAGCACGATGGGCCGGACGGCCCCGAGACGGTGCTGCATACGCCCGAGATCGTCAGTTCGTTCGCGCCCTATGACCTGGTCCGGCAGATGCGGGCTTCCTTCAACGTGCTTGGGCCGCTGCTGGCGCGGACGGGCCATGCGAAAGTCTCCCTTCCGGGGGGCTGCGCCATCGGCGCGCGGCCGGTCGACTACCACCTGCAGGCCCTCTCGGCGCTCGGCGCGCACATCGATCTGCATGAGGGATATGTCTACGCCCAGGCTCCGCGCGGCTTGCGCGGGGCGCACATCGTCTTTCCAGGAAGTTCCGTAGGCGCGACCGAGCACGCCCTGCTGGCCGCAGTCCTCGCCGAGGGGGAGACGGTGCTGGAATGCGCCGCCTGCGAGCCGGAGGTCGTCGACCTCGCCGAATGTCTGATAACCATGGGCGCGCACATCGAGGGTGCGGGGACCCACCTCATCCGCATCGTCGGGGTTCCGCGCTTGCACGGGGCGACCTGCGCCGTCGCACCCGACCGCATCGAGACGGGGACCTACGCTGTCGCGGCCGCCATGGCCGGCGGCGAAGTCCGCCTGACCAACACCTCAGCCGATCGCGTCGAATCGCTCCTGGTCAAGATGGAAGAGGCGGGCGTCGAGATCGAACGGCGGAATGACGGCCTCACGGTTCGCCGCAACGGCGCGCGGCTCAAGGCGGTGGACATAGAGACCGGCGTCTATCCGGGGTTCGCCACTGATCTCCAGGCGCAGTTCATGGCGCTCATGACCTTGGCCGAGGGCGAGAGCGTCGTGCGGGAAACGATCTTCGAGAACCGGTTCATGCACGTCCCTGAGCTCGGGCGCCTGGGGGCCGACATCGCCGTCAGCGGCGGCGAGGCGCGGATCCGCGGGGTGTCGAAGCTGGAAGGCGCGCAGGTGATGGCCACCGACTTGCGCGCATCGGTCGGCCTCGTGATCGCGGCCCTCGCGGCGGAGGGCGAAACCGTGGTGGACCGGGTGTACCATCTGGACCGCGGCTTCGAACGCCTCGAGGAGAAGCTGTCCGCATGTGGAGCAAAGGTGCGCCGGATTCCCAATGGCGCCACGGTGGACACCGGGGCGGACATCTGAGCGACATGACGCCCGCCAGCCTGCGCCTGCTCGCCCTGGACGCCGACGATCTGGCGGTGATCTCGGCCGCCCTGCAGGACGCAGTCACCCACATTGGCGACATCCGGTGGGAAAAGGGCGAGCGTCGCCTGACGATCGCCTTCAACCGCCTGCGCTGGGAAGCAGAGACGGGCCCTCGCGAACGTGTGCGCGCTGCGATCCAGCTGGGGTGCGTGCTCTCGGTCAAGGCGCGCAACCTTCGTCCGGAACCGAAGGACGCCGTGCTGCAGCTGCTGGCCATCACCTTCGAAGAGAACGAGGCGCCGGCGGGCATGGTCCGGTTCGCTTTCGCCGACGGCGGTGATCTCGCCGCGGAAGTCGAGTGCGTCGACGCCGCGCTTGCGGACCTGTCGGCCCCATGGACCACCACCCACAGGCCTGCGCACGGGGGATGAGGCCGTCGTCGCCGCCAGACGATCCGCTCTTGCGTCTTTCGAGCTCCGACCTTCCGCTAAGGCTTGAGTTTGTCGCCGGGATGGCGATTTAGGCGCGATGCGCCGTTTCGAGGCCTCTGCGCCTGATTTCGATAGACAGTTCGACGCCTTCCTGGCCGAGCCACGCGGGGCTGAAGCCGATGTGGATGCAGCCGTCGCCGCGGTCATCGCCGCCGTGCGCGCGGAAGGGGTCGAGGCCCTTCTGCGGTTCACCCGTGAATTCGATCGCGCCGTTCTGAGCGCCGGGACGCTGGCGTTGAACCGCGAGGAGATCGAGGCCGGCGCCGCCCAATGCGAACCGCGGGTGCGGGAGGCGATCGCCTTCGCCGCCCGTCGCATCGCCGCCTATCACGAGCGCCTGCGCCCGACGGACGGATCGTTCACCGATGACGAGGGGGTCGAGCTGGGGTGGCGCTGGACCCCGCTTGATGCGGTCGGGATCTACGTGCCCGGCGGCCGCGCCGCCTATCCCTCGACCGTGCTGATGAACGCGATCCCGGCGCGGATCGCTGGCGTGGGGCGCATCGCCATGGTCACTCCGCCGGGCGGGATCAAGCCGGCGGTCCTCGCCGCGGCCCTGGAGGCGGGGGTGAGCGAGATCTGGCGTGTGGGTGGGGCGCAGGCGATAGCGGCCCTCGCCTACGGAGCCGGGCCGATCCGCCCCGTGGACAAGATCGTCGGGCCGGGCAACGCCTATGTGACCGCCGCCAAGCGCAGGGTTTACGGGAAGGTGGGGATCGACGCCCTGGCGGGACCGTCCGAAGTGGTGGTCGTGGCCGACGCTCAGAACGATCCGGACTGGGTGGCCGCCGACCTGCTGGCGCAGGCCGAGCACGACCCGGACGCCCAGTCGATCCTGATCACCGACGATGCGGCCTTCGCCGACGCCGTCGAGCGGGCGCTGCAGATCGAACTGGGCGAGATCGCCACCGGGGAGGACGCGGCAGCCTCGTGGAGAGACCATGGAGCGGTGGTGATCGCGCCCCTGGAAAGGGCCCCCGAACTTGTGGATCGCATCGCCCCCGAGCACGTGGAGTTCGCGGTGGCGGATCCTCGCGCCCTGGCCGCGCGCGTGCATCACGCCGGGGCCATCTTCCTGGGGCGCCACACGCCGGAGGCCATCGGCGACTATGTCGCCGGGTCGAACCACGTCCTGCCGACCAGCCGGGCCGCCCGCTTCTCGTCAGGCCTATCGACGGTCGATTTCCTGAAGCGCAGTTCGCTGCTGGGCTGCAGTCCTGAGGCGCTGGCCGCCCTGGCCCCCGCGGCGCTCGCTCTCGCCGAGGCCGAGGGGTTGCCGGCCCATGCCCGCTCGATGAGCGTTCGCACCAACCGCCGTTGAGCTGATCGGAGGATTCGCGGTCAGGGCGCTGGGGTGGTTCGCAACAGCGGCGGGTTGCCGTTAGAACGAGCCCCCGATGGCCGCGCCCGACCACCGCCTGCACACTGTGATCCTGGACGACGAGTCCCTGGCCGCGGTTTCGCGCGACCAGGAACAGGAAAGGCAGATCGCAATCTTCGACCTCCTCGAGGAGAACCACTTCGCGCCCGCCGGCGCGGAGCGGGGGCCGTACGAACTGAAGATCTCGCTGATCGATGGGCGTCTGGCCCTGGATATCAACGGGCCGGGCTACGAGCGCCGGCACCTGCTGTCGCTCTCGCCCTTTCGAGGCGTCCTGAAGGACTACCGGATGATCTGCGAGAGTTATTACGACGCCATCCGCAATGCGACGCCCCAAAGGATCGAGGCCTTGGACATGGGGCGCCGCGGGCTGCACAACGAGGGTTCGACCCTGCTGCAGCAGCGCCTGGCGGAAAAGGTGGAGATCGACGTCGACACCGCGCGCCGTCTGTTCACCTTGATCTGCGCCCTGCAGTGGCGAGGTTGAGCGGGGCGCGCGCGGTGTTGCCTGGCGCGGTTCTTTTCGCCTGCAACTACAACCGCGTCCGCTCCCCCATGGCCGCCGGCCTGATGCGTCGGCTCTACGGCGCCCGCGTGTTTGCCGATAGCGTCGGCCTTCGGCCCCCACCAGGGGGATGGGATATCGGCGAAACCGCCGACCCCTTTACCGTGAGGGTGATGGACGAACTGGGCGTCGATCTGGCGACGCACCGGCCGCGCACGTTCGACGATCTGGAGGACGAGTCGTTCGATCTGGTCGTGTCCCTGACGCCGGAGGCGCATCATCGCGCCATCGAGTTTGCGCGCGGCCGGGCCACCGACGTGGAGTACTGGCCCACCCTGGATCCCACTCTCGCCACCGGAGCCCGCGAAGCGGTGCTGGACGCCTATCGAAGCGTGCGGGACGGGCTTCAATCCCGGCTCATCGCCCGGTTCGGCGCTGTTCGCACGTTCGGGGGCTGAAGTAGGACCACCGCAGGACGGACTTCGGCCGAGTGGTTCAGTGGCTCTCGGACGCGGGACCGGTCGGCTCCGCGTCGCAGGCGGATGTGGCGCGCGTTTGGGTGATCACGCCACCTTCGAATTTCTGCGTCTGGCCGTCAGGGTTGTTCTGGGCGTCCTCGACCGGTAGCCCAAGCCAGCTGCCAGCTCCGCCATAGCCGAAGAAGAGTCGCCAGGCGCAGCCGGTGATAGCGAACGCTTTTCCGGCCTGTGCGCCCGATTCGATCGTGTAGACCGCGCCCCGGTCGCCAAAGGCGGTGACGTCGGATTGTGCGCCGGTGGGGGAGGGAACGGTCGCGGTCTCATTGGCTGTCGGACAGCCCAGCCGGCCATCCACGCCCCCCATGTCTTCCCATTCCGCCGTCGCGGCCGCTCCGAGGTTGAACCCGCAGGCCTGGCTCGTCGGACCGGCGCTGGCAGGCGGCGCCGCGGGCTGGGCGACCGCCAGCGGCGCCGCCGCGATCAGCGCAAGAGAGCCACTCAGGAGGGCCCGACAGGATGAACTCATGGCCGCGCCTGCACGTTGCGAGTGTGGCGAGGAGCCCTCATGTGGACGCCGACCACCGAACGTTCAACGCGATACGCGAGCGCGCCATCGACCTCAACCAGCGCTCTCGCGTATGATCGGGCCGGGCGGCCCGCGTAGCGAGGCTTCGTTGGTCCCGTCCGTGGACACCACGCTGAGGAGCCGCATGGCGAAGGAAGAACTTCTGGAACTACCGGGCACGGTGAGTGAACTGCTGCCCAACGCCACCTTTCGGGTGACGCTCGAGAACGATCACGAAATCATCGCCCACACGGCGGGCAAAATGCGCAAGAACCGCATCCGCGTCCTCGCCGGGGACAAGGTCCTGGTCGAGATGACGCCTTACGACCTGTCCAAGGGTCGCATCACCTACAGGTTCAAATAGGTCGCCCTGTGCGGCCTCGCGGAGGCGGGCCTTGGATACGGTCAGGGGTCGCAGGCTCGTCGTAGCCGCGGGCATGGGCCTGGCGCTGGTCGCCGGCCTGGTCATCGCGGGGGTGATTCTGTTGCGCCACCTGGGTCCGAGCACCGTCGTCGATTCACCGACCAGCGGCCTGGTGGTTGAGACCGGGCGGGCGGACGACGTGCGCCTGGATCCCCAGCATCCGTTGCGTTGCTTCGTGGACGGGAAGTCGATCGGCGAGCTGCCGCTTCGCGCGTGCGCCGATCGGAACGGGGTCGCCACCGGCGCCCTCGACGTCGGTCTCGACAGTAACGGCTCGCTCGCCGCCGCCAACGGCCCGACCAGCGAAGTCACGCCGCTGCCGCCTCAAGGGGACGCCGCCGAAAGCGCGGCCGCCGGCGACCAGGATGCGGTCACGCCGGGCCCATCGGCGTCCGCCCAGACCGCCACCGGCGCATGCTGGCGCTATGGCGCCGGAGGGTGGAGCCGGTCACCCGACGAGGTCCCACTGGCCGCCTGTGTCCAGACGCTCTATGCCGATCGCTGTGAACCACCGGGCGCGGTGGCCTACGGCCGATGGGGCTCGAAGACCCTTCGGCTGATCGGCGGTCAGGTTCAGGTCTCGGACGACAATCGCAATTTCCGGTTCCTGAGCGCCCAGGCCGGCGGTTGCGGCATGGCCACGCCGGGCGACCAGGGGTAAAAGTCCACCCCATGCGCCTGGCCCCGTCCGCCGTCCTCCTCGGCCTCACTCTCGCCCTGGCGGGCTGTAGCCATTCGATCGAGGCGCCTGGGGGCGCTGGCCTCTGCTGGCACATGGCCCCCGCGCCGGACGGCAAGATCAAGTGGAATCAGCTGGCGCAGAACCAGCCGGATCTCGAGCACTGCGCCGCCCAACTTGATCAGATGCGACTCCGGTTCATGGGCCTGGGCAGCATGCAGGACCATGTGACCGGGGCGTTCCAGGGGCAGTTCCTGTTCGCGGGTCCGGAGGGCGTCTACACGTCTCAGACCTACAACGGCTATCGCTACCTGCTGATGGTCCACAGCGGCGATGGCCGCCTGGTGAAGCCCGGCGCAATGCCTGTGGAGTAACACTCCTCGGGCGAACAAACACAGAACATTCTGCTTGCGCGCGCATCGCGGGGTGGTTAACGTTTCCTCAATCAGTGATTCCGGCGCGTTGGGTCGCCGGGCGAGCAGGAGGCGACGGCGATGGCCGGCAGCGTGAACAAGGTGATTCTGGTGGGCAATCTCGGCCGCGATCCGGAGATCCGTACCCTCAATTCCGGCGACCGCGTCGCCAGCTTCTCCATCGCGACGTCAGAGACCTGGCGTGACCGCGCCACGGGCGAGCGCCGTGAGAAGACCGAATGGCACCGGATCTCGATCTTCAACGACAATCTGGTGAAAGTGGCGGAGAGTTACCTGCGCAAGGGTTCGAAGGTCTACGTCGAGGGTTCCCTTCAGACGCGCAAGTACACCGACGCCTCGGGCGCTGAGCGCCAGGCGACGGAGATCGTCCTGCAGAAGTTCCGCGGCGAACTGACCATGCTCGATGGCCGGGGCGAGGGCGGCGGGGCGGGAACGGGCGACGACATGGGTGGCTACGCCCCTGGCCCCCGCGCCAATCCCGGCGCCTCGGCGCCGCGGGAGAACTTCACCGCCGACCTCGACGACGAAATCCCGTTCTGAAAAACCGCGTCCTCTCCCCTTCTGGGAGGGTGTCTTCGAGCGCAGCGAGAAGACGGGTGGGGAACCCTGGGGAAGGACAGAAGCGCGGGGATGATCCACACTTCCGCACCCGTCCTCCTGCGCCCTACGGGCTTCGGAGGACACCCTCCCCATAAAGGGAAGGCATAGGGCTCCGGCCGCCGGCCGTGGTTGGCGTTTCGGTAGGGGGGATGCTAGGGAAGGGGAGCGGCGCAAGACGCCCGATTCCCCGACACCCCAGAGCACCATTCCCGACTTGACCGACGAGACTCCCACGCCGCCGGCTGACGATCAGCGGGGCCTCGTCAGTCCGATTTCGATCGAAGACGAGGTCAAGAAGTCCTACCTCGACTACGCCATGAGCGTCATTGTCAGTCGGGCGCTTCCCGACCTGCGCGATGGCCTCAAGCCCGTCCAGCGCCGCATCCTGTTCTCGATGAACGAACAGGGGCACACGCCCGAGCGCGGCTATGTGAAGAGCGCCCGCGTCGTCGGCGACGTGATGGGCAAGTACCACCCGCACGGCGACCTTTCGATCTATGACACCCTGGTGCGGATGGCCCAGCCATTCTCGATGAGCCTGCTGCTCATCGACGGCCAGGGCAACTTCGGCTCGGTAGACAACGATCCGCCTGCCGCCATGCGCTACACCGAGTGCCGCCTGACCCGGGCGTCCATGGCGATCATGGCCGACCTCGAAAAGGATACGGTCGACTTCAAGGACAACTACGACGGCAAGGAACGGGAACCATCGGTCCTGCCGTCGCGGATCCCCAACCTGCTGGTCAACGGCGCCAACGGCATCGCCGTGGGCATGGCGACGAACATCCCGCCTCACAACCTGGGCGAGGTAATCGACGCCTGTCTGGCGCTGATCGATCGACCCGACATCGGGACGGATGAGCTTCTGGACATCGTGCCCGGCCCGGACTTTCCCACGGGCGGCGAGATCATCGGTCGGTCCGGGGCGCGGCAGGCCCTGCTGACCGGTCGCGGCTCGGTGGTCGTGCGCGGCGTCGCCACGATCGAGCCGATTCGCAAGGACCGCGAAGCCATCGTCATCACCGCCATTCCCTTCCAGGTGAACAAGGCGGCGATGGTCGAGCGCATCGCCGAACTGGTGCGCGAAAAGCGCATCGAAGGCATCGGCGACTTGCGCGACGAGAGCGACCGGGCGGGCATGCGGGTGGTGGTGGAGCTCCGCCGCGACGCCAGCGCCGAGGTCGTGCTCAACCAGCTCTATCGCTACACTCCGCTGCAAAGCTCCTTCCCTGTCAACGCCCTGGCGCTCAACCGGGGCCGGCCCGAGCAGCTGGGCCTGCGCGAGATGCTGACCGCCTTCGTGGAGTTCCGCGAAGACGTCGTGGTGCGCCGGACCAAGCACGAGCTGGCCCGCGCGCGCGATCGCGCCCACGTCCTGGTGGGCCTGGCCATCGCCGTGGCGAATATCGACGAGGTTATCGCGATCATCCGCTCGTCGAAGGATCCGGCCGAGGCGCGCGACCGCCTGACCGGCCGGGACTGGCCTGTCGGCGACATGTCTCCGCTCATCGCCCTGATCGCCGATCCGCGCACACGCATGGTCGGCGACGACCAGGTCCGGCTTACCGACGAGCAGGCGCGCGCGATCCTCGCCCTGACCCTCGCCCGCCTCACCGGGCTTGGGCGCGAGGAGATCATGAACGAGGCGCGCGAGCTCGCCGGCGCCATCCAGGGCTATCTCGACCTGCTTGGGTCGCGAGAGGCGATCATGAGCGTCGTCCGCGCCGAGCTCGTGGAGGTGAAGGAGGCCTTCGCCGTTCCGCGCCGGACCGCGATTGTGGAGGGCGACTCCGACGTTGAGGACGAGGACCTCATCGTCCGCGAGGAGATGGTGATCACCGTCACCCACGGCGGCTACGTCAAGCGGACGCCCCTGACCACCTACCGCACCCAGCATCGCGGAGGGCGGGGACGCTCGGGCATGCAGACGAAGGAAGAGGATGCGGTGATCCGCGTCTTCTCCGCCTCGACCCACGCGCCCCTGCTGTTCTTTGCCTCCAATGGCAAGGCCTACAAGCTGAAGGTCTGGCGCCTGCCGCTGGGCGCCGCCAATTCGCGCGGCAAGGCTTTCGTGAACCTGTTCCCGATCGAGCCGGGCGAGACCATGACGTCGATCCTGGCCCTGCCGGAGGACGAGGCGACTTGGGGCGCGCTGGACGTGATGTTCGCGACGCGCTCCGGGCGCGTTCGGCGCAACAAGCTGTCAGACTTCGTGCAGATCAACCGCAACGGAAAGATCGCGATGAAGACCGACGAGGGTGACGGCATCGTCGGTGTGGCCCTCTGCACCTCCAGCGACGACATCCTTCTGACCAGCCAGCAGGGACGCTGCATCCGTTTCGCCGCAGACGACGTGCGCGTCTTCGCTGGCCGGGAATCCACGGGTGTGCGCGGCATCCGTCTTGCCGACAGCGACAGCGTCATCTCCATGGCCGTGCTCCACGGCGTCGATGCGACTGCGGCCGAGCGGGAGGCCTACCTGCGCCATGCCGCAGCCATGCGTTCGGCTGTGAGCGGCGAGGAAGGCGAGACGAATGGCGGCTCGGAGGAGGACGATGAGGGTCCGCCGGAAGCCGTCAGCCTCTCGCTCGAGCGGATCGCCCACCTCGGCGGCGCTGAGCAGCTCGTCCTGACGGTCTCTTCCGAAGGCTTTGGCAAGCGGACGTCAGCCTATCGCTATCGGCGGACGGGGCGCGGTGGCCAGGGCTTCGCCGCCCAGGACCTCTCGCAGCGCGGCGGCCGTCTGGTCGCGTCCTTCCCGGTCGAGGAGCAGGACGAGATCCTGCTCGTGACCGACCAGGGTCAGTTGATCCGCACGCCTGTGGCGCAGATCCGTATCGCCGGCCGCAACACCCAGGGCGTCACCATCATCCGCGCGGGAGACGGCGAGCACGTCGTCAGCGTCGAGCGGCTGGAAGGCGAAAGCCAGAACGGTGAAACGCCCGAGGAGCAGGGTGAGACGCCATGAGGATCGGCATATATCCGGGCACCTTCGATCCGATTCACAATGGCCACATGGACATAATCCGGCGGGCCGCCAAGCTGGTCGACCGGCTCGTGATCGGCGTGGCGATCAATCCCGGAAAGGGGCCGATGTTCACGCTCGAGGAACGCGCTGCGATCCTTCAGCACGAGACGGCCGATGTTACCGAGACGGAGGTGGTGGTCCACGCCTATACTGGCCTCACCCTTGGCGCAGCTCGCGAGGTTGGCGCCGGCGTCATCGTCCGCGGCCTGCGGGCCGTGGGAGACTTCGAGGTCGAGTTCCAGATGACGGCCATGAACCAGCAGCTCGATCGTGACATCGAGACCGTCTTCCTGATGGCCGACCCCCGCCACCAGGCGGTGGCTTCACGGCTGATCAAGGAGATCGCCACCCTGGGCGGGGACGTCAGCCCCTTCGTCTCTCCCTGGGTGCGCGCGCGCCTGCTCGAAAAAACCGCCTGATCACCGCGCGGCGCCGATAGACGCGCTTGTCGCAGTCCAGTCATGAAGCTACGGGGCCTCATGCCGCTTAGACCTCTGCCGGCCGTGCTTGCCGGTCTCGCCATCCTCTCGCTGTCGGCCGCCGACGCTGCTCCGCGAAAGCCGGCGAACCCTGCGAAGGCGGCCACCGCCTCCGCCGCGACTCCGGGGCCGTCGGACTGGCGCACGCCCGACCCGCAGGATGTCCTGGTGATCGACACCAACAGGGGCCGGATCACGGTCGAACTCTCGCCGCTCGCTGCGCCGCAGACGGTGGAGCGGATCCGGCAACTGGCGCGCCAGCACTTCTACGACGGCCAGACGTTCTTCCGCGTCATCGACGACTTCATGGACCAGACCGGCGATCCAAAGAACAACGGGACCGGCGGATCGAGCCTGCCGGACGTGCCGCCGGAGTTCGACTTCCGTCGCGGCTCCGATGCGTCTTTCACCCTGGTGGACCATCTTGAGGGCCAGGTCAGTGGCCTGATGGGCTCTCTGCCCGTGATCAGTCAGCCGATCGCCTTGGCGGCGATGACCAGCGACAGTCGGGTCGGCGCTTACGGGACCTTCTGCCCCGGCGTGGCGGGCATGGCTCGCGCCGGAGCGCCGAACAGCGGCAACAGTCAATTCTTTCTGATGCGTGGGACCCAGACGAAGCTCGATAAGGACTACACCCCCTTCGGCCGAGTCATTGCGGGCGAGGACGTTGTCCGCGCGATCAAGGTCGGCGAGCCGCCGGATCCGCCAGCAGACCACATTGAGACCGTCCGTCTTCTCTCCGATCTGCCGCCGGCGAGCCGCCCGCACGTTCAGGTGATCAATACGGAGACTCCGTGGTTCGCCGCCTATGTGGCCCGGGTGCGCGCCGAGAAGGGCGACAGCTTCACGGTCTGCGATCTCGACCTTCCTTCCGACGTCAAGTGAGGCTTAAACAATGAGCGATCAAACCGTTATCATGAACCTCGAAACAGGCCCCGTGACGATCCGGCTGCGTCCGGATCTCGCCCCGAGCCACGTGCAGCGGATTTCCGAGCTGGCCGACGAGGGCTTCTACGACGGCGTGACCTTCCATCGCGTGATCGACGGCTTCATGGCCCAGGGCGGCGATCCGACGGGGACCGGCGCGGGTGGGTCCAAGAAGCCGAACCTCAAGGCCGAGTTCTCCAGCGCGCCCCACAAGCGCGGCGCCTGCTCGATGGCGCGGACCTCCAATCCCAATTCGGCGAACAGCCAGTTCTTCATCTGCCTGGCCGACAGCAACTTCCTCGACAACCAGTATACCGTCTGGGGCGAGGTCATCGACGGCATGGACCATGTGGACGCCCTTCCCAAGGGAGAGCCGCCGCGGGACCCTGGCAAGATCGTTTCCATGCGGACCGCCGATCAGGCGGGAGCCTGATCCATGTCGGAGGCGGATCGCACCGTCGCCATCGTCGGCGCGAGCCGGGGCCTTGGCCTCGGTCTCGCCGCCGAGTTCCTCCGCCGTGGCGCGCGTGTGATCGGGACAGTCCGGGATCTGGCCGCGGGGTCCGGTCTTCACGCCCTTGGAGAGCCGGCTGGCGCCCGCCTGGAGATCGAGACTGCCGACGTCACCGACGCGGAAGGGATCGCAGCCCTGCGTCGACGACTGGACGGCCGACGCCTCGACGTCCTGATGGTCAACTCAGGCGTCAGCGGAACCGAAATTCGTGATTTCGAGGCGGCCTTCTTCCGGACCATGACGGTCAACGTTCTTGGCGTGATAAGCGTCGTCCGGGCGCTCTCGGACCTCATGGCCGACAAGGGCGCGCTGGCGGTCATGTCCTCCGGCCTTGGCAGCGTGGCGAACAACAGCACCGGCGGGTGGGAGCCTTATCGGGCCAGCAAGGCTGCGCTCAATCAGTCGCTGCGTAGCTTCGCAGCCGACCACGCCGACGCGCCCTGGTCGATCACAGCCGTCGACCCGGGCTGGGTAAGGACGGACATGGGCGGGCCGGACGCGCCGCTGGATGTCGAGACCAGCTGCCGCGGCGTGGCGAACGTCCTGGAAGGGCGCCTGGCGCAGCGCGGCTGCGCATTCGTGAACTATCGGGGTGAGACGATCGCCTGGTGAGGCCCCGGCCTCGCTTCGGCGCCGGTCTGATTTGAACAATTTTCTCCGGCCGCAGGGGCGCCGCTGTCCTTCTTGATCGAGGCTGAGTGGGCCAAGCCCGCCGCGCCTGATTTCTGCCCGCCCGGCGCCCTTCGAATACGCACGCTGACTTGACCAGCTAGGACAGGGCGTGCGCCTCTTCCAGCCAAGGCCCGAAGGAGGCAAGCGGCGTTTGCGCCGTCAGAGAGAAGCGTAAGGGGGAACTATTGGCTGAACCGCAAGCTGCGCCGATGAGTCGGCGCTCACTACTGACCCTGATCGGCGTCGCTGGAGGGTCAGCGGCGATGTACCACGCCATGACCGCCATGGCCTTTGCTGGTGAGTCGGGCTTTTCCGGGCCGATCCAGTTAACGGGGGATCCCAAGGGCGCGTCGGTCCTGATTCTAGGGGCCGGCCTGGCGGGGATGTGCGCGGCCTACGAACTGCGCAAGGCCGGGTACAAGGTCCAGATCCTCGAATACAACGACCGCCCTGGAGGACGGAACTGGTCGCTTTACGGCGGCGATACCTATACCGAGATGGGAGGGTTCACTCAGAAGATCGAGTTCGACAAAGGTCTCTATCTGAATCCGGGCCCGTGGCGCCTCCCTTACCACCATCATGCTGTCTTGCATTACTGCAAGATGCTGAACGTCGCTCTGGAGCCGTTCACGCAGGTCAATAACGCAGCTCTCGTCCATTCCACCAAAGCGTTCGAGGGAAAGCCCAAGGTCTTTCGGGAAGTGCGGGCCGACTTCAACGGTTATGTCGCCGAACTGCTGGCGAAAAGCACCCAGCAGAACCGTCTCGACCAGACGGTGACCCAAGAGGACAAGGAGCTCCTACTCGAGGCGATGCGCGAGTGGGGCGCACTCGACAAGAATTATGAATACAAAAAGGGCGTGCTCAGCAGCGAGCGACGGGGCTGGCTCTCCGATCCAGGGGGCGGCCTGACCTCGGTTCCCACCCCCTCTGAGCCCATGGCCATGGGCGATCTTCTGAAATCAGGGCTGTGGAGCGCCATCGGCGCGGGTTTGATCTACGAGTTCCAGAGCGTGATCTTCCAGCCCAAGGGCGGCATGGGCATGATCGGCAAGGCTTTCGGCCGCGAGCTGGACGGGGCCATCCAGTATGGCGCCAAGGTCACCGAGATCCGCCAGGATGATCGCGGGGTGACGGCCACCTGGGTCGACGCCAAGGCCGGAGGGCCGCCCCGGCAGACGCGCGCCGACTGGTGCGTGTGCACGATCCCCGCCTCGATTCTCAGCCAGATCCCGATCAACGTCGGCGGTCCGATGAAGGCCGCCATCGACGCGCTCTACTACGACGCCTCGATAAAGGTCGGGTTGCAGTTCAAGCGCCGGTTCTGGGAACAGGATGAGGCGATCTACGGAGGCATCTCCTACACCGACCAGCCCAACAGTCTGATCGGTTATCCGAGCACCGATTACTTCAGCTCAGGCAAGGGCGTCCTTCTGGGCGCCTATGCGTTTGGCCCTGCGGCTTTCGAATATGCGGCCATGTCTCCGGCCGAGCGGGTGGCCAAGACCGTGGAATACGGGGCGAACCTCCACCCGCAATACCGCGACGAATTCGAGAACGGCGTGGCGGTCGCCTGGCACCGCGTGCCGTGGACGATGGGCTGCGC
>DATBEN010000185.1:0-5939 GCA_036276055.1 Caulobacteraceae bacterium
GCTTCGCCCTGGCGGATGCGCCGCGCACGCGCCTGGTGATCGAGAAGGGCCCGGACGGCCGGGCGAGCCTCCTGGTGGTCCAGAGCGCCGACGGCGACCGCGCCAGCTTCGCGCGCACGGGCGGGTGAGCCTGGAGCCTCAGCGCGCCAGCGCCGCCGCCCGCTTGCGCATCTCCGCGACGCGATCCCAGGCGGGGGCGAGGCGCTGCGCCTCGGCGAAGCGCGAGGCGGCGCCTTTCACATCACCCTTGCGCAGCAGCGCTTCGCCCCAGAGTTCGAGGGGATCGGCAAAACGGGGTCCACGAGCATGGGCGGCGGCGAGCCTGGCTATGGCCTCGTCCGGTCGCCCGCTCGCCAGCAGGAAGCGGCCCCAATCGAGATAGGCGAAGGGAAGCGAGGGCCCCTGCCGCGCTGCCTCGGCGAACCCGTACTGCGCGCCGGCGGCGTCCCCGGACAGGGCGGCGATGCGGCCGCGCCGAAGCAGACAGTCGTAGCAGTCCAGGGGACTCGCAGCGATCAGGGCGGCCGCGCCGGCGAGATCGCCCGTATGCGTCTTGGCCTCGGCGAGCATCGGCTGGTAGCGCGTGGCGGAGGCAACCTTCAGGCCCGCCTTCTCGTCCGGATCGGCCGAGGCGGCGACGCCGCTGTCGGCGGCTGCGACAAGACCCTGGGCGTCGTCGAGCGCCGCTCGCCAGTCCCCGCGTGCGACATCGAGATCGTAGCGCGTCGTCAACAGGCGATAGCGGTCCGGCGTCCCTGAGGCCGTGGCTTCGGCGAGCATCGCCTCGGCGGCCGCCGGATCATGACGTCGGGCGGCTTCGTCGGCAGTCGCGACGAGACGCCGGACTCTCTCCATGTCGCCGGGGCTGTAGAGCTCGAAATCCCTCGAGGCGGCGGCGAAGTCGCCCGTGAGACTCTCCACGGTCGCGCGTGCGAAGGCGCGTATCTCAGCGGCGCCCGCGCCGCGATGCGCGAGCGGCTGGTCGGCGTCCTGCAGGGTCAGCATGCGATGGGAGGTATCGAACGCCGCCTCGTCGCGACCCAGCGCAAGGTCGGCCTCGACGAGATCCAAATTGCCCGCCAGCAGGCCCGGATCGATCGCCAGGGCGATGCGCGCCAGGCGCAGCTCCCGCTGCGGATCGTCGGCCCCAGCCCCCTGGAGGGAGAAGGCGTCCGCCCGACCGAGCCGTCCGTGCGCCGTCGCGGCGTTGCGCGCGGCAGCCGCCATGGCGTCGGCTTTCCGACCCTGGGACCAGTAATAGATCACGATATTGACCGGATCGCTGGCTGCGTAGAGGCGTTCGGCGATCTGCTGTTCGAGCTTGTCGAGGTCCGTGGGCGCACCGGTCGCGGTGAAGGCCTCCCCATCGGCCACGCGAGCGGTCAGGGTGATACGCCCGTCGCCCGTCTCCCGAAGATCCCCGGCAACCTTACGCCCGGAGCCCAGCCAGTCGCGCATCAGGCGCCAGGCCTCGCCGAGGGAGACGCCGGTCTCCGGGATCTCGAACTTCACCTCCTTGGCGGCGTCGGCGCTGACGCCGCTGGTGCTGGAGAAGCTGCGGGCGCGCACGATGGCCACCATGGCCGAAAGCTTGTCCACCACGTCCGCGGCCACGACCTCGCCACTGACGCCGCGCTGGACGAAGGACGGCGGCGCGGAGAAAGCCTCGACGACAAGGCCGTGATCCTCGTGCGCCTGCCACGCCAGGACAGTGAAGGCGACAATGAGCGCCAGACCGAAGGCCACGCCCAGGCCCTGCAAGGCCACCGACAGGCGGTCCTTCCACCGGCGGACCTGCAGGTGGGCGAGCTGCAGGAGGCGCTGCTCGTGCAGGTGCTCGGTCTGCAGGTTGATCAGTCGGCGATGGTCGCGGAGGAAGGCGGTCGCCTCAGCGTCGAGCGACTTTCCCGCCCCGCTGCGCGAGGCGCGGCCGAGCGCAAGGGCCATGGCGGCGGGGCTCGCCTGGTCGAGCGCCTCTTCGGTGTCCGCCCCTGGCTCCTCAGCTCTCTCGGCCATGACCCCCGTCCGCCTCGCCGCGCCTAGGCTAGCGAGGTTCGGCGCGTACGGATACGGGCCGCCATCCGCTCACCGCCCTGCCGCCGCAGCCAAGCGCGCAGGGTCATACAGGGAGCGGGGTTCCTCGCGTTCGAGTCGAGGGGTCCACGCGATCGAACGGGCGAGCCAGAGGTCGAGGCGCACAGCGGCGTGGGGATCGCCGTCGCGGACGGCGGTAAGGGCAGCGGCGAGGTCGAGATCCGCGCTGCGAAGCGCCTCGCGAGCGTCCGCCAGGTCGGGGGCGGCGTAGCGCTCGTCGATCAGACCCAGACGCCATCGCGCGCCCTCGATCATCAGCACGGCGGTGGGCGCGTCACGGCGATCCAGGGCCCCCAGCGCTGCGCGGACGGCGCGACGGGCGTCGTCCACCTGGTCAGCGACCCGCAAGGACGTGCGCGCCGGAGTCGGGCAGGCCGCAGGATCGAGGCTGCGAACATAGGTTGCGAGACCAGCCAGGACGGCGGGCGGCGGTTCGGCTCCGTCGAACTCCTCGGTGATCTGTCCGTGGATGAAGTGGGCCAGGGCGCCGCTCGCCGGGTCCTGCGGCACTTTCAACGAGGCTTTGGGCTCGCTGAGGTCGGGGATCCGCTTGGGATTGTCGATCCCATCGTCGCGATGCGAGCTGAAGAGGGCGGCGGTGACATCGGCGGTCCCCGGCGCGCCCGATAGATGCGGGAAGAAGAAATCCGGGTTGCGCCGCCCCGCCTGGTGGCAGCTGTCGCAGGCGAGGCCCGCCCGCGCTGCCTGGCCGCCCAGGAGCTCGGGGGTGCGGAAGGCCGCGCGTCCCACCTCGAACAGCCAGGCGTCCTTGGGATCGGCGGGCGGCCGGGCGCACTCGGCGAAGGTGGAGGTGAGTGGTCCGACCGGATCGGCCCCGGGCGCAAGCCACCGCGCGGGATGCAACACGGCGAGCGGCCCCACCGCGCCGATGAGCAGGAAACCGGCGAATGCGGGCCAGCGGAGGGTCTTCAGGATGCGGGCGGCCCGTGCTCGATCCACCGGCGCAGGTCCTCGCTCTCCACACAGCCAAAGGTGCAGACCGCCTCGATCCGGGCCAGCATCCGCCGCGCGCCGGCGAGATCGCCCCGCTCCACCATCAGCTCGCCGTAGTACTCGGTGGCGCCGACGTGGGTCGGAGCGATGGCGAGCGCCTCGCGATAGTAGGCCTCGGCCCGCGCGTAGTCGCCCAGCTTGCGCCAAGCGTAGCCGGTGTAGGTCAGGACGTCAGGGTGCGGGCCGAAGGCTACGCGGGCCTTGGCCAGGGAGTCGAGAGCGTCGTGATAGCGGTGCAGGTTGATGAGCCGCACGGCGTCCACGTAGGAGCCGTCGCCTGAAGTCGGATCGGTCAGCAGAAGGCTCAGCGTCTTTGGCGGCGTCGGGTTGGGCGGCGCACCGGTGGAGGGCGCCGGCGCATCAGGCGTGGCGGACTGTGGCGCAGTCGCGGCGGCCGGCACGGAAGAGGACGCGGCCGAAGGCGGCGTCATGGCGGCCTGGGCCGCGGTCAACGCCGCTGTGAGCTCCGCGGCCTGCGGGCAGGATCCGGCGCAGCTGGCCGCCTTTTGCTGCAGCATGGCGAGCTGCGCCTGCGCCTTGTCGGTCTGACCGAGTTTCGCCAGGGCCACCGCATATTCCCGGCGAGCGGGAACCTGTTGCGGGTCAATCGAAAGCGATTTGTCGTAGGCCTTGGCCGCGCCCTTCTCATCTCCGCGCCCCGCACGGGCCATGCCGAGCATGAACAGGGTGTCGGGGTTCTTCGGATCGACCGAAAGGGCGTTGCCAAAGGACCGCTCGGCATCCTTAAACTTGCCGTCCTTCAGGGCCGCCAGGCCCCTCTGGTACTCCGCGGCCGGATCGTAGGACGGCGCGGAGATGCTGGGCGGCAGCGCGCCCCCGCCCAACCCGCCCCCACCCGAGGCGGCGGCGGACATGGGTGTGAGCAGAAGGATGAGTGCGCCCGCCGCCAGGCTCGCGGCGATCGGCAATGGAGTGGTCATCGACGTTGGTCCCTCCCGCGTCGCGCCTCCCCGCCTGATGTACGCTTACAGGCGAGCGAGATCTACGACTGGCGTCTATCCGCCAGTGAATGCGAGCTCCGAGGAGATCGGTTCAATGCGCTCCGACCACTCTCGAATGAGCCGTGAAGATCCGCGCGCCACGCCCAGGCGGAGCGCGCCCCTGGTCAGGCGAGGAGCGCGACCCTGCCGGTTGCGAGGGCGTAGTAGCCGGGGAGGATCTTCAGGGCGCCTTGCTTCACGGCGCCCGAGAGGACGGGAGAGGCGCTGGCGAGGATGCCGGCCTGGATTTCGGCGTTCGCCTTCGTGACCGCCTCCGGCTCTCCGCCACCGCGCGCCACCGCCTGCCTGAGCGGCGCATAGAGGGCGCTGATCTGACCAGGCGCCGCCTTGCCCTCGATCGCGGCGTCCACGGCGCCGCAATGCTGATGACCAAGGACAAGGATCGCCCGAACCCCCAGGACCGCGACGCCGTATTCGAGGCTGGCGAGGATCTCGGGTGTCACTACATTGCCGGCCACCCGCGTGCCGAAGAGCTGGCCGATCCCTTGATCGAACACCCACTCCACCGGAACCCGGGAGTCGGCGCAGGAAAGCACGGCCGCGAAGGGCTCCTGCCCATCAACCGTCGCCCGGCGCCGTTCGTCGAGATTTTCCTTGGGCGAGTCCAGCTGACCGCGGACGAAGCGGTCGTTGCCCGCCATCAGACGCGCCACGGCCTCGTCCGGACTGAGCGATGTCTTCGCGTGGCTGCGTCCAGGCGCCAGCAGCGGGACGACCCCGGCCATGGCGGCGAGGGCCCCGGCGCCAAGGAAACCTCGCCGATCCAGCACCGCCGGCGTGCTAGCGCAGGCGCCGCATCGGCACGGCGTGAAGCCAGTCATCGACCCCTCCCGAGAAGTTCGTTAACGTACAGTGCAGAATGCGCCCTTTTGGCCCAAAGGCGAAGGAAATTTGCAGGGCGCAGGACCGATAGCGGCACCGTCTGCGCGTGATAGGCTCCGCGAAAGCCGCAGGAGAGGAACAGAGTCGTGCCTTCCAGATCCCTGGTCGAGGCGTTCGTGGCCCAGGTGGTGGGCGGCGACCATGTGGGCGCTATCCGCGACTGGTATCGTGACGACGCCTGGATGCAGGAGAACCAGGCGCCTCCGCGCGAAGGCGGTCGCGAGGCGCTGATGAGCCGGGAAGCGGCGTTTCTCGCCGCGTGCGAGCAGGTGCACACCGAACTCGTCGGCGGTCCGGCGATCGAGGGCGACACAGTGGCCATCCGCTGGCGCTTCACATTCCGTCTGAAAGACGGCTCGACACTCCGCCAGGAGGAGGTCGCCTGGCAGACCTGGCGCGGCGACAAGATCGCTACCGAGACCTTCTTCTACGATCCCGGCCAAAACACGCGGTCGGGCTCGTCAAACGCAGCTACCGGAGACACCGACCGATGACCGACGCCACCGCTGGCCCCCTGGCCCTCACCGACGAGATCAAGGGCCTGGTCAACGGCGCCCTGGCCAATGGAACGCCCCTGCTGCTGGCGGCGGTCTCGGTCGCGGGCAAGCCGGTGGTGTCGTTCCGGGGGTCGGTACAGACCTACAGCGACGACCAGCTCGGCCTGTGGGCCCGCCACAGCCAGGGCGGGACGCTGGAGGCCATCGCGGCCAACCCCAACGTCGTGCTCGTCTACCGCTCGGCGACGACGCCGTTGCTGCAGTTCCATGGTCGTGCGCGGATCGCCACCGACGAGGCGGAGCGCAAGCGGGTGTTCGAGAATGCGCCCGAGCGCGAGCAGGCGTCGGATCCCGAGCGCAAGGGCGCGGCGGTGATCGTCGACCTTGACCGTGTCGAGGGCGTGCTCCGCTTCGGACCGGATGGCCCGGT
>DATBEN010000186.1:0-48823 GCA_036276055.1 Caulobacteraceae bacterium
ACGGCCGCGGGCACGAAGCGCTTGCCGTCGGCGCTGGCGCCTGGAAGCGCCGCGAACAGCCAGCCGGGGCGCACCTTGCGGCTGTCGGCCGTCACGCCTTCGATCATCGGATCGACCGGCAGATCCCGCTGCAGAAGATCAGAAAGGCGGGCGGCGCTCATCGGACGAGCGCCCGAAGGATGGCCGGATCGACGTCGTCCTTATTGCGGCCTGGCGGGGGTTCGTCGGACGGCTCAGGGAAGCGCGGCGCGTTCAGGAAGGGCGCGATGCGGCGGATGATCCGGCCGGCGATGGGCGCGGAAACGGCCCCGCCGGTGGTGAAGCCGCCGGTCTCGGACATGACCTTCGGTTCGTCCATCATCACCAGGACAAGATAGCGGTCCTGGTTGAAGCCGCCGTTGGCCGGGAAGATGGCGGCGAAGGACGCCAGGTTCTTCTTGCCCTTGTCATAGTGGCCGTTGACCAGCTTGGTCGCCGTGCCGGTCTTGCCGCCGACCATGTAGCCCGGCGCAATCTGATCGGCGCTGCGGCCCGTGCCGTTGGTGGCGTTCAGGCGCAGCAGCTTGAGCATCTCGCGCGACGTGGACTCCTTGATCACGCGCCGACCAGGCGCCGGCGCCTCGTCGGGATCCAGCTTCTCGAGCGTCAACGGTCGATAGACGCCGCCGTTCATGATCGCGCTCATCCCGGTGGCGAGCGCCAGGGGGCTGACCGAAATCGACTGTCCGAAAGCCATCGTGGCGACGGCGTTGACCGTCACCCGACGCGGCGTCAGCGGCCGCGCCGATTCCACGAGCTCGCTGGGCGATCGCTCGAAGAGGCCGAAGTTGCGGAAGTACTGCTCTTCGTAATGGCCGCCGACGCGGAGCGCCATCTTGGCCGCGCCGATATTCGAGGAGTGGGTGAACACTTCCCAAAGCGGCAGGGTGCAGTCGCCCTTGTCGTAGTCGTGAATGATCTGGCCGGGCAGGACGAGCGGTTCGCACACGTTGAACACGGTGTCCGGCTGGACCAGTCCCGTGTCGAGACCCATGGCCAGGGTGAACACCTTGAACACCGAGCCCGGCTCGTAGACCGTCGCGGCGGCGTGATTGACCAGGTTGTCTGGCGGCGTGCGGAGCGGCGCGTTGGGATCGTACTCGGGCCAGCTCGACATGCCGAGGATCTCGCCGGTGCGGACGTTGACCACCATGCCCACGGCGTCCTTCACGGCGAAGTGCTCTGCGGCCTGGTTGAGCTCATCCTGCAGCGCGGCCTGCACCCGAAGATCCAACGAGAGCGTCACCGGCGAGGTGCTGCGCCGCACGACCTTGTCGAACGCCTTCTCCACCCCGGAGAGCCCGCTGCCGTCCTTGCTGGCCAGGCCGATCACATGGGCGCCGACCACGCCCAGCGGATAGATCCGGCCCGTCTCCTCCTGGAAGTAGAGGCCCGGCAGCGCGAGATCGTGGAGGCGGGTCTTCAGCTCGGGCGTGAGGCCGCCGGCGATGTAGAACTCGCCCTTCTCATGGGCGAGGACATTGGCGATGCGCTCGGCGGAAAGGCCGGGCAGCACGGTATGCAGGGCTGCGGCCGTGGCGGCCTTGTCCTCCACCTCCTGCGGACGAAGGTAGACGCCGTAGCGGACGAGATCTGTGGCGAGGAGACGCCCATTGCGGTCGTAGAGATCCGCGCGCGCCGTCTCCGCGGTGGGCTCGGCCTCGCTGCGCACGGCGAAGGACGGGAACAGAGCCGCCTTCGTCGCCGACAGCGCCGCACACACGAAGGCGGCTGCGAACAAGGCCATCACGAAGAAGATGCGCAGGCGCGTGTCGTCGCGGCCTTCCTCGACCGTGACGTGCGCCACGGTTCCTTCGAGGCGGCGAACCAGCCCTTGCAGGAGCGCGCCCGGCGTGGGGCTCGATTCGGCGGACGGGTCGAACGGAGGCTCGGCGACAGTCATACCGGCGATCCGGGCTTGGGCGGCTTGATCGGAGGCGGATTGGCGGCGATGCGCGGCAGCGCATCGGCCGGGATCTCATGGTTCGGGGTGATCGAGGCCATGCCCAGGTATTGGGTCGACAAGGCCTCGATGCGGCGAGGGTCTTCGAGCCGTGCGATCTCGGCCTTCAGGAGGCGGATCCGCTTCTGTTCCTGCAGGATCCGGCTCTCAACGCCATTGGCGTCGGCGTCCTCGGCGCCGGCGAACGTCTTGAAGGCGTAGCTGCTCACGGCGATGGTCACGATCAGGCTGACCGCCGCGATGTCGATGATGCGGAAGCCCCGGACGCGGCGGGTAAGGAAAGCGAAAGGATTCACGCGGCAATCTCCCAGCATGGCGCGTCCGTCCGCTGCGCGGCGCGCAGCTTGGCCGAGCGCGCGCGGGGATTGGCGGCCACCTCCGCCTCCGAGGGGTTCACCACGCCGTTGTGCAGGAGCCGAAAACTCGGCGCCGGACCGGCGAGGCGCGGGGGCGCGTGCCGGGACCCTTCGGAGGTCCGGCCAGAACGCGTGTATAGGAAAGCCTTCACGATCCGGTCCTCCAGCGAGTGGAAGGTCACCACCGCCAGTCGTCCGCCCGATTTGAGCGCCCGCTCAGCCGCCGCTAGCCCCGCCTCGAGCTCCGCCAATTCGTGATTGATCGCGATTCGTAGAGCTTGGAAAACGCGAGTCGCCGGATGAATTGGCGCACCGCGGCGCCCGCCGAGGGCTTTCTCAACAGTATCCGCAAGATCCAGCGTCCGCAGGAACGGCTGCTGCGTCCTGCGGCGGACGATGGCGGCGGCCACGCGCCTCGCCTGCCGCTCTTCACCGTAGACACGGAAGATGCGCGCCAGCTCTTCGGGAGCCTCGTTATTGATCAGGTCGGCGGCGGTGGGGCCCTCGCTCGACATGCGCATGTCGAGCGGTCCATCGCGCATGAGCGAGAATCCGCGCTCGGGCTGGTCGATCTGCATCGAGGAGATCCCGAGGTCGAGCGCCACGCCGTCGGCCTGGCCCGCGCCGACAACCTCCGCCATCGCCGAGAAAGGCGCGATCACGAGACTGAAGCGTCCGCCGGCGCCTTCGACCTCCAGGTTCTGGGCGAACCGGGCGACCGAGGGATCGCGATCGAAGGCGACCACACGTGCGCCCGCCGCGAGGAAGGCTCGGCTATAGCCACCCGCGCCGAAGGTGCCGTCGACTACGAGTTCACCGGTCTTCGGCCCGAGCGCCGCCAAGGTCTCGCCGAGCAGGACGGGAACATGCTCCGCCGCGCCGCTCATGCCACCGCTCCCGGGCGAGCCTGGCGCTGTTGCGTCCTGAACGCGGACAGGCCTTCGCGCGCCGCGGCGAGTTGGCGCTCCCGATGGGCGCGGAATTCATCGCGCGGCCAGATCTGGAACCGCTCGCCCATTCCCACTACGGCCACCCAGTCGGTCAGCCCGAACATTTCGCAGAAGGTCTCAGGCAGGGTAATGCGGCCCGCCGTGTCGTAGGCCAGACGCGCCATGCCGCCGTAGACGCTCGTCTCCAGCGCCGTGCGCAGGGGATCGCCGAACGGCAACTCCTCGATCAGCCCGCGATAGGTCTCGAACAGCGCCTGACCCCCGCCCTCCAGGCAGTTCGCTTCGATCGAGGGGAAGCAGAAGACGCCGTCGAAGGGGCCCGCCGCTGCGGCGCGGAATTCCTGCGGCAGGACGATCCGCCGCTTGGCATCCAGTTGCTTCTCGACAGTCGAGAGAAACACCGCGCTTGCCCCATTTCGCGCCGGCCCATCCGTGCGCATCGCAAGGCGGATTCGCCCCTCGCGACGCGAATGGGTTAACATGGGATTGATTGGGATACAATGACACTGGAGGCTCAATTCGAGGCCGAAACCACGGCGACGGCCCTCAGAGATTGGCCCGTGGCAAGTTATCCACAGAACATCCAAGGAACAAATCAGGCACAATTGTTTCAAACTGAACGGGTCAACGGTTAACGCGACCACGGGGATGAGCGGATCAGACGGCCTGTAAGCCGGGTTCTGTGCCGCCCGCGGAAAGCGGACGCGGCGATCATTCCTCTGGACCGTCCGTCGCCGGACGGTTCTCGCGACCAACCCGGGCGCCTGGGCCGGCGAGGCCTGCCCGACCTCCGCGTACGGAGAGCGGACGCGGCGCCCCTATTCGGTCTTGCTCCTGGCGGGGCTTGCCATGCCGTCCCGGTCGCCCGGTCCGCGGTGGGCTCTTACCCCACCCTTTCACCCTTACCCCAAAGGGGCGGTTTGCTTTCTGTGGCGCTTTCCCTGGGCTCACGCCCGGCGGGCGTTACCCGCCGCCATTTCGCCGTGGAGCCCGGACTTTCCTCCCCCTCCGCACAGCGAAGAGAGCGACCGCCCGGCCGTCTGATCCAGGATCAAGGCTGAGGATGCGGAGCCTTCTCGTCAAGCGCCAGTGCGTTCAAGGCCTGGAGTCGCGCGCTCGTCGCGGCGTTGGCCGCGCCGTCGACGCGGCTCTGGACCCAGTGCCGCTGGAACGCGGCGATGCGGGCGCGCGTCGCAGCATCGAACCGCCCGGCGGCGTCCTGCTCGTATCCGAAGCGCAAGAGATCCGCCTGCAGGCGCATCACCCCTTCGCCGTGGTCGCCTTCTTTGAGGACATGCCCTTCCCCCGGGTTGGCGTCGGTCCATAAACCGTGGCCGGCCTGGGCCAGCCGCCGCCAGGGGAAGCGCTCGCCCGGATCCTGCTTGCGATCGGGCGCGACGTCGGAATGCCCAAGGATCCTGGAATTGAGGATCGGCCAGCGCGCGCGGACGTCGTCGAGCAGAGCGATCACGGCCTCGATCTGGACGTCGGGGAAGTCGCGATAGCCGAACTCGTGGCCCGGATTGACGATCTCGATCCCGATCGAGCACCCGTTGATGTCGCGCTCGCCACGCCAGAACGAGACGCCCGCGTGCCACGCGCGGACCTCCTCGTCGACCAGAGCGAAGACGCGGCCGTCCTCCTCGACGAGGTAGTGGGAGGAGACCTTCGCCTCGGCATCACACAGGCGCACCAGGGCCGCCTCGCCCGTGGCCATGCCCGTGTAATGCAGGATGATCATATCCGGCGCGCGCAGCCGGTCGTTGAAGTTGGGCGATGGGGCAGGGATCAGATGCACTCGTCCCTCCCCCTCCGGGCAGCCGGGACGCTCCGGCGCCCCCTCAGGCGGCCTTGTCCAGCGAGAGGCGCTCGTAGCGGCGCAGGTGGTGGTCGGTGGACCCGAACTCGCCTTCGATGATGGTCGCGCGCTTGAAGTAGTGGCCGATAGCCATCTCGTCGGTCATGCCCATGCCGCCGTGCAGCTGGATCGCGTTCTGGCCGACGAACCTGCAGGCGCGCCCGATCTGGACCTTGGCCGCCGAGACCGCCTTGGCCCGCTCGTCGCCGGTCTCCGACAGCCGGATGTGGGCCATGTAGGTCATCGAGACGGACTGCTCGACCTGGATGAACATGTCGACCATCCGGTGCTGCAGCACCTGGAACGCGGCGATCGGCTGGCCGAACTGCTTGCGTTGCTTGGTGTATTCCAGCGTGCCCTCGTGCAGCTTGCGCAGCACGCCGCAGGCCTCGGCGCAGTTCGCGGCGATCGCCTCGTCCATCACCTGCTCGACGAGCGGCAGGGCAGCGCCGGCCTCGCCGACAAGCGCCTCCGGCCCGACGCGGACGTTCTCGAAGCTCACCTCCGAAGCGCGCCGCCCATCGACCGTGGGATAGTCGCGAGTGACCACCCCGGCGGCGGACTTCGGCACGACGAACACCGAAACCCCCTGCGCGTCGCGCTGGGCGCCGCCCGTGCGGGCGGTGACGACGAGGTGGGTCGCCCAAGGCGCGCCGACCACCACCGCCTTCTGCCCGTTCAGCACCCAGCCGCCGCCATCCTTGCGGGCGGTCGTCTTGAGGTCGAACAGCGAATAGCGACCCTGCGGCTCGGCCCCGGCGAACGCCATGATCACGTCGCCGCCGATGATCCCCCCGATAAGGTCGCGAGCGGCGTCGGTCCCCGCCTGGCGAAGGAGGCCGCCGCCGATGACGACCGTGGAGAGGTAAGGCTCGACGACCAGCGCGCGGCCGAACTCCTCCATCACCACCATCGTTTCGATCGGGCCGCCCCCGAGCCCGCCAAGCTCCTCCGGAAAGGCGGCGCCGAGAATACCCAGATCCTGGGCGAAGGCTTTCCACACTTCCGGTCGCCAGCCGTCGGCGGACTTCACAGCCGCGCGACGCTTATCGAAGTCGTAGTGGTCCGCGAGGTAGGCCGCCACGGAATCGCGCAGCAGGCCCTGTTCTTCGGTGAAGCTGAAATCCATGACGCGCTCTTAGAGACCCAGCACAAGCTTGGCGATGATGTTCCGCTGGATCTCGTTGGATCCGCCGTAGATCGAGGTCTTGCGGGTGTTGAAGTACACTCCCGCCACCCCGTGCGCGTCCTCCGGTCCGATGGTGGCGGCCAGGTTGTGCGGGACATCGCGCAGATAGGGCGCGCCGTAGTGGCCGGCCGCCTCCAGGGCCAACTCGGTCAGCCGCTGCTGGATCTCCGTCCCCTTGATCTTGAGGATCGAGGATTCCGGCCCCGGTCCCTTGCCCGAGCTCTCGCCAGCCAGGGTCCGCAGCTCGGTGAATTCCAGGGCTGTGAGGTCGATCTCGAGCTCGGCTACCTTCCGCTTGAAGAAGGGGTCGGCCAGCAGCGGGCCGGCCTCGTCGGACGGCTCGGTCCGCGACACCTCGCGCAGGCGCTCGAGGTTGCGCTTCGAGCGGGCCACGCCGGCAATGCCCGAACGCTCGTGCTGGAGCAGGGCCTTGGCGCAGGTCCAGCCCTGGTTCTCATGGAAGACGCGGTTTTCGACCGGCACTTTGACGTTGTCGAGGAAGACGTCGTTGACCTCGTGCCCGCCCTCGAGGGTGATGATCGGGCGCACCGTGATCCCAGGGGTCTTCATGTCGATCAGCAGGAAGCTGATCCCCGCCTGGGGCTTCACGTTGGGATCCGTCCGGACGAGGAAGAAGCCCCAGTCCGCGAACTGACCGAGGGTCGTCCAGGTCTTCTGGCCGTTGACCAGGTAGTATTCCTTGCCGTCATCGCCGGTGATGCGCTCGGCGCGCGTCTTGAGCGAGGCAAGGTCCGAGCCGGCGCCCGGTTCCGAATAGCCCTGGCACCACCAGTCGATCCCGTCGCGAATGCGGGGAAGGAACCGCTCCTTCTGCTCCTGCGTCCCGAAGGTCCAGATGACCGGCGCCAGCATCGCGACGCCGAATGGAAGGATCGCGATGGTGTCGGCGAAGGCCTGCTCCTCCGACCAGATGTACTTCTGGGTCGGCGTCCAGCCGGCGCCGCCCCACTCGACCGGCCAGGAGGGCGTGGCCCATCCCTTCTTGGCGAGGATGCGGTGCCAGGAGAAGTAATCCTCCTTGCTCAGGGCATCCTCGCTCTTCTGCTTCTCGCGCAGCGCGGGCGGATAATTTTCGGCGATGAAGGCGCGCGCTTCCTCGCGGAAGGCGACATCCTGGGGCGAAAAATCGAGATCCATGGGTTCCCTCATGCAACGGCCGCGGGGGCGATGCGCCTCAGCGCGCCCATCCAGCAGCGTTGGTGCGGCGCAACCATAGGGGCTCGCCGCGCCTCTTTCCATAGGGCGAGCGGCGGCTCTGCTTGGAAGCTCCACCCCCGCGGGGCAAGACGACCGGATGCTCAGGATTCTCACCTACAACGTCCACCGCTGTGTCGGCACGGACGGTCGGCTGGACGTCGGACGCATAGCTGCGGTGATCGCCGCCGAAGCGCCGGATGTCGTGGCCCTGCAGGAGGTCGATGTCGGACGCGCGCGGACGGGCAAGGTGGACCAAGCGCATGAGATCGCCCGCCGCCTGAACATGACTCCGAAGTTCCACGCCGCCCTGCGCGTGGAGGAAGAGCTCTACGGAGATGCGATCCTCACCGCCCTGCCGCACTCCGTGGTCAAGGCGGGACCCCTGCCCGGCTATCCGCCGGCGCCGATGCTCGAACCGCGCGGCGCCCTGTGGGTGACCATCGAACTTGGCCAGGGGCGCAGGCTCCAGGTGCTGAACACCCACCTGGGGCTGGTCCCGCGCGAGCAGCAGCTGCAGGCGGCCGCCCTGGCGGGAGAGGACTGGCTCGGCGGCGCCTTGCGCCAGGACCACCCGCTCATCCTGACTGGCGATTTCAACGCCGGTCCCAGGTCCCGCGTCTATGCGCACTTCGCCCGCACGTTGCGTAACGCGCACGACTTCGCCACACACGGCCCACGCCCGGTCGCGACCTTCCCGTCCCGCCTGCCGGTCCTGCGGATCGACCACATGTTCGTCAGCTCCGGCGTGCGGATACTCGGCCTTCGCGCAGGAATGACCGCCCTCGCCAGGACCGCTTCGGACCACCTGCCGCTGGTGGCCGACATTATGACGCATGCGTGAGTCCGCTGTCTGGCGGGCGCATCGACAGCAATTCGCGTAGTATTTCCATGGGCGCGTGGTGCGGGGGCCTCAGACGGGACAGTCCCGAGCGGCGCTCTTGTGGAGGTGCTGCTCTATCGTGGCCAAACACCGGAGCATTGCAGTAGGCGAGGAGCGCGCTTTGGAACAGCGCACCTCTCCGGAGGCGGGCGAGGAACGGCTACGGCTGGCGCTTCAGGCTGCGGGCATCGGCGTCTGGGACTGGGATCTTGCCGACAACAGCTTCGTCTATTCTCCGCTCGCGCGCGAGATCTGCGGCTTCCCGCCGAAAGAGCCGATCACGATCGACACCGTCGCCGCGGCGACCCATCCCGACGATCAGGCGCGGACCCAGGCCCAGCTGGAGCGGGCGTTCGACCCGGACGTAAGGGATGCCTCGCCGTACGAACACCGGATCGTGCGGCCGGACGGCGAGGTCCGCTGGGTGGTCGCGCACGGACATGCGGTCTTCGCCGACAGCCCCGATGGGCCGAGAGCCGTCCGCTATGTCGGCTCTCTGCAGGACATCACCGACAGGCGCCGCCTCGAGGACGAGAACCGCGCGTTCATCGAGCGCCTGCGGTTCGCCATGCACGCGGGGCGTCTGGGGTCCTTCGAATACGATCTCACCACCGGCCGTCCGATCTGGGACGCCGCCCAGAGGGAGATATTCGGCCTCACCGCGGACGAGCCGGCGCCCACGATCGAGTCGATCTGGTCCCTGATCCACCCGAGCGATCGCCAGCCCCTCCGGCGCAATGCGATCCAGGCCTACGAGAAGGGCTGCTCCTACACCACCGAGTTCCGCATCGTGCGTCCCTCGGGCGAGGTCAGGTGGTGCACCGGCAGCACCTCGATCATCCGCGACGGCGCGGACCGGGTGACCCATCTCTTCGGCTACACCGTCGACATCACCGATCGTCGCCGCGCCGAAGCGGAGCAGGCCGAGCGCCAGGCCATCCTGCAGAGCCTCCTCGACGCCGCGGCCCTTTATGTCGGGGTGGTGGAGCTCACCGAGGACGGCTTCGTCTTCATCATGACGAACAAGGCCGCCGCGGAATTCTATGGCATTCCACAAGGTCCCGCGCACATCCACGCCCGGGAGCTGGACCGCGATCCCCAACGCCTCGCTGCGCGCCGCGCCTTCCTGCTCGACGCCTGGAACAAGCGCGAACCGGTCACCCTCGAACATCCCTTCTTCCACCGCGGCAAACGCGTCGCCTGGTGCCTCGCCACCTACACGCCGCTCCCGGAGAGCCTCGACGGCCACCCCCGGCTATCGTTCATTCTGATCGACATCACTGGCCGCAAGCTCGCCGAGGAGCGCCAGCACCTCCTGATGCGCGAAGTGGACCACCGTGCGAAGAACGCCCTGGCGGTGGCCCAGGCGGTAGTCGAGCTCACAAAAGAGACGGAGCCCACGGCGTTCAAGCGCGCGGTGGTCGGCCGGGTCTCGGCGATCGCGCGCACGCATAGCCTGCTCGCGGACCAGAGATGGACCGGGGTCGACTTTCGCCGGCTGGTCTCCGAGGAACTCGCGCCCTACGCGACAGAGCGGCCGGGACACGTCGTGCTCGAGGGGCCCTCCCACGTCCTTCCCCCGGCGGCCGCCCAGCTCATCGGACTGGTCGTGCACGAGTTGGCCACCAACGCCGCGAAGTATGGGGCGCTCAAGGGGGATGACGGTTCGCTTTCCGTGCGCTGGTCAGTGGACGCCGAGGGCGCCCTGAAGTTCGACTGGACTGAGACGGCCGTGCTGGAGACCCCGCTTCGGCCGCCCGAGCGCCACGGCTTTGGGCTGCGCCTCCTGGACCAGACGATCTCGCGCCAGCTTGGCGGCGCCTGGACGACCGACTGGACAGCGTCGGGACTGGCTTTCGCTATGACTCTGCCCATGCAGTCGCCCGAAGCGGAGCCCGAACCAGAGACGACGCGAGCCGCGCCATCGCCGCCGCCTGTCCAGGCGCAACCGACCGAGATCGGCGCGCGCCGCCGCGTCCTTGTCGTCGAGGACGAGCCGCTGATCGCCCTGGAGCTGGAGTCTTGCCTCGAGGACCTGGGGTTCGAGGTGAGCGGCCGATGCGGCACCCTGGCGGAGGCGCAGAGCCTCGCCGACCCGCTTCCCGACCTGGCGGTCCTCGACGTCGACCTTGCGGGCCGGACGACCTTCGACCTGGGCGGACGACTGAAGGGCGGCGGAGTGCAGGTGATCTTCTGCACCGGTTACGCCGGTGTCGATCTGCCTCCGCCGCTCGCCGGCGTCCCGGTGCTTGTGAAGCCCGTCACCCGCGACGCCCTGGCCGGGGCGATCGAAGCGCTCCCGCGCCAGCAGTGACGCGCAAACCGCCGCGACTCTCGTCGCGGCGGTCCGGCGTGGCGTCTAGGTGATCGTGTAGGATAAGGCTCAGCTGCCGCTGGACGTGGTCGCGGCGGACACCAGGGCCTGGCAGGCGCCGTCCCGCTCGGCGGTCAATTGCGACTTCTCGTAGGGACCAGCGGTGTGGACCTGACGGGCGGCCTTGTCGTGCGCCTCCTGGGCCGCCTCGAAGGCCTCCTCCGTCCGTCCACGTTCCTGTTCCCGCACGAGAGCGTCGAAGGCGTGGACGTCGGATCCGCCAAGGTTGGTGGCGAGCGCCTGGCAGCGGGCGGCCTGGATGTATTGGCCGTCGTTGAAGTGCGCGCCCGGCGCGGCCACGGCCGCGCCCGCGAGGCCCACGCAGGCGACTGTCACGGCGGCCGCGATCGACTTCCTCAACATAATTGTGTCCTCCTTGGGTCAGCGGATGACCCAGAAAATGGCGTGACCCCGGCAGACGGCGCAAGTTAATTGAGAGTCATGTTTGAATAATTACGCGTTCGTCATTAATTAACGGAAAGTAATGACACCGCTCACGTCGCGATTGCCTCCGCCTGCGGTCCGTTGCATGTTCGCGCTCATGCCCGCCCCACGCGCCATCGCCACTCCCTGCGTCCAGGTTTGCGTCGTCGATGGCCAGAGCGGTCTCTGCCTGGGCTGCTATCGGACATTGGCCGAAGTGGCCGGCTGGGCGCGCTTCAGCGACGCCGAACGCGCCACTCTGATGGCAGAACTGCCAGATCGCCGTTCACGGATCTCGCCCGAGAAACTGGGTCTGTTCGGCGGCGGCTGAACCCTCAGGCGGCGAGGCGCGCCGCCGCGGCGGTCTCGATGGCGGCGAGCGCCCGGTCGATGACCTCCAGCCCCGCTCCGGGCACATGGCTGTCGACCGTGAGGATGCGCCGCCACGCCCGCGCGCCCGGCCGTCCCTGGAACAGGCCCAGCATGTGCCGCGTGATCGCCGGCAGGCGCACGCCCCGGGCCAGCGCCCGGGCCACATAAGGTTTGTAGCGCTCTACCGCCGCTTCGGGCGCGACGACTTCCGCATCGCCGAACAGGCGGGCGTCGACCAGGCCGAGGATCGCCGGGTCGTGGTAGGCCGCCCGACCGAGCATCACCCCGTCGACCTCGCCAAGCAGGGGCTCCGCCGCATCCAGAGAGACGACTCCACCGTTCACCACTACCGTCAGGCCGGGGCGCTCCCGCTTCAGGCGCGCGACCAGCGGCCAGTCGAGCGGAGGGATCTCCCGGTTTTCCTTGGGCGAAAGTCCCTGCAGCCAGGCTTTGCGCGCATGGACGACGAAAGTCTTCACCCCGGCCGTTGCGCAGGCGTCCACGAGTTCGAACAGGCTCTCCTCGGGATCCTGCTCGTCCACCCCCAAGCGGCACTTCACGGTGACCGGGACGCGGACGGCGTCGATCATGGCGCCGACGCACTGGGCCACCAGCGCGGGTTCGCGCATCAGGCAGGCCCCAAAGCTGCCGGTCTGCACCCGATCGGACGGGCAGCCGACGTTCAGGTTGACCTCGTCGTAGCCGAAGTCCTCCCCAACCCGCGCCGCCGCCGCCAGCTCCGCCGGATCGCAGCCGCCCAGCTGGAGGGTCAGCGGATGCTCCGGCGCGTCGAACCCAAGCAGCCGCTCACGGTCCCCGCGCAGCACCGCAGCGGCCGTCACCATCTCGGTGTACAGCCGCGCGCGCGCCGACAACGTGCGATGGAAGGCCCGGCAGTGCCTGTCGGTCCAGTCCATCATCGGGGCAACGCAGAGGCGGTGGGTTTGCTCTTCCTGCACTTTGCGAGTCTTCGTACGCGTCAGCTCTCGCCGACGCCGGGCCACAGGCGCCGCTATTTAGGCGAAGCACGCTTCCGGCGCGAGCCGCGACGCCCAACAGGTGTGCGAGCGCCCGCCTGGCGGTCGTTCAAGCCTTCGATCGACCGAACTGTTTGCGCAACTCGTCCTTCGCCTCCTGCAGCGTATGCTTGCGCTCAGCGGTCAGATTGTCGCCGGCCCGGTTGATGTAGAAGGTCAACATGGACATCGCCGATTGGAAGGGCGTCGCCTTTCTACGCCGGCTATGTTCGGCGGAACGTTTCAGACTGGCCGCGATCTCTTTCGGATCGTCCGCCTCGAAGACGTGCGGTTGCAGGTCCAGGGCGTCGCTGGTCTCGTTCACCTTCGCCGACCATTTGCCGCCGGCCCCTGATTTGACCATGGGCGATTCTCCCTCTCGCTGCGCCCGTCCCACCCGAAAGGCGCGGTTGACTGGGAAACGCGCGTCAGGCGTGCGGGCCGCCTGGCTGGGTGACGCCGCTGAGCGCCGAGTGGGCCTCGGAGCCTCTGGCGCCCCTCGCCATGTCGCCAAGCGATAGGATACCCACCAGGCGCTTCTCCCGGTTCAGGACCGGCAGCCGCCGCACCTTCAGTTCGCTCATCTTCTTCGAGGCCGCGTCCAGCGCCTCGTCGTCGAAAACGTAGTGGATCTCGCTTGTCATGACCTGGCGGACGGGCGCGTCGGCGCCCAGGCCTTCGGCCACGCCCCGGACAGCGATGTCGCGGTCGGTGATCATGCCCACGAGCCGGTCGTTTTCACCGACAGGGACTGACCCCGCGTCGGCCTCCCTCATGATGCGCGCCGCGTCCTTGAGCGTGGCGCTGGGCGAGGTGATGTGCACGTCGCCGCACATGCAATCTCGAACGTTCATTGGTTCACCTCCAGAAACGCGGATGAGCATTCAAATCCGCCGCCGTCGCGGTTCGTTTCAGCGGGGCCGGAAATTCCGCCTTCCGGCGCGAGCCGCCTCCCTTGCGAGGGCGACGCCCTATGTCCTGTGCAGCTATGACGTCGACTGCGAGGACATCGCCGACCTGCGCAGCGAGGAGGGCCGCGCCGAGCACGGGGTCGCCCTTGAAGACCTTGCCTGCGCCTGGGGCGATGCGCTGGTCGCCTGCCGTGAGCCCGCATCGTGGGGCGTGGTCCGCCGACTGCTGGCCGATGGCCGCGCCGGCGCCCTCGTCCAGAGTTTCGCCAACGGCGCCACGCCGGACGACCACAACCTCGTCCTCTGGCGCTGGGGCCCTACCCTGCCGCACAAGGTGATGGTCTACGACCCGACCGGAAAGCTGTCGAAGAACCAGCTCTCCTGGCCATAGTGTAAGTTTTCGCACCGATCCGAGTGCGGAGCGTGGTAGGTTCAAGCGAGGCCGCGCAGGGCATCGGATTCACCCAAGCGCGCGGCGTGAAGATCGGGGGAGGCCTGTCCATGAAGACCACGTTCGCCGCCGGCGTCGGCCTTGCGGCCCTGTTCACCGCCGCCGCGCTCCAGGCGGCTCCGCCCGCTGCGGCGGGCGATGAGGCCCAGCTTCGCGCTCTGGAGACGCGCTATGCGAAAGCTTTCAGCGCCGAAGATGTCAGCGGCGTGATGTCTGTCTATTCCCGAGCCGGGGACCTTTTCGTCTTCGACGCCGTACCGCCGCGCCAATACGTCGGCTGGGAAGCGTACAGGAAGGACTTCCAGGCCCTCTTCGCCCAGTTCCCCGGCCACGCCCCCACCACCTTGGGCGAACTTCACCTCACGGTGGTCGGGCCAGTCGCCTATGGCCACAGCGTCCAGACCAGCGACTTTACGGCGAAGGACGGAAGCAAGGTGCGCCTGATCGTCCGGGTGACCGACGTCTACCGCAAGCAGTCCGGAGGCTGGAAGATCGTCCAGGAGCACGTCTCCTTCCCCGTGAATCTCCCCTCTGGCCAGGCCGATCTGCTCTCCAAGCCCTGACCCACGATCGCCTGCCGCTCGCTCTCGACTAGACTATGATAGGAATCATAGTCGCGAAGAAGCGACGATGAGGAAGGGCGGGCGCGTGGCGAGGGACGTCAGGCGGCGGATGATCGATCAGGCGGTGGTCCTGCTGGCGAGCAGAGGCCCGCACGGCGCCTCTTTCAATGAGGTGCTTCAGGCCTCGGGCGCCCCGCGTGGATCGCTCTATCACCATTTTCCGGGCGGCAAGGACGAGCTGATCCTGGCCGCCATGGACGCCGCAAGCCGACGCGCGGCGGAGCTGCTGGAGCCGTTCCGCGGGCGACCGGCGGACCAGACGGCGGAGGCTTTCATCGCGCTCTGGCGCGCCGTGCTGATCCAATCGAAGCTGGAAGCCGGATGCTCCGTGCTTGCAGTCACCGTCGCCTCGGACTCGCCGGAGCTTCGCGGTCGCGCCGGGCGGATTTTCCGAGCGTGGCGGGAGCTGCTCACCGGCCTCCTGAGTGAAGGCGGGGTCGCCCCTGAGAGGGCCGAAGGACTGGCTGCATCGCTCATTTCCGCATGCGAGGGCGCTGTCGCTCTCGCGCGCGCAGAACACTCCCTGGAACCGTTCGACCTCGCGGCGGCCGAGCAGGTTCGAGCGATCAGAGGGGCTATGATCGGCCAGCCCCGCCCCCCCGACGCATGAGTTCCCGGTCTTGATCGGGAGGGGCAGCCGCCCTCAGGGGATCAGCAAGACCCGCCCCACCGCTTGGCGACTTTCGATGTAGGCATGGGCCTGCGCCGCCTGAGACAGGGGGAAGGTCTTGTCGATCAGAACCTCGATCTCCCCGGCCGCCGCCTCGTTGATCAGTCTCTGGATATTGTTGTTCGCGCGATCGCCATTGATCTCGGCGCCGAGGAAGACGCCTTGGAGCACCTGATTGCCGCCCATCAGCGAGGAAACATCGACCTTCATGGCCTCGCGTCCGGCGCCGCCGACCATCGAGACCCGCCCGCGATAGCCCAGCGAGCGGATGGACGATTGCAGGGTCGAGCCTCCGACCGGATCGACCACCAGGTTCACGCCCTTGTTGTCCGTCAGGCGCATGACCTCGCGCACGACGTCGCTGGTGGCGTAGTTGATGCCGTGATCGAGCCCGAGGTCCCTGAGCCTTGCGAGGCGCTCGTCGCTGGAGGCAGTCGCCAGGACCCTCGCGCCCGCCCGTTTCGCCAGCTGAATCGCCGCCACGCCGACACCGCTCGCGCCAGCCTGCACGAGCACCGTCTGACCCGCCTTTAGGTGGCCGAATTCGAAAAGGCAGTCGTCCGCCGTGCCGAACGCCACCGGGATCACCGACGCCTTGCCGACATCGAAGCCGTCGGGAACGCGCCACGCCCCGCGGGCCGGGACCGAGCGGAGTTCGGCATGGGATCCAAATGCAGCGCAGGTGGCGACTTTGTCGCCGACCTTGAATTGCGTGACCTGTTCGCCGACCTCGATGACCTCGCCGCCAGCCTGGTAGCCGACGACATGCGGATGGGTGACCAGCGCCCCGCCGAACCGGTTCAGGACGTCGCCGCCCTCGATGCTGACGGCTTCCACCCGCACCAGGATCCCCTTGGGATGGCAGATGGGGTCGGCGACCTCCTCATAGCGGAATACGTCTGGCCCGCCATTTTCGTAGTAGACCGCAGCCTTCACCGGACAACCCTCCTCTAGTTCTTTTCTCGACGCGCCGTCGCAGAAATATGTATGTCGTCATACATACCCGGGCGCAACCCGGGACGCGCGGTCTGGGCCGGAACCTCTTCCTGCGCCGATGTCAGCCCGCGTCCACGGGTTCGAGATGCGTCTCGCCCGGATGAGCTGACTGTTTGAGCGCAGCCGCCATAAAATCGATGAACACCCGATGGCGCAGCGGCAGGTGACTTCGTGTGGCGTAGGTCAAGTGGAGTTTGATGTCATCACACGCGTAGGGCGCGAGGACTTCCACCAGGCGTCCCGAGCTCAGATCATCCTCAATATCCCAGAGGGCCTTCAGGACTATGCCGCGGCCGGCGAGAGCCCATCTGTGCGTGACCTCGGCGCTGTTGCTCGAGAGTCTTCCGCTCACCTGGATCTGGCGGCGGACTCCGCCCTCTTCAAACAGCCAGTTGTGGAAGATATGCCTGCCGCGGATCAGACGGATGCAGTCATGCTTGGTCAGGTCATCCGGTCGTTCGGGCGCGCCGAAGCGCGCGATGTATTCGGGCGTGGCGCAGGCGACCCGCCGGCTGGACAGCAGCGGCCGCACGACCACGTTCCCGTCTGTCGGCGGATCCACCTGGATGCAGATGTCCAATTCCTCGCCGATGAGGTCGAAGCGCGAGTCGCTCAACACGAACTCGACTGAAATCGCCGGATAGAGCTCCACGAACTCGCCAACCAGGGGCGCCAGCCGACGTCGCCCGATCTGCATCGGCGCGCCTACGCGCAGATGGCCGCGCGGCGTCCTCACCTTGGCGCTGACCTCGGCTTCGGTCTCGTCGAGTTCCTTGATCAGGGCGAGGCCGCGCTCATAGAGCAGCCCGCCCTCCTCCGTCACGGCGAAGCGGCGCGAGCTCCGTTCGATCAGTCGAACGCCCAGCCGCGCCTCCATCATCGCCAGTCGCCGGCTCATGGCGGGCAAGGAGCTGTTCAGTCGTCTCGCAGTCTCCGCGAGGCTACCGGCCGCCACCATCCGCACGAACAGCCGCAGGTCGCTGATCTCATCCGCCACTTTGACAAGCTTTCATTTCGTTGACCGGCCACAAGCCCAGGAGCCGTGTACGGCCAGGGCTCGGTCAATTCATCCGGACCAGGCCCTTGCGCACGGCGGTGGCGACGACGTCGGTCCGGCTCGTGGCGCCGAGTTTGTCGAACAGGTGGGCGACGTGCACCTTGACGGTGCCCTCCGAAATCCGGAGCCGCTCTCCGATAGCGCGATTGTTCAGCCCCTCCGCGACGAGGCGCAAAACCGAGAGCTCCCGCACCGTAAGCTGGGCCTGGGTGAAACGCTCGGCGAGCTTCGCCGCGATCTCCGGAGCCACGCGGGTCTTCCCCGCGTGCACGTCCCGGATGCAACGGACCAGCTCGGCCCCTGTGGCGTCCTTCAGAAGGTAGGCCTTGGCCCCGGCGCCCAGCACCCGGTTAATGTCCTCATCGGTGTCATAGGTCGTCAGCATGACGACCTTCGCGGCCGGATCCATATGCCGGATCCGCAGCATCGCCTCGAAGCCGTCGAGCCTCGGCATCAGGAGGTCGAGCACCATGACGTCCGGCCGGTGCTTGCGATAGCAGGCGACGGCCTCCTCCCCGTCACTCGCCTCCGCCACGACCTCGAGGCCGCTCTCCCGCTCGATCACGGCGACCACGCCGCGGCGGAAGAGAGCATGATCGTCCGCCACCGCGATCCGACAGGCCTTTGGATCTGCGTCAGTGGTCATAGTGCGCGCTCATATCCTCTCACCAGGTTCCGACCACCAGCGGCCCGGCGGCTGACCGCCTTCGCCACGCCCGCTGCTGATCCCCCGCGCAGCGGGAATGCTACGACTTTCGACATATAGGCGCCAGCGACCGGCGCACGCGGAACCCCGGCGCATCAGCCCGCTCAGGCGCGAGCGCCGCGGATCGCGGCGCCGCGGATCAGTCCCGCCGCAGACGCCGCCAGGCTCCGGGACTGACGCCCACCAGGCGCGTGAAGACCTTGGTGAAGTGGCTCTGCTCGGTGAAACCGCACTCGAGCGCGATCTCGGCCAGCGGGCGCTTGGTGTCGCCGAGCAGCGCCTTGGCCCGCTCGATCCGGCGCGTCTGCAGCCAGCGGTAGGGCGGCGCCCCGAACGTCTTGTGGAAGCTGCGGGAGAAGTGAGCCGCCGAGAGTTCACACGCCGCGGCGACGTCCGCCAGGCGCAGGTCCTCCGCCAGGTTCTTGAGCATCAGCTCCTCGGTCCGGCGAGCCTGCCAGGGCGCGAGCCCTCCCGACCACTTCTCGCAACTCGGCGAGAGCGGCGAATGCCGCCGGAGCAGCTCCAGCGCGAAGAGGTGTGCGCGCGCGTTCATCTCGAACCGCGTCGGGCGATTGCGCTCGTCGAGGGCGCGTTCGACCAGGGCGGTCGCCTCCGCACACAGACGGTC
Organism: Caulobacteraceae bacterium; assembly: GCA_036276055.1. Taxonomy (GTDB): domain Bacteria; phylum Pseudomonadota; class Alphaproteobacteria; order Caulobacterales; family Caulobacteraceae; genus Acaudatibacter. The sequence continues at coordinate 18,681 of DATBEN010000186.1, forward strand.
ATCGGAGCAGAAGACCAGATGCGCCCCGAACGGGCGGATCGAGTCGCACTCTGTGAAGAGCGCGGAGCACAGCTGACGGGTCAGATCGACCGGCAGGCAGATGTCCGCGTAGCGGACGGGATTTGCGCCCGACAGACCGCTGGGCATTTCCGCCGGGCGTATCACGAGGGCCGCCCCCAGGGGCTTGGGCCGCCAGACACCGCCCGAGTCCAGGAAGGACAGGCCGCGCGAACCGCTGAGCCGCACGGTCAGCGTATGATAGCCGCGCGGAGGGCTGCGGCTCTCGAACGGCGTTTGGGATGACCAGATCAGGATGGGCGTATCCCAGCCCTCGTCCATGCCGCGCGACGCCTCGAGCCTGAGGTCGTCGGAACGCGGCGCCGGACGATCTATGGGTTTTGCGACGGCGTAGCTAAGTCCCACGGCGCGAACTCCTACAAGGTTGACCCGCACCGACAAGATGCCCGCGTTCCATGCCCCGGCGCGTCTCCGGATCGACCAGTCCGATATGTCCCGTGGCGGAGCCTTGCCGCATTCGCCCTAGGGGCGTCGGCCTACGCCTCTGGTGATAGGCGGGGCCGGCCTGCAGGCGTAGCGTGGCGGAAGCCGCAACCGGGTCGTTGAAAGAAAGCCTGGCAAATCAGAGGGCTGGAGCGCCGCTCGGATTCAGCGGTACGGACTCGGGCGCCGCGGCGGCCCCTGGGATCGCCATGCTGCCCGCAGGCGTCGTCACACCACCGCGCGATCGGCGCATCGGCCGTGTCTTCTGGTCCGACGCCGAGGCGCCCCCGTAGTTGGCAAGGCAGAGGGCGCCGCACAGTATCGAATGAAGAAACGCAGCCCGCTTAGGCGATGCTGCCGCCGATTTTCGCTGGGTGCGCAAAGACGCGCGGCCGGGCCTTCCAATCAGGTCTGGGAAAAGGCGGCCGCAAGGGTGGCGGCAGCGCCGAAAACGCCCGACTCTATGCCGAAAGGCGTAGCTCGCCCCGACCAGCGGGGAGGCGAGCGGAGTGGCTGACCGACGCTATTCCCGTCGACGCGTCGTGACAGGCGTAAACATCAGACGCCGAACAAACCGGCGCGCCCAGGCCGTCCGCCGACATCCTTCCGATTTCCAAAAGGTTCCCATCCGGAACGGAAGGGCGCCGCTTCGCACGGCCGCAGCCTAGGTAGGGGGCGCCAGATCAGGGGACCCGGCCGACTATCCAAAGGAAGCTGCTGATGACGACCGCTGAGCGGACGACGCCCGCGATCCGAGACGTCTCGCGAAAGGACGATGTTCCGCGAGATGCAACCAGGATCACCCCAAAGGTGATGGCGATCCGGATCGCCGTCGCGGCGGCGGTCGTGGCCGTATTGTGCACCGCCGGCGCGGGCGGAGCCTACTATTGGACGACCGGTCGTTTCGTTCAGTCGACCGACGACGCCTATGTGAAGGCTGATTCCAGCGCGATTGCGCCGAAAGTCTCCGGTTATATCGCCCGGCTGCTGGTGAACGACAACGAGACAGTCAAGGCAGGCCAGCCGCTCGCCGTGATCGATGATCGCGACCTCCGGCAGGCTCTGGACGAGGCGAAAGCCAATGTCTCGGCCGCGGCGGCCGCCGTCGCCAACCTGAACGCCCAGATCACCGCCCAGGGCTCGGTGATCCAGCAGGCGGACGCCAGCGTCGCCGCCCAGCGCGCCTCGCTCGGGCTGGCCAGGCGTGACGACAGCCGCAGGCAGAAGATGGCCGAAGTCGGCTACGGCACGGTCGAACAGGCGGACACGGCATCCACGAACGTGCAGGAGACGTCCGCCAATCTCTCGCGCCTGGTCGCCGCCGCAGCGGACGCGCGTGAGCAGACCAGGGTGCTCACGGCCCAGCGGGACCTGGCCCAGGCGCAACTGGCCCACGCCCAGGCCGCCCTCGGCCAGGCCCAACTCAATCTGAGCTACGCCACGATCACCGCGCCTATCGACGGAACGGTGGGCGCGCGCACGGTTCGGGTCGGCCAGTACGTGCAGGCCGGCACGCAGCTCATGGCCCTGGTGCCGCTGCAGAAGGTGTACGTCGTCGCGAACTACAAGGAGACGCAGCTCACCCGCGTCGCGCGCGGTCAGCCCGCCCGCATCAAGGTCGACGCCTTTCCCGGCGACGACATCGTGGGGCGCGTCGACAGCATAGCCCCGGCGAGCGGCCTGGAGTTCGCCCTGCTGCCGCCCGACAACGCCACCGGCAACTTCACCAAGATCGTCCAGCGGATCCCGGTGAAGATCGTATTCGACGGCAAGGACGCGCTGTCGGGCCGCCTGCGCCCGGGCATGTCCGTCAACGCATCGATCGATACGAAGGGTGGACGGGCGTGAGCCTGGCCGCTCCCACCCTCGAGGCTGCGCCGAGGCTCATTGCCCCGCCGCGCGACGCCGTCTCGCTGAAAACCTGGATAGCGGTGGTCGGCGCGGCGCTCGGGGCGTTCCTGGCGATCCTGAACATCCAGATCGTCAGCTCGTCGCTGGCCGACATCCAGGGGGCGATCGGCGCCGGGGTGGACGAGGGCGGCTGGATCACCACCGCCTACCTCGTGGCCGAGATCATCGTCATCCCGATCAGCGGATGGCTGGCGAGGGTGTTCTCGGTGCGGATCTACCTGCTGGTGAACACCGTCCTGTTCCTGATCCTCACCGTCGTTTGCGCCTTCACCACCAACCTGCCCGAAATGATCGTCGCGCGCGCCCTGCAGGGGTTCGCCGGCGGCGTGCTCATCCCGCTCGCCTTTACGATCATCATGACCAAGCTGCCGCCGTCGAAGCACGCCATCGGCCTGTCGATCTACGCGATCTCGGCGATCTTCGCCCCGTCGATCGGCCCGGTGATAGGGGGCTTCTGCAACGACACCTTCGGCTGGCAGTCCATCTTCTTCATCAACATCCTGCCCGGTGCGGTGATGTTCGCCATGCTCTGGGTGTCTCTGGAGCCGGAGCCGCTTCAACTGGACCTGCTGCGGCGCGGCGACTGGCTCGGGATAACGACGATAGCGGTGGGCCTCGGCGCGCTCGAGACGGTGCTGGAGGAAGGCGAGAAAGACGACTGGTTCGGCTCGAAGTTCATCATCCGGATGAGCATCGTCTCGGCCGTCGCCCTGGTCAGCTTCGTGATCGTCCAGTTCACCCGGAAGGCTCCGCTGCTGCACCTGCGGTTGCTCGCGCGGCGCAACTTCGGGCTGAGCTCGATCGCGAACTTCTTCTTCGGCTTTTCGATGTATGGCTGGCTCTACATCGTGCCGGTCTATCTGGCGCGTATCCAGGGTTATGACGCCGAACAGATCGGCGAAGTGCTGATCTGGATCGGCGTACCCCAGCTTCTGATCCTTCCGCTTGTGCCCAAGATGATGGCCCGCTTCGACCCGCGGCGGATGGCGACTGTCGGCTATCTGCTGTTCATCTTCGGCAGCCTGCTCGCTTCGCCTCTCTCGGGAGACTTTTCGGGACCGCAGTTCGTCTGGTCCAGCCTCGTCCGGGCCGTGGCCCAGGCCCTGGTGATGACGCCGCTCTCGGCCATCGCCGTCGCCGGCATCGAGCGAGAACACGCCGGCTCGGCGTCGGCCTTGTTCAACATGTTCCGCAATCTTGGCGGTGCGATCGGCATCGCCGTGCTGCAGACCGTGATGACGGCGCGCGAGCACTTCCATTCGGTCGTCCTCACCTCGCAGGTCTCGATGCTCGATGCGGCGACCCGGATCCGGCTGGCGAAGCTGGCGCACATGTTCATGTCCCGCGGCGTCAGCGACCCGGCGTTCGCCTGGCATGAGGCGGTCGTCGCCGTGGGCCGGTCGGTTCAGAAACAGGCGTCGATCATGGCGTTCAGCGACGCGATCATCCTGCAGAGCGCCCTGCTCGGCATGGCGTTGCTGTCGATCTTCTTCCTGAAGCGGTCAAAGACCGAATCTGGCGCGGCGGGGCACTGAAATGGTTCAGAAGACTGGTTTGAGTCTTGGGCAAGATGGACGCGCTGTGCGGCGTCTGAGCCTGACGTTGCTCGCCACGGCGGCGCTTGCTGGATGCGCGGTGGGCCCGAATTTCACGCCGCCGGCGTCGCCGACGGAGCGGACCTACACATCGGGACCCGTCGCCAGCGACGACCGGGCGGGTCCGGACCAGCCGACGCAGACAGTGGCTCCGGCGGCGCAGGCGCCCGCGGATTGGTGGACGAGGTTCGGTTCGCCCGGCCTGAACCAGACGGTGGCTTTGGCTGCGGCCAACAACCAGACCCTTGCAGCGGCTCAGGCGAACCTGTCGCGGGCGATGGAGCAGATCCGCGTCGCCCGCGGCGGCCTCTATCCTCAGATCGACGCCGCCGCGAGCGTCGGTGGGACCCAGTACGGCGCCATGTTCCTGGGGCCGGAGGCCTTCACCTTTCCGCGTTTCGGCGCCTACTCGGCCGGCGGGACTGTCAGCTACGATCCCGATGTCTTCGGCGGGGTGCATCGCTCCATCGAGCAGGCCTCGGCCAGCGCCGCTGTCGTGCGCGAGGCGCTGAAGGCGACCCGGCTCGAGGTCACCGGGGACACAGTCACCGAGGCGCTTCAGATCGCCTCCATCCGAGCCCAGATCGACGTCGTGCACGAGGTGTTGCAGTCGGACACGCGGACGCTCGACCTGGTCAAGACCGCCCACGCCACGGGCATGGCCTCAGAGATCGATGTCACGACTGCCCAAAGCCAACTGGACCACGACCGCACCCTCCTGCCTCCCTTGCAGCAGGACCTGAATGCGGCCCAGGATGCGCTGCCGATCCTGGTGGGCAAGGCCCCGGCCGACTGGTCCGCGCCCGACTTCGATCTCGATCGCTTCACCCTCCCGGCCAACCTGCCGCTGATCGTGCCCTCGGCCTTGGTCCGCCAGCGCCCGGACATCCGGGCGGCCGAGGCCCGGCTGCACGCGGCGAGCGCGGCGATCGGCGTCGCTACGGCGGATCTCTATCCGCGGTTCACACTCAGCGCCACGGTCGCCGAACAGGGCCTGCTGGAGGGCCCGGCCGGGGCGGCCTGGAGTCTGATCGGCGGCGTGTCGGCTCCGATCTTCCACGGCGGAGCCCTCCACGCAGGCAAGCGCGCGGCGGAGGATGAGTATCGCGCGTCCTACGCCCAGTACCAGCAGACCGTGCTCACCTCGTTCCGCCAGGTGGCCGACACTCTGCACGCCCTCTCCAACAGCGCCGATGAGGTCCGCACCCAGGAAGCCGCGCTCACCTCGGCCGACGCCGCGCTGCGGCTGACGCGTCTCGGCTATGGCGCCGGCAATGCCGGCATCGTCCAGGTGTTGGACGCGCAGCGCCTGCGCCAGTTGGCCGAGCTCGGCCTCGTCCAGGCGCGGACCAGCCGCTACCTGGCGACTGTGGACTTCTACCTCGCCATGGGCGGCGGCGAGACTGAGGAGTCGGCGCCAGCTTCCGACGCGATGAAGCCAGTCCTTGTTGGGCGGTAGCGAACGGAACTTGTGGAAAGCTGAAGCTGCGAATGTCAGGCTGAACCCCAACAGGGAGTTCGCCAATGACCATCGCAGAGCGGCTCGTCGACCACCTCCATCCCTGGCTCGCTGAACTTCGGGCCGATCCCGGCGGCGAGGCCGCCTTCTGGGAACGGGTGGCCCGCGAGCGAGCGCCGCTGATCGAGACCGACCCTGAAAGGCCGGACCACAGCCTCGTCACCTATGTCTACCCCATCGACGGCGAGGCGCAGCACGTGGTGGTTCAGCCAGGCTTCGGCGATGCGGTGGACAATGTGATGGATCGCATCGCCGGGACGAATGTCTGCCATGCGTCATTCCGCTACCGAAACGACGTGCGCGCCACCTACAGCTTCGCGCCCGACATGCCGCCGATCTCCTGGCGCAGCGCCGGCGAGACGTCCTGGCGGGCGTTGCTGGCGTTCGTTGGCGCCCACCAACCCGCGCCGGACCCGTACCACCGCGAGTTCTTCGCGAGCCGCGCGGGCGAAGGCCTGCCCGACAACATCGCGTCCATCTTGACGCTGCCCGATGCGCCGAGCCAGACGGTGGTCGACAAGCGCGTCGACGTCCCGCGAGGCCACATAGACCGCAGCCTCTTCCGTAGCGAGGTGATGGGCAACGAACGCAGGGTCTGGGTGTACACGCCGCCGGGATACGAGGCCCGCAAGGGCGCCTATCCGGTGCTCGTCGCCTTCGACGGCGGCGCGGCGCTTTCGCTCACGCCCACCCACCGGATCCTGGACAATTTGCTGGCAGAGGGGCGCATCGCGCCGCTGATCGCCGTCTTCGTCGACAACGCGACTGACACGTCGCGCAATCAGGAGTTGCCGTGCAGCGAGGACTTCGCGCGGTCCATCGAGACGGAACTCCTGCCCTGGGTGCGCCAGAACTATGCCGTCTCTGATGACCCGCGCGACGGCTATGTCACCGGCCTGAGTTACGGGGGACTTGCCTCGTTCTGGATGGGCTTTCGGCTGCCCCATCTGTTCGGCAATGTGATCAGCCAGTCCGCCTCGCTCTGGTGGGGGCCTGGCTTCGAAATGGGAAAGCCCCAGGCCGCGCAGAACTGTGGCCACGAGTGGCTGATCGACCAGTACGCAAAGGCGCCGAGTCTCCCCCTGCGTGTTTGGATGGAGATCGGACTGATGGAGCCCGACGACCGGATGATCGAGCCCAACCGCCGGATGAAGGTGGTGCTGGAGGCCAAGGGCTACGACGTCACCTACCAGGAATTCGCGGGCGGTCACGATCACGCCGCTTGGCGCGGAACGTTTGCGACAGCGCTGGAGACGATGCTCCCGCCTGGCTAGTCGCCCGCAACTCCAGCGGCGGTTCGTGTGATGGGGGTGACCCTGCAGATCTTCCCCCTCGCCACCAATTGCGACGCGGCTCAGCGCATAATGGAGGACGGGAGCGTGTCGACGCCGATGCTCAATGCGAAGATCATGTTTGATCGCAACAACAAGCGGATCTTCCTGCTGCCCCGCTTCGCCAATACGTGCATCGCCGTGGCGGTGGATTCGACCTTTGGCGACAAGCCGTAGGGAACACGGATGGCGGTAGGGACACCCATCACTGAGCGCCCCTGCCGCCATCCCTATCCGTCACGGCGCCGCCGGCACGCCGACCACCTCGGCGTCGACACAGCTGCGTGGGGCATTCACCGGATTGCAGCGCGCCGGCGTGTGGCCGGGTAGGCTGACCGAATAGTTCGTCCAGCGCGATGGTTCGTACCAGGGATAGTCCGTGCTGACGATCTGCGCGCCACTGCTCAAGGCCTTGTCCCGCAGCGTCGTATCGCCGGAGCGTCCCTCCTTGGTGTCGACGTCGGAACGCGTACGCACCAGATAACCGCGCTTGACCAGGTCGCCGATGACGTCCGGGGCGCCTTCGTTCTCTTCCACGAAAGCCGCATCCGGCTGACCCGGCGTGGCGTTGGTGAAGAGTACGCGCCCGGCGAGCGACGGATGGCCAGTGCGGTAGGTGTCGGTGACGTTCTGCTGGTCCAGAAGGAAAACGAGCTTGCCGCGGGCCGACTTGAGCGTCGGCCAGCCGCCGTGAAGCACGGCATCCTCGAGTGTCGCGTGGCGACCGCGCACCTGGTCGGGCGTGATCAGCTCGCCGGCGGGAAACACCGAGCGGATCTCCGCATCCAGCGCATCCAGCGTTTCAGCGGTGAAGGCCTCGGGGGCGGCCATCCCGGGCACGCCCGGTATCGGCGGCTGGGTCTTGGTTTCCACCAGCACGAAGATGGGCGCGTGGCGTGGGTGCGCCCGAGACCAGGCGCGGATGGCGCTCAGGCAGGCGGTGAACGGCTGGCAATTGCTGACGTAGTCGATGTCCTGGACGTGCATCACCTTGAAGCCGGGCTTCGACATCACGCCTTGCGGATCGAAGGCGGCGAGGCCGCCGGTGTTCAAGGTCGCGCCGAACGGACGGGCGAATCGACCGCCCTTGGCGTCCGCATAGATATCGAGCTCGACCTGTCGGATGCCGTGGTCGAATTGCGCCGTAAGGTCCCCATGGCTGTAGTCCAGGCCGTCGAAGGCCTTGGGGTTGGTCGCCTGCAATAGCTTGGCGACCCCCGGGGTAAGGCCGGCGTGGTAGCTGTTATGGGTGCCGATCACCTGAATCTGGTTGATGCGCAGATCGGTGTCCGACGCCGCAATCGCGGAGAGAGCGCTCGCGGCGGCGAGGCAGAAGCTCGCGCCGCCGGCGAGGCAGGAAAGGGACCGGTTCATCTGATCCATGGATTGGCGGACGCGGGCTTGGCGCCAAGCGTATCCCTAGAGCCTGATGCGTTTGCACGGAAGAGATGCAAACGCTGAATCAGGCTCTACACCTTTGAATCTGGAGCAAATCATCCTCGTTCAGACGGTTCCGGCTGAACGGGGTTTGCTCGAGCCTCGCGTGAACCGCGCAAGCGCCTCACGGCTGTCCCGGCGGGCCTGTTGGGCGATAGCGGCGTCGGGGGCCATGTCGAAGGCATGGAAGGCGCCCGGATAGACGTGCAGCTCCGTCGGCACGCCCGCCCGCACGAGCCGCCGCGCGTATTCCAGGTCCTCTTCGAGGAAGAGGTCGAGAGCCCCGGTGCTGATGAAGGTCGGGGGCAGGCGCGACAGATCCTCCGCCCGCGCCGGCGCCGCATAGGGAGAGACTCCCTTTCGCCCCGGCTCGTGACCAAGCAGGCTCGACCAGCCAAAACGGTTGTTGTGCGCGTGCCAGATGAATTCGCCGGTGTGCGGATGGGGATCCGGATGCTCGCAGGTCCGGTCGTCGAGCATCGGATAGATGAGGTGCTGGAAAGCCAGGGCGTATTCGCCGCGGTCACGGGCCAGGAGGGCCAGGGCGGCGGCGAGTCCTGCGCCGGCGCTCTCGCCCATCACGCCGATCCGGCTCGTATCCAGGCCAAGTTCGGCCGCCTTGGCGAAGGTCCAGGCGAGACCGGCGTAGCAGTCCTCAACCGGGCCCGGGAAAGGCGTCTCAGGCGCGAGCCGGTACTCGACCGAGACGATCGCGCAGCCAAGACCGCCGGAGACGAGGCGGTGCGCCGGCTCCTGGTTCTTCGCCTTGCCGAGCACATAGCCGCCCCCGTGGATATGATAGATGCACGGCAGCGGACCGCTGACCGCCTTGGGACGATAGACGAGGACCTCCACGTCGGGCGCGCCGCTGGGCCCCGGCGCGGTCATCTGTTCCTGGGTGGTCTTCGAGAGGTCCGGCTCGGGCATGGGAAAGACCCGCTCACGGGTTTCGGCGAGCGATTCCATTGACAGGTTCAAGGAGGGGAACGCCTCGAGCAACGGGCGAAGCTCGGGGTCGACAAGGTGCAGGGTGTCCATCGCGCTCTCCCGCTGTTTTTCCCGTTAAGCCAGAAGCCGGGGTGGCGGGGAAGCGGCGATGGCGAGGTTCAGTCCGCCGGTTCGTCCCAAGCCGGCGCGGATCTCAATGGTTGTCGCGCGGCAGACCCATCGTCTCGCTGACGCGCTGGAAGGCAACGGCCGACTCAAGCACGGCGCCGGTTCCCAGTTGCCCCTCGTCCATCCTCTGCAGAGCCTGCCAGGGGGTTTGGCTGCGGGGATAGCTGTAACCTCCCGCCCCATCGAGCGCGCGGCGGCGTTCAGCCAGCTCCGCGTCAGCGATCAGCACGTCGACCTTTCGCCCGTTCAGGTCAACGCGGATCATGTCGCCGGTTCGCAGCAGGGCCAGGTTTCCGCCGGCTGCGGCCTCGGGCGAAGCGTTGAGGATAGATGGCGAACCCGAAGTCCCCGACTGCCGGCCATCGCCGATGCAGGGGAGCGCATGCACCCCTCTCTTTATGAGCTCGGCGGAGGGCCGCATGTTCACCACCTCCGCCCCGCCGGGATAACCGATCGGTCCGGTTCCCCGCATGACGAGAATGCACCGCTCGTCGACACCCAGCGCCGGATCATCGATCCGCGCGTGGTAGTCTTCGGGCCCGTCGAACACGATCGCCCGACCTTCGAACGCGTCGGGATGAGCCGGATCGCTGAGATAGCGGTCGCGGAACTCGGGCGAGATCACGCTCGTCTTCATGATCGCGCTGTCGAAGAGGTTACCCGACATCACGACGAACCCGGCCTCCGCCTTCAACGGGCGGTCAAACGGCCGGATGACGTCATCGTCCAGTATGGTGCGACCCAGGTTGTTCTCCGCGAGCGTGCGTCCGGTGACTGTGAGGACGTCCCCGTGGATCAGCCCAGCCTCGATGAGCTGATTGACCACCGCGGGGACGCCGCCGGCGCGGTGGAAGTCCTCCCCGAGGTATTCGCCGGCCGGCTGCAGGTTGACCAGCAGGGGCACGTGACGGCCGAAGTCCTCCCAGTCCTGCAGCACGTGCGGGACGCCGATGTGCCGGGCCAGGGCGACGAGGTGGATCGGGGCGTTGGTCGAGCCGCCCAGGGCGCTGTTGACCACCACCGCGTTAAGGAAGGACTCGCGCGTCAGGATCCGGGAGGGCCGCAGGTCCTCCTTGACCATGTCGACGATGCGCAGGCCCGTGCGATAGGCCATTTCCTGCCGGTCCCGATGGGGCGCAGGGATCGCCGCCGAGCCGGGCAGGCTCATGCCCAGGACCTCGGTCAGGCTGTTCATCGTCGAGGCCGTGCCCATCGTATTGCAGAAGCCGGTGGACGGGGCGGACGAGGCTACGAGTTCGATGAAGCCCGCCTCGTCGATCTCCCCGGCCGCCAGCATCTGGCGCGCCTGCCACACGATCGTGCCCGAGCCTGTCCGCCGGCCGCGGAACCAGCCGTTGAGCATCGGCCCGACAGAGAGGGCGATCGCCGGCAGGTCCACGGTGGCCGCGGCCATCAGGCAGGCGGGGGTGGTCTTGTCGCAGCCGATAGTGAGGACGACGCCGTCGAGGGGATAGCCGTAGAGCACCTCGACCAGCCCGAGGTACGCCAGGTTCCGGTCGAGGGCGGCGGTCGGCCGTTTCCCGGTTTCCTGGATCGGATGGACCGGGAACTCGATGGCGATGCCACCTGCGGTCCGGATGCCCTCGCGGACCCGCTCGGCGAGGACCAGGTGATGACGATTGCAGGGGCTGAGGTCGGAGCCGGTCTGGGCGATGCCGATGATCGGCTTGCCCGAGCGCAGTTCGTCGAGGCTCAGGCCGTAATTCAGGTAGCGCTCGAGATAGAGCGCAGTCATGTCCGGATTGGCTGGATTGTCGAACCAGGCGCGCGATCGCAGGCGGAAGCCCCCCGCGGGCTGTGGGGGCTTGCCGTTCACGGCGCGCTGGCGGGCGCGGCGACGCCCACCTCATACGGCGTCATGTCCATGCCAGGGTAACGCGCGGCAACATCCCGCAGCGTCTGGGGCGTCCAGTAGTCGCTGCCGGCCGGCGGCCAGCCGAACAGGTCTCTCTGGCGGGGCGTCATCCGCACCATCGCCTGCACGAAGCCAGGTTTCTCGGCATGGTCGGGCCAGCTCATCTTGCCGTTCCACCGCCAGCCGCGTTGCGTGAAATCGACCAGCATGGCGAACCGTGAACGCCCCGGCGCTCCAAAGTCCGAACCGCGGTGCAGGACGTCTGTCTTGTAGATCATCAGGGAGCCGGCCGGCGCCGTGGCCGCGACCTCTTTGTCGAAGAGCTCGCCCATTTCCAGCTGCCGGGGATGCAGGGGAAGGTCACGCGTGTGCTCCAGGGGCACCAGCTTGGTCGGACCGTCGAGCTCGGTCACGTCCGACAGCAGGATGAAGGTCGTCATCTGGGTGTGGACCCCGTCGAGCCGCGGAACGACCAGGGTGTGATTGCCGAAGTCGCGGTGATGCCGCTGATCGTAGTTCACCGCGCCCGCGTATTTGGCCCACAGCTCGATCTTGTAGATCTCGATGTCCGGGGAGGTGAGGAACCGCTCGGCCGCCTCCACGAGGTCCGGATAGACCGGCAGGCTGTCGAGCGCTGCATTGGCGTACGGGAAGAACCGCAGCCCGGAGAACTGGCTTCGCGCGAAGCGTGGATAGGCCGAGGGATCGGCGAAATAGGCCTCCGGCCTCGGGTAGATATCCCACAGCCCGGCCTGCGCAGCAGCCAGGGTCTCCGCGTCGAGGAAGCCCTCGACGACGGTAAACCCGCGGTCCCAGACCTCCGCCAGCTTCGCCTCGGGAACCCTCACCTCACGGCCTCCAGCAGATCGACCCGCGCGCGGTAGCCCTCGAGGCCCGGCGCGTCGGTTTCAAGCGCGAAGAGCGAGCCGGCCAGCCGATCGCCGTCGTGGTTCATCATACCGGCGGTGGTGATGTACAGCGTCTTGAGATCCTCGCCGCCGAACGCACAGGTGGTGATGTCGCGCGCGGGCATGTCGACCACGTGCTCGATCTCGCCGTCCGGCGCGACGCACACCACGCAGCCACCGTAGAAGCGACAATTCCAGAGCCGCCCTTCGCTGTCGACGGCCGACCCGTCGGGTCCGCCGCGATCGAAGCCGGTGAAGAAGGGCCGCTCGTTGGCGATCTCACCTGTCTGGGGGTCGTAGTCGTAGGCCCAGATCGTGTTCGCCAAGCTGTCGCCGAAATAGAAGGTGCGCCCGTCTGGCGACCAACAGACGGTGTTGGAGATGCCCAGCCCACGCTTCTCCACCGTCGCGGTCCCGTCCGGGCGGACGCGCCAGAGCAGGCCAAGACCGGGAGCACACTCGCGCGCCTGGCCGTCGGGGCCGATGTTGTGGCCCATCGAGCCGATCCAGAAGTCGCCGTTGGGCGCCGCGCGGCCGTCGTTGAGGCGCGCCTCCGGCCAGTCGTCGCAGCGGAACCCGTGCTCGCGGCGCGAGTCATCCGCGGGTCGCCAGAGGATCAAGCGCGAGCCCAGGGCGACGATCCATTCGCCCGGGTCGGTGGTCTGGGCCAGCGCCACCACGGGTTCATCGAAGAACCAGCTCCGCACCGACCGGTCAGGCCCGATGCGATGGACGAGGTAGCGGTTGACGTCGCACCAGTAGAGGGCGCGTTCCTCCGCCGCCCACGTCGCCGCTTCTCCGCAACGGTCGCCCTGCGGCGCGACACACCAAAGCTTTCCCAAGCCTGCTTCCTTTCCACCCCGGATCGTCGGCGGATCTATAGGCGCCCGGTGCGGCGGTTGTCAGCCGGCGGAGCGGCCTTTGGCAACGCCAGCAAGAGATCGGGCGTTTTTCGCAACGTCGGGGATCGAAGGAGACGCATCGATGAGACCATCGATCCTCGCGACCGGCGTGGCCGCGGCAATCCTCATGAGCGGCCTGGCCTCCGCCCAAAACACCACTGCGACGGCCGAGCGCGATCAGATGGCGGGCAAGCCGCTGGCGCTCTCCGAAGCGGCTGGGCCGTGGACGCTCGAGAAGGATGGCATGTCGCTGTGCGTGATCACGCTCGGGCGCGAAAAGATCGCCCAGGGCTATCGCCTGAGCACCCGAAATTCATGCGAACACGCCCTTGCGGCCACGCCGGCGGCGTGGGCTCCCACGGATCATGGAATGAAGCTCATCGACGGCGGCGGCCAGACGGTGATGACCTTTGGCCGCTGGAGCGACAGCCTGCTCGTCTCGCCGCTGCATGGCGAGCAGAGCCTGCAGTTGCGTCGCGGGGGCTGACCTAGACCTCCGCGGGGCGGTCAGCCGACCTTCTTGTAGTAGATGGCGGTCCCGACCAATCCCCCCTTGGGCTTGAACGCGTAGTCCGGGATGACGCCGGCCCTTGTCCAGCCGAGGCTCTCGTACAGTTCGGAAGCCCCGCCCTCGACGGCCGTGTCGAGGGTGAGCAAGGTCCGGCCCCGCTCGCGCGCCAGGGCTTCGGCCTCGTTCATCAGCGCGCGCGCCAGACGCAGACGGCGGTACACCGGCGAGACCATCAGCTTCCAGATCTCAGCCCGGAACGGTTGGTTGGGCGGCGTGCCGAGGAACAGGGTGACAGTGCCGGCCAGAACCGTCCCCAGGAAGGCTCCGAGCACCACGCGGTCGCCCCTCGCCGCGCCTTCGAGCGCCTCGCTCCAGTAGGCCTCCGCCTCGCCATGCGGGATCGGATCCATGAAGTGCACCGAACCGTTCTCGGCGACCACCTCGGCGAGGATCTCAGCAAGGCGGTCGACGGTGCTGGAGTCTGAATTGAGGGGGCGGATCAAGGTCTTGGTCATGTCCTATCGCCGCTCCGCTCCCGCTCGATGTCAAGCTCGCGCCGGCCACCGGTACTGGCCAGCCAGCCACGCACGGCGCATCTCCCGCCGGCTCGAGACGTGGAAGTCCTGCGACTGGCCTGGCCGGTGACGCGGCCCAGCTGGGCACGACGCACCGGTCTCAGTTTCATATCAATGGGATGGCGCCAGAAGGGAGCAAAAACTCGCCGCCTCCTCTCCCGTCTGCCCAAATTCCAACAACCATTGCCTTGCCCGAAGTGTCGACTCCAATCCGTCACCGACCCGGCGTATAGTTCTTCTTCGATCGTCAGAATTGGCGACGCTGGGAGAGAGCGCCATGAACACCAGTGACATCGCGAATGATCTCGTTGCACTTTGCAAGTCCGGTAAATTCGGCGAAAGCGGCGAGAAGCATTGGGCTGAGGACGTCGTTTCGGTGGAACCGGGTGGCCCAGGTGGAATGGACCCCGTCTCTCGCGGAAAGGCGGCTGCGCGCGCCAAGGGCGAGTGGTGGGAAAAGGCCCACGAGGTCCACAAGGTCGACGTCGACGGTCCGTACGTGAACGGCGACCAGTTCGTCGTGCACTTCATGATGGACGTCACCAACCGGGAGTCCGGCCAACGGATGCATATGGACGAACAGGCCCTCTACACGATCAAGAACGGGAAGATCGCGGAGGAGCGTTTCTTCTACGGCGGCTGAGACCCCGCCGCCGGTTCCTGGCCCGGCATGGTCTCGAACGTCGTCAAGCCTTCCGGGACAATTATCCAGGCGGGCTTGTCGCGCAGGAAGATGGCTATGGTGGGCGTGAACATCGACGGATCATCGAGCGAGCCGGCGTAGAGGGTATGGGAGGTGTCCTTGCCCACTACGCCGCCGAACACCAGTCCGCCGCAGACGGGGCAGGAATTGCGGACAGCCTCGGTCCCGCGGATCGAGGTCGAACGGAATTGCACGCTCTCACCGCTGAAGCGCACCTGGTCGGCGGAAACCCCGATGAACGGGATCGCCCCCGAACCCGAAGCCTTGCGGCAGTCCGCGCAATAGCAGAAGCCGGCGACCTGCGGTTCACTCCATACCTCGTAGCGAAGAGCGCCGCACAGACAGCCCCCCGCGAACCGCTTCTGGGCCTCGACCATTCGCCGCTCCCTTCGCCGTCTCCCCCCAGCCTACTCCGCCGGCGAAATGAGGAAAGCGCCCAGCGATCTCAGCAGGCAGCCAGCAGCGTGGCGCTAACGCCGGAGGCGACGTCGTCGAACACGACCTCGCTCTGAAGCGAGGCGGCCATCGCCGCAATGAGGCGGCCGCCGAGGCCCGTTCCCTTGGGCGCTTCTCCGGCCAGGAGTCCTGGCCCGTCGTCCTGCACATTGAGCTGGAAATGGCCGTTGTCGGCTGGGCGCAGCGTGACACGCACCTCGCCAGCCGCGCCGTCGGAATAGGCGTATTTGCAGGCGTTGCTCACCAGTTCGGTGACGATGATGCCCACGGAGACTGCACGGTCGGTTCTCAGCCTCACCGGGGCGGCGTCCACCCGTACGCGCCGCGGCGAGGACGGCGTCGACCAGGTCTGCTCCAGTTCCTCCGCCAGAGCGCCGAGATAGTCGCGCATGTCGACCCGCTCGACGTCCCCCGAGCTGTAGAGGCGCCGGTGCACCTGGGCGATCGCGGCGATGCGTTGCTTGGTGCTCTCCAGGGCTGCGCGCGCCGCGTCATCGGCCACGGTGGCGGCCTGAAGGTGCACGAAGGCGGAGACCAGCTGCAGGCTGTTGGCCACCCGGTGGTTGACCTCGTGCAGCATGGCCTGGAGCCGATCGTTCGTCGCCCTCAGGCGCGTCTCCGCGCTTTCCTTCTCCTCGAGCAATCGCACCTGGTGCAATGCTTGGCGAAAGGCGACATCGAGCAGGTCGAAGAAGCTGTTGTCGGGTGTCTTGACGACATAGTCGTACGCGCCCGCCTTCAGGGCCGCGACCGCCACGCGGCTCTCCTCGGAGCCGGTGACGTAGACGACCGGCGGCGGCCGCGGCAGCTCGCGGAGCAGCGCCAGTGTCTCCAGACCATCGCGGCCGGGCATGTAGTGGTCGACGGCGATGAGATCGAACTCGCCCCCGCGCGCCTTCTCCACGCCTTCGAGCCCGCTGCCCGCCAGTTCGACGATGTAGCCGCGCCTCTGCAGGTCACGCTGTGCGAGCCGCCTGACCCCCGGATCGTCGTCGATATAGAGGACCTTTCCGCCGGGCGTCATCCGAGCCCTTCGGTTTCGGGAACCTGGATCACCGCCAGGAACAGTCCCAGTTGGCGGATGGCGTCGGCGAAGTTCTCGTAGTTCACCGGCTTGGTGATGTAGACGTTGCAACCTAGGTCGTAGCAGCGCTCGATCTCGACCTTGTCGTCAGTGGTCGTCAGGACCACCACCGGCGTCCGGCGCAGCCTGGGGTCGGCCTTGATCCTGGCGAGGATGTCGGTGCCGCTCATGTCCGGCAGGTTCAGATCCAGCAGGACCAGGGCCGGACCGTTGTTCACGGGCCCCTCGGGATGATCGAAGAGGAAGCGCAGCGCCGAGGAGCCGTCGGCGAAGTGATGGACCGTATTGGATATGCCGGCGCGTCGGATATTCCGTTCGATCAGTCGTGCGTGGCCCTCGTCGTCCTCCACCATGATGATGTTGACAGGCTGGTGGCCATTCATGCGGCGGTCTCCGGGACGTAGATGACAGGCAGGGAAAGGCGGAAAATCGCGCCTGCGTCCAGTGCGGATTCGCAGGTGACGCCGCCGCCGAGGCGGTAGGCCAGGGCGCGCACGTGGGCCAGGCCGATCCCCTCCCCAGGCTGGTCCTGTTCGCCGGCTCGGCGAAAGAGTTCGAACACGCGCTCGTGGTCCGTGGGGTCGATGCCGCGCCCGTTGTCCTCGACCTCGAAGACCGCTCGACCGACTTCGAGGCGGCCCCTGACGCGGATGCGGCCCGGTCGTCCGGGCTTGAGATATTTTATGGCGTTCTCGACCAGGTTCGAAAGGATCTGCTCGACAGCGAGGCGGTCGTTGACGATCTCCGGCATCGGCGCATCCACGGTGAGCTCGGCGCCGATCTCGTCCAGGCGATGGCGCATGGTGTCGGCGACGCCCTGCGCCAGGCGGACCATGTCCAGCCGCTCGGGCGCGATGGTCCGCCGGCCCTCGCGCGAAAGCCGCAGAATCGCGTTGATCAGCCGGTCCATCTTGTGGGTCGAGGCGCGGATAAAGCCGATCGCCTCGGGGGCGTCCTCGTAGATGGCGCGACGCGCTTCGCCGTCGAGCAGTTGGGGAGCCTCCGCCTCGACGCGCCGGATCAATGCGGCGATCGTCCTTCCCGACTGCTCGAGCTCTGCGGTGAACCCGAGGACGTTGACCAGCGGCGAGCGCAGGTCATGCGAGACGATATAGGCGAAGCGTTGGATCTCGCCGTTCGCCCGCTGCAGATCGCGCGTGCGCACGGCCACGGCCTGCTCGAGGGTGTCGTTGAGCGTCTTGAGACTGTCGCGCGAGGTCGCAAGCGCGCGCACATAGCGGAGGATGAGAAGAACCGAGGCCGTCGCCACGAGGACGAGCAGCACCCCCGAGACGATGAGGACGCTGTAGAATACCGCGACCGTCCCTCGCTGGGTCGCCAGGCGCGCGGCGAGCAGCCGGTTCTCCTCGGCCGTCATGGCCGCGCCCACGGCGCGGGTCTGGCGGGCCATGGCGACGCTTCCGTCGGTGCGGAAATCCTCGAACGCCTTTTGGGTCTGATCAAGGGAGCGCGCGATCATCGATGCGCCGAGCATCACCCGAAGCCGGGTCGTCTGATCATCCAGCCGCTCTACGCTCTCCCTCTGGGCGGGATTGTCCGCGGTCAGGACGCGCAGTTGGGCGATCTCGTGCGCCAACGAGACCTCGGCGTCATCGAAGACGAGGCGGAACGAAGGATCGGCGTCCAGAAGGTATCCGCGCCGGGAGGACTCGAGGCGCTCGATCTGGAGCTTCATCCGGTCGATGTGGCGCTCCACCTCATAGGTGTGATCGACCCATCCGATGCGCCGCTGGTTCTCCACCATGACCAGGCCAGCGGTCACCCCGCCCGCCAGAAGGCCGATAAAGCCGAGGACGACAAACAGGATGATCACGCGGGTCACCGCGCGATCGGACAGATCCAGCTCCCTCGCGACCCTCCGCATGCCCCGGGCATAGGGCGTGTCCGGGGTTCCGGCGAGGGTCTTGTCCAAGCTGGCCACGGCTGGACCTTCAGCGGGCTCGCCAGAGCGTAGGCGGGACCCGGTGGGGCGGCGCTGTCCGCGCACGCCGGTGATCGAAGAGGTTGTCGGGCAGTTCGTCGCTCGAAGTCTTGAGGTGGTTCGTTCGTCCGACGGCCCTGCTCGAGCGACCGTCGAAGCGGCGTTCGACCTGCCACAGGCAAAGCTGCGGCGCAAGGTCGCAGGCGGACGGAGGGGCGCGCGCCCGGCTCAGATTTGCGTGTGGCGGTGCGGCGGATGAGGCAGCCAGGGCTGCGAGAGCACGTGGTAGATCGGCTCCGGCATGATCAATCCCGAGACCCAGCGCGCGAGCAGGGCCGTCAGCATCAGGGGGCCCACAAGCCCGGGCGCGCGGGTCATCTCCATCAGGATCACCGCGCTGGTAAGAGGGGACTGCACCACGCCCGACAGATAGGCGCACATCCCAAGGACAACGGCGTCTCGCCCCGCGAAGTGGATGAGGCCGCTGCGGGCGAAGGCCGCCCCGATGCCGGCCCCGGTCGCGAGGGCGGGTGCAAAGATCCCTCCCGGGCCTCCGGAGGCGGACGCCGCGAGGCTGGCGACGAGCTTGGCCACGGCGAGACTGAAGCCCCGCCCCGGGTGGTCCTGCAGCAGGGACTTGGCCTCGTTGTAGCCGGCCCCGAAAGTGATCCCGCCGGAGATCCAGGCGACGAGAGCGGCGACGAGGCCGCAGAGGAAGGCGAACAGCACTGGCCTCAGGCGCCGCCATCGCGCCACGGGGTTGTCGCTGGGTCCGATCATATAGGCCAGCGACCGCGAGAAGACGCCGCCGAGCAACCCCCCCGCGACCGCGATCAGGGGCGCCGCAAGCCAGATCGATGGCTGGACGGGTCCCGGGTCGAGCACGCCGAAATAGGCGTAGTCGCCCTGCAGGGCGTAGGACGTGAAGCCGCAGATCACCACCACCAGGATCACCGTGGTGTGGGTGCGCACCTCGAACTTTCGCGCCAGTTCCTCAACAGCGAACACCACTCCGGCAATCGGCGCATTGAACGCCGCGGCGACGCCCGCGGCTCCGCCCGCGATGATGATCGCCCTGCGCCCGGGACCGCCCTTCAGTCCCCTCGTCAGCGAACGGAGGATCCCCGCGACCACCTGCACGGTCGGCCCCTCCCGGCCGATGGACGCGCCGCAGAGCAGGAGAAAGAAGGTAACCACGAACTTGAAGACGGCGGTGCGCAAGGTCACCCGTTGGCCGCTCCAGCGCCCCCCCGTCCACCGCTCCTCCGCGGCGGCCATCACCTGGGGGATGCCGCTGCCGGAGGCTGCCGGTGCGAAGTGGACCGTCAGCCAGGCGGCAAGGGCGAATCCGAGGGGCAGCAGGGCCAGGGTCGGCCAGGGCGCCGTGTGGTAGAGCCGGGTCTGCCAGGATATCGCGAGGTCGCACACCTTGGCGAAAGCCGTCGCCACCAGGCCGCCCAGCACAGCCACGGCGATGACCCAGACCATGCGGATCGAGCGCCGCAGGCGCAGTTGCGGCGCCGCCACTTCGCGCCGAGTTCTTGGCCGGGGATAAGGGGGGGGAAGGACGCTCGTCACCGTTGCGGTATGCGTCCGACCGCCGGCGACAACAATCCCTGGAGCAAACCCCCAAACACATCAGGCTCTCGGCTTCTCCTGGAAGACTCCGATCGGGTGCGGCTATCCTGCCCGGATCGGAGAGGAGCCCAAGATGGCCGAAGAGAGCGCCCGAGCGCGGATCGGCGCCATGCTGCGCCGCAGCGGGCCAGGCGTCGCCACCGAGATGATCGTCAACTTCGCCCTGCCCTTCATAGTCTACGATCTGGCCAAGCCGCGCCTGGGGGATGCACATGCCCTGATGGCCTCGTCGGCGCCGCCGATCATCTGGGCCATTGTCGAGTTCGTGCGCCGCCGGCGGGTGGACTTCATCTCCATGTTCGTGCTGGCGGGCATCGGTCTTTCGCTGCTCGCCATGGCCGGCGGCGGGTCGGTGAAGTTCCTGCAGTTGCGCGAGCGGCTCGTCACCGCGGTGATCGGCCTGGCGTTCGTGGTCTCCGCCTTGATCCGCCGCCCTTTGATCTACGAGTTCGCCCGCGCGAGCATGCGCCGCAACCAGTCCGACCAGCTCGCCGAATTCGAGGCGCGCCGCAGCGAGGCCGGTTTCCGACGGGCGATGACGACCATGACCCTCGTCTGGGGGTTCGGCCTGCTGGCGGAAGCGGCGGTGGCGGTCTTCCTGGTCCTGAGGCTGACGATCAAGCAGTACCTGATCGTGAGTCCGATCGTCGGCTATTCCGTCACCGGGGTGCTGACCGCCTGGACCTTCCTCTATGTGCGCGCGCTTCGTCGCCGCGGCGAGGCCAGGCGCAAGGCCGAGGCGGCAAGGGGGGCGGACTCTCAAGACCACGCCGATCCCCTCGCCCAACAGCCGAGCTGATCCCTTCGCCGATCCCGCGTCCCTTCGGGAAGGATCGAAAGCCACTCCCCAACGAGCTCGCCGAAGAGATCGGAAAGCCTCATGACGATTTGGCGACAGTTCGATTCCGCATAGTGCGACAACATTACTAATACCTTACAGAATCGTATAGTTATATTCGCTTTGCAAGCCGAATCGAATACCATAAGAGACTGACGTCATGAACGGCTAAGCTGTCCGCTCAGAGGGGGACGGATGCGATCGCCGCATCTTCTGTTTGCGGCGGGTGTCTTGGCGGCCCAGGCGGCCACAGCCCAGACGATCAAGCCCCCAGACGCCGGCGCGCCAGCGGCGCCGCCAGCCGACGTAGCGGGACTGGTGGTCACCGCCAAGCCTCCGCCGGTCCAGACCCTCCCTGATCGCAAGGTCTATTCGGTGGCCGCCGACCTGCAGGCGACGACGGGAACGGCGGCGGACGTACTCAGCGACATACCGTCGGTCGACGTGGACGCCGACGGGAATGTAAGCCTGCGCGGCGACCCGCACGTCACCATCCTCATCGACGGCAAGCCCTCGGCGGAGGTGAGCGGCCCCCTCGCGGGCCTTGGCCTGCAACAGATCCCCGCCTCGCAGATCCTTCGGATCGAAGTCCTCACCAACCCGCCGCCCCAGTTCAAGGCCGAGGGCTCGGGAGGCGTCATCAACATCGTCACCCGGCGCAGGCCTATAGCGGGCTTCACCGGCTCGGCCCAGGCTAACGTCGGCCAGCGGGACCGGGCGAACGCTTCGGCCAGCGCCGCCTACGCCTCGGGTCCCCTCAGCGTTCATGGCTCGATCGACTATCGGCACGACGCGCGTATTCGCGACATCGTTTCGCGCCTGGATGATCCCGCCGCAGCGCCGGGGACCGCAGTCGTCAGCAACCAGGCGCTCAACGAACACGTGCGGCGCACGTCGCTCGGCGCAAAGCTCGGCATAGACGACGCCCTGGACGCCCGCGACAGCCTCGGCGTCTCGGCCAGTCACCGCGAACTGGTGGGCAAGCGGACGTTCGACCAGTCGGACGACGGCGCAGCGTTCAACGGGACGCCGCTGACTGCCAGTCAGCGCATCAGCGACGGCCACGAATGGGATCAGAACATCGGCGAGGAGGCGCACTACGTGCGGAGCTTCGACCGCGCCGGCGAGACCTTGACCCTCCAGGTCCAGCACACGTCCGGCCGCGAACGCGAGCACTACGCGTACGACAACTTCTACGACCTTCCGCCCGCGCCCGAGAGCCAGGACGGACTGCGCCTCAGCAACGACATCGTGACCAATGAAGCGAGCGCCGACTGGGTGCTTCCACTTGGGCGCCGCTCGACCCTGAAAACCGGCTACGACTTCGAAGACGACGAGTACGACTTCGGCAACGTCTCCGACACGATCGATCCGGTGAGCGGCCAGCCCGCTCCCGACCCCTGGGCGACCAGCTACTTTCGCTATCGCCAGCACGTCCACACTGTCTACGGAAGCGTGGAGGCCACGCCCGGGGCGTGGACTTTTCAGGCGGGCCTGCGGGTGGAGGACACGCTCGTCCACACCTTCGACCCGACAAGCGGGGCGAGCGGGCGCCAGGCCTATTGGCGGATCTATCCCAACCTTTTGGTGCAGAGAGCGATATCGGCCGACGGGACCGTGCATTTCAGCGTGTCGCGGCGCATCAACCGGCCCGATCCCGAAGCCCTCAACCCCGCCGTCGACTACCAGGACATCTATAACCTGAGGCAGGGCAATCCGGCCCTTCTGCCCGAGGACATCATCTCGATCGAAGCGGGCTACGAATACCAGCGCCGCGG
Source organism: Caulobacteraceae bacterium (assembly GCA_036276055.1). Classification (GTDB taxonomy): domain Bacteria; phylum Pseudomonadota; class Alphaproteobacteria; order Caulobacterales; family Caulobacteraceae; genus Acaudatibacter. Next base: position 41,302 of record DATBEN010000186.1, read on the forward strand.
GCTCGACCTGGCCGTCACGCCGTTCATCCGGCTGAGCCATGACGCGGTCACCGACGTGACTCAGGTCCTCTCCCCTGGGGTCACGCTCACCACCAAGGAGAACCTGCCCTCGAGCCGGACGATCGGCGTGGAGACGAGCGTGAGTGGAAAGCTTTGGCCTCAGCTCGGCTACGACCTGACCGCGACTGCCCTCGATGAGCAGATCGACGCCCGCGCCCTGGGCTTCAGCGGCCTTCGCGCGACCGCAGGGGTCAATCTCAAGGCCAGTCTCGACTACACGCCCACGCGGCGGGACACGTTGCAGGTAAACTTCAGCCGCACCGACCGGCTCCTCACGCCCCAGGGGGAGATCGCCGCGATCAACCTCATGAACTTGGGCTACCGGCGGCAGGTCACGCCCAGGCTGGCGGCTGTCGTGACCTTCTCCGACGCTCTGAACGGTCAGGTCTATCGCCGCCACGAGGTCACGCCGACCTTCGTCTACGACTATTCGCGCGGCCAGCTAGGACAGGTGCTGTTCGTCGGCTTCGCCTACAGCTTTGGCGTCCAGGGCAAGGCCAAACCGCCCAAGTTCGACTACGATCGCCCTGGACCCTGAGCCGCCTCAGGAGCGGGTAAAGATCGGCTCGCGGCGGGCGGCGAAGGCGGCGAGGCCTTCGCGGTGGTCGTTGCTGCGGGAAAGCACCGCCAGTTCCGCCCCCGCTGCGGCGCGTGCGGCCTCCGGCGCGAGGTCGAAGGCGCGCCGGATCATCCGCTTGCTCGCCTCCACGGAGAGCGGCGCGCGGGTCGCGATGCGTTCGGCCAGGTCGAGCGCCGCGCCGAGCAGTTGATCGGCAGGATGGACGGCCGCCACGAGCCCGCAGGCCGCGGCCTGTGCGGCGTCGATCGGCAAACCGGTCAGGATGATCATCGACGCCGCCGCGGTCCCCACCAGTCGCGGCAGGCGATGGACGGACGCCATCAACCCCACATTGACCCCAGCGGCGAGGAACTTGGCTTCGCTCGAGGCGAGGCGGATGTCGCAGCAGAGCGACAGCTCCAGCCCCCCGCCGACGGCATGGCCGTTGATCGCGCCGATCACAGGAACCCGCAGGGCCTCGAGCTTGTCGAGCATGCGTCCAAACTGGCCCAGGCTCGCCTGGGCGCCCTCACCCCTCGTCGCCGCCTCCCGCAGGTCGTCGCCCGAGCAGAAGCCCTTGCCACGCCCGGTGAGCACGACCGCGCGGACCGAGAGATCGATCTCGATCGCATCGAGCTCCGCCTCCAGCTGCCGCCTGACCTCGCCGCCCAGGGCGTTGCTGGGCGGGTTCTCGATCTCGAGCAGGACCACCGGCTCGCGCGGCCGACTGACGTGGACCCGGCCGCTCATGCTTGCGCCTCCGCCATGCCGATCGCGCCCTTGTGTGCGAGATCCTCGATCATCGCCGGCTCGAGTCCCGCCTCGGCCAGCACCTCGCGCGTGTGCTCCCCGACCCGCGGCGGCCCGCGGGTTACGGAGACCGGGGTCTCGGAAAACCCGAGCGGGGTCCGCGGGAACCGGCGGCCCGCGATTTCGGTCAGATAGCCGCGCGCGGCCAGATGCGGGTCGGCCAGAGCCTCGTCGATGCGGTTGACCGGTCCGCAGGGGACGCCCCTGCCGGAGATCCGCGCGACCCAGGCCTCGGTCGTATCCCGGGCCAGGATCGCTTCGAGCCGTGCCTGCAGGGCGTCGCGATTAGCCAGGCGCGCCTGGGGCGTGGCGAAGGCGGGGTCATGCTCGAGCTGCGGCTCGCTGAGAACCTCGCACAGGCGGCCCCAGAGTCTCTGGTTGTTCACGCCGACCACCAGGAAGCCATCCTGGGTCTTCAGCGCCTCGTAGGGTGCGGTGAGCCTGTGCCGCGATCCGTTCGGGCGGGCGACTTGGCCCGTGGTGAGCGCCGCGCCGGCCTCCCAGACCGTGTGGGCCATCGCCGACTCCAACAGCGAGGCCTCCACATGCTGGCCTTCTCCGGTCAGGTGGCGGTGGTTCAGGGCCGCCAGCACGCCGACGGCCGCGTAGATCCCCGCGGTGACGTCCGCCAGCGGCACGCCCGCCGAGACCGGCCGCTGAGCGCCCGGTTCGCCGGTGAAGCTCATGATCCCGCTCATCGCCTGGGCGATCAGGTCGAGCCCCCCGCGATCGCGGTAGGGCCCGCTCTGCCCAAAACCCGAAACTGAGGCGTAGATCAGCCTGGGATTGGCCGCGCGGAGCGCCGCATATCCGAGGCCTGCCCGATCCAGCACGCCCGGGCGGTAGTTCTCGACCAGCACATCGGCGTTGCTCGACAGGCGCTGGATGATCTGCGCGCCGGCCTCCGAGGTGATGTCGACGGCTATCGCCCGCTTGTTGCGGTTGACGAAGTCGAATGGCCGGAACGGGCTGTCTGGTCGGCCGCGCGTGGCCTCGCCGGCGAGCGGCTCGACCTTGACGACGTCGGCCCCCAGATCCGCGAGGATCAGCGAGCACCACGCACCGGCGAGGACGTGGGTGCAGTCCAGCACTTTCAGACCCTGCAGAGATCCGGCCATGTCACACCTTGTGCCGCATTACGGAACATGTTGTCTTGTAATACGGCACAATGCCGTCGACGAGAGCCGAGGTCAAGGCGCGCATGGACAGCGTGAAGACGGCTTTGAGGGTGCTGGAGCAGCTCGCGCTCGTCGCTCCCGCCGGCGTCAGCGACCTGGCGCGGGCCATCGACGCGCCCAAATCGACCATCCAGCGCGACCTGACGACCCTGCATGAAGCCGGCTGGATCCGGCCCGTGGAGCGTCAGGGGCGCCGCCGCTGGACCCTGTCGGCCAAGGTCCTGACCCTGGCGCGCGGACTTCAGCCGGCGCTGCGCCTTCGCGAGCTCGCCCTGCCGGCGATGGAGGAGCTGCGGGACCTGACGCGCGAGACCATCCACCTGATGCTGCGCGACGGGAACCGCGTGGTGCTGATCGAGCGGCTGGACTCCCCGCAGACCCTGCGCACGGTCCGCCAGCTCGGCGCGACCGCGCCGTTACACGCCACTTCCAACGGCAAGGCGATCCTGGCGCAGCTGTCGACCGCCGAGCGCGCGGCCTATCTGGCGAGGCCGCTACGCGCCTTGACCGAGAGGACCCTGACCGATCCGACCGACCTCGAGCGGGACCTGGAGCGAGTGCGGGAGCGGGGCTTCTCCCTGGGCGACGGCGAACTCGACCCTGACGTCCGAGCCGTCGCTGCGGCCATCCGCGTTGCGAACGGCGAGCCGATCGCCGCCCTGTCGATCTCCTGCCCCGCCTTCCGCTTTCCCGACGACCGTATCGGCCAGTACGGCGAGTGGATCGGCCAAGCCGCGGCGAAGATCAGCCGGGCGCTGAGGGAAGAGGATGGGTAGTGTCCCCGCCCTTCTGGACAGGGACGGCGGCGGCCATCACCCCTTGATGAAGGCCAGGAGGTCCTGGTTGATGGTGTCCGAATAGGTCGTCAGCATCCCGTGCGGGAAGCCCGGGTAGAGCTTCAGAGTTGGATTCTTGAGGAGCTTCATCTGAAGCAGGGCCGCGCCCTTGTAGGGCACGATCTGGTCGTCGTCCCCCTGCATGACCAGCGTCGGGACATCGATGTTCTTCAGGTCCTCGGTGAGGTCTGTCTCGGAGAACGCCTTGATGCCGTCATAGTGGGCCTTGACGCCGCCCATCATGCCCTGGCGCCACCAGTTGTCGACCACACCATCAAGCCGCGTCACCCCGGGCCGGTTGAAACCATAGAAGGGGTTGGCGGCAACATCGCGATAGAACTGCGCGCGGTTGGCGGCCAGGGCCTTGCGGAAGCCGTCGAACACCTCGATCGGCAGGCCATCCGGATTGTTGGGCGACTTCACCATGATCGGCGGCACCGCCGCCATCAGCACCGCCTTGGCGACCCGGCCTTTGCCGTACTGGGCGACGTAGCGCGTCACCTCGCCGCCGCCGGTGGAGTGGCCGATATGGATGGCGTTGCGGAGCTCGAGATGCTCCGTCACCGCGGCCGCGTCGGCGGCATAGTGGTCCATGTCATGGCCGTCGGCCACCTGGCTCGAGCGGCCGTGGCCCCGGCGATCGATGCCCACCACGCGGTACCCGTGCTGGACGAAGAACAGCATCTGGGTGTCCCAGTCGTCCGAGCTGAGCGGCCAGCCATGATGGAAGACGATGGGCTGCCCCTGCCCCCAGTCCTTGTAGAAGATCTGGACGCCGTCCTTGGTGGTGACCGTGCTCATGGTGCCGTCTCCTTCTCCGTCCCGCTGGACGCCAAGGGTGGTCGCCGCGCCCGGCGAGAGCTTTAATTCCATATCGCCGGCTCAGCTATCTGGCGTTCGGTCGAACCCGCGACCGGCAAGGCAGGGGCCGCGGCAGGTCTGCTCCGGCTTGCAATCGACCGGGCGAGGATTAAACTGAATTCAATTCAACGCCTGAGGCCGAAATGGACGCGGCAAAAATTGGTACGCCGGAACGGCTGATCCACGCAGCCCAGGACGAGTTGATCCAGGGGGGCGGCCTGCTGGAGATGCAGGCGGTCGCGAGGCGGGCCAAGGTCTCGATTGGACTCGCCTATCACCACTTCGGCTCGAAGGCCGGGCTGATCGCCGCGGTGGTCCAGGCCTTCTACGACCGCCTCGAAGAGGTCGCCTTCAGTCCGTCGAGCCTTCGATCATCGAACTGGGCCGGCCGCGAGAAGGAGCGGATCGCGGCCTACATCTCGTTCCACTACGACCACCCGTTCGCGCCGCTCGTGGTTGGGCCGCTGAGCCGGGCCGCCGAAGTCCTCGACGTCGAACAGGCCTTCACCAAGCGCCAGCTCGCCGCCGGCGCCTACAATCTGCGGGTCGGTCAGCGCGCCGGCGTCATTCCCGCCGACCTCGATCCTCGCCTGACCATCGCCCTGATGATCGGCGGAATCCGCCAGGCGCTGATCGGCGCCCTCACCAAGGTCCAGCGCCCGGACCCCAAGGCGCTGACGGAAAAGATCTGGATCCTCATCGCCGGCGCCCTGCGCCTGCCGCCCGAGGCGGCGGTCGGGCGAGATGTGGCCGCCTGACGTCGAATCTTCGCGCAACTTTGGAAAGGGTCGCATCGCCGTGGGGAACCCACACGAATTCCATACCCCGAAGCCCCGCTACGCCAGGGAGGATCTGCTGCTCTCCGGCCGTGGCGGCTATTTCGGGCCGGGAAATGCGCAGCTTCCCGCGCCACCGATGCTGATGATGGATCGCATCACCGAAATCAGCATCGACGGCGGCGAGTTCGGCAAAGGGCACATCGTCGCCGAGTTCGACATCGTCCCCGACCTCTGGTTCTTCGACTGCCACTTCGTGGAAGATCCGGTGATGCCCGGGTGCCTCGGCGTGGACGCCATGTGGCAGATCGTCGGCTATTGGCTCGGCTGGTCAGGCTCGCCAGGCAAGGGACGCGCTCTTGGCGTGGGCGAGGTGAAGTTCCGAGGCTACATCACGCCGGACACGCGCCTGGTGCGCTACGAGGTGAGTCTCAAACAGGTTCGGCGCGGCAGGCTGGCTCTGGGGGTGGCCAACGGGCGGCTGTTCGCCGACGACGCCTGCGCCTACACAGCCAACGAGCTCAAGGTTGGCATGATCTCGTCCGGCGCGTGAAGCGCGAGAAGTCGTCCATCTCGCGAGGCTTGCCCAGAGCGGCGGCGTCCTACGCGGCGCCGGTCAGCTCGCGCGCGTGGACAATCTCCACCGTGACGTGGGACAGCGAGGGGAAGCGGGCGAGCTTGGCGCGGTAGTGGGCTTCGTCCCGCCCCGCGTTGGTGGCGATGCTCAGGATTGCGCCAAGATGCCCGGGCCCCAGACGCCAGAGGTGGAGGTCGGCCACGGCGTCGCCTGAGGCCTCGACGGCCTGCCGGATCTGGTCGGTGAGCTTTCGGTCCGGATTCATGTCGAGCAGGATCGCGCCGGTGTCCCGCACCAGGCCATAGGACCAGCTCGCGATCACCAGGGCGCCGACGGCGCCCGCGAGCGGGTCCATCCAGAGCCAGCCAAGCCAGCGCGCCAGGACAAGCCCGATGATCACGAGGACCGAGACCGTGGCGTCGGCCATGACGTGCACGATGGCGCTGCGCATGTTGTTGTCGCGGTCGTGCGCCCCGTGCTCGTGCTCAGCGAACACGAGCGCATGCTCCTCGCCGCCGATCGTCAGGCGGGCGGTAAAGGCATGTGGCTCTGGGATCTCCTCGACCGACTCGAGGAGGTCGCCCTGCTCGGCGAACCGAAAAGTCTGGCGAGCGCCGTCGGGGCGGATCGTCTCGATCGCGAGGTCGGCAGGCGCCAGCGGCCGGCCATCGCCCCGGCGCAGCCGGAAGCGCGGCGGGACGCCGTCTTCGAAGATGCTGACGAAGACGACGCCCGAAGCCGCCGTTACCTCCATCGCCTCGTCGGCGTGATCGAGCCCGTCCTCGTGGCCGTGGCCATGCCCGTGTCCAGGATGATGGTGATGGCCGCCGGAGCTCAGAAGCCAGGCGCTGGCGACGTTCACGACCAGGCCCAGCCCGGCGATCGGGATCGCCTCGCCGAAGTGGATCGGCACGGGGTGAAGGAACCTGGCGACCGCCTCGTAGCCGATCAGGAGCGCGATCATCGCCAGCACGATGGCGCTGGTGAAGCCGGCGAGGTCCCCGAACTTGCCAGTGCCGAAGGTGAAACGCGGGTCGTCGACGCGCCGGCGCGCGTAGCTATAGGCGAGCGCGGCGAGCAGCAGGGCGCCGGCGTGCGTCGACATGTGCAGGCCGTCCGCGACCAGCGCGATCGAGCCGAAGAGAAGACCGCCGACGATCTCGCCAACCATCATCGCGCTGCAGAGCACGATCACGGCCCAGGCGCGTCGCTCGTTCGCCTGGTGGCTGGAGGCGAGGAAAACGTGAGTGTGCGTGGCGGGCGTACCGAGGGTTCGAGGATCCGCCATGGCCGCCTCCTACTTCAGATAGGTTCGCACGACCGACAGCAGGTGCTCGGCCGCCTCGGTGTTGAAAGCGTCGGGGTGCTTCTCCCGATCGACCAGGTGCGTGTGCACGTGGTCCTCGACGACCTCCGCCATCAGCCCCGCCATGGCGGCGCGCGCGCTGGCCAGCAGATGCATGACCTTCTCGCAGCCGGCCTCGGTCTCGAGCGCCCGCTCGATGGCGGCGATCTGGCCGCGGATGCGCCGGGCGCGCGCGAGGAGCTTGTCCTTGTTCTGGATCGTGTGACTCACGCCAACCTTATAGGATAGGGGGCGACCCTATATCAACGGCCATGCGGGGGGCGCCGCGACGCCGTCCTGGTTGGCGCTGGTCGATTCGCGGAGTGGAGACGATAACGAGGCCATGAATGCGCTTACGGCCTTCGGCCTTTTCGCCGTCTCCGCCATGCTGGTCTGCTATGCGCTGGAACGACGCTCGACGTGGTGGGTGCTCGCCTTCGCAGCCTCGTGCTGGCTCGCGTCGGCCTACGGCTTTCTGCAGGGCGCATGGCCGTTCGGCCTCGTCGAGGCGATCTGGGGC
>DATBEN010000187.1:0-54132 GCA_036276055.1 Caulobacteraceae bacterium
CGGCGAGATGCGCCACCCGGAACTTGGCATGAAGCTGCTGCAGCAGGTCAAGAGCGACTTCGACCCGGTGGCCAAGGTCGAGTACGAGCCCCGCATGGAAGGCCGCCAGATGATCATGATCCTCGCCCCGCGGTGAGGATCTTCTGCGGCGCGCGACGGCGCGCTGGACTATTTCTGCCTTGGACCGCCCGCGTCGCGCCGGCCCTTTTTCTTCATGTCCTACACTCCGGCCAATCGGCTAAGCCGCACGCAGCCGATGAAACCTGGCGCTGAACGGAAGAAGGGCCGGCGGGAAGGCGAGGGTGGCGACCTTGACTTGAGACCTTTTCCCGGCCGACCCTGAAACGCAGGGGACGGGGGGAATCGACTTGAGATCAAAGGCGATTGCCGCGCTATGCGCGTGTGCGTTTTCGCTCTGTGGAGCGTCGTTGTCGGAAGCAGCCCCGCTGGAGGCCTACGGCCGCCTTCCGGCGATCGAGGAGGCCAAGGTCTCGCCCGATGGCAAGCTGATCGCCCTGGTGGTCACCGATGGCGAGGCCCGGGCGGTGGAGGTGGCGCAGGCGACGGACCTGAAGGCTTTCCTTAGGTTCCCGGCGGGCGAGAAGAAGGTCCGCTGGCTCGAGTGGGCGGGGTCGAACCATCTCATCGTCACGACCTCGCACACCACCGACATTCCGGGCATTTCCGCTCCGCGCGAGGAATGGTTCGCAGCCATCGACCTCGACCTGGCGACGCATAAGGAGCGCGTCCTCCTGAAGGGCGTGCCCAAGACCATTGACGCCGTGCTCGCGCCACCGACTGTCCGGATCATCAACGGCCGGCCCTGTGCCTTCGTGGAGGCGTTCCACTTCCCGTCGAACGCCGGCTACGTCTCCCTGTTCAAGGTCGACCTGGACGGTGGCCTCTCGGACCTGGTCGAGGAGGGGCAACCGTTCAACCGAGCGTTTCTGGTGGACGATCAAGGCGAGCCCCTCGCCCTGACGCAATACGATCCGAAGTCCCGCCGCTGGACTGTCAAGGTGCAGCGCAATGCGGTCTGGCGCACCGTCAAGACCATGGATGCGGCGATCGAGACCCCCGAACTCGTGGGCCTCGGCCGCGATGGCAGGACCGCGCTCGTCTATGACGACGTGCAGGGCGCGAGCGCTCTGCACGAGGTCGGTCGGGACTCCAGCGACTGGGGCGCGGCCGTCGCGGCGGATGCCGAGGCGGAGCCGATCCACGATCCGTCCACAGGTCGGATGTTGGGGTTCTACACTCTCGAAGGCGACCAGGACCGCTACGTCTTCTTCGATCCCCCGGACCAGAAGCGATGGGACGCGGTGGTCAAAGCCTATCCGGACGAGCGCGTGACCTTGGTCTCGGTCTCGGCCGACCATCAGAAGATGGTCGTCCTGGCCGACTCGCCCACCGCCGGCCCCGCCTACGCCTTCGTCGACATCCCGGCAGGCTCGGCGCGCTGGCTGGGCTCCCGATATCCGGCGGTGAAGTCGGACGTCGCGCCAGTGACGCCGATCGCCTTCAAGGCCGCCGACGGGACGCCGCTCACCGGCTATCTGACCCTCCCGAAAGGCCGCCCGGCCAAGGGTCTGCCGCTAGTGGTCCTGCCGCACGGCGGTCCGGCCGCCCGGGACGATCCGGGTTTCGACTGGTGGGCGCAGGGCCTGGCCTCGCGCGGCTACGCCGTCCTGCAGGTCAACTACCGCGGCTCCGACGGCTTCGGGTGGAAGTTCCTCGCCGCAGGCTTCGGCGAATACGGCCGCAAGATGCAGACGGACCTGTCGGACGGCGTTCGCTGGCTCGCATCCCAGGGAACCATCGATCCCAAACGGGTGTGCATCGTCGGAGGCAGCTACGGGGGCTACGCAGCCCTCGCCGGCGTCACCCTCGACCCCGGCGTTTACCGGTGCGCGGTCTCGGTCGCTGGCATCTCCGACATGAAGCGGATGGTGGGGTGGGACAAGGACCGCTCCAGCGTCGCAACGGAGCGGTACTGGGACCGCTACGTCGGGGTCGACAAAGGCCGCAGCCTCGATGAGATCTCGCCGATCCGCCACCTGGATCGGGTAACCGTCCCGTTGCTCCTGATCCACGGCAAGGACGACACCGTCGTCCCCTACGAGCAGAGCCAGATGATGGCGAACGCCCTGCAGAAAGCGGGCAAGGACGTCCGCCTCGTCACCCTGAAGAGCGAGGATCACTGGCTCTCGCGCGGCGAGACGCGGCTGCAGATGCTGCAGGCGACGATGGACTTCCTGGAGAAGAACAACCCGCCGGGCTGAGGCTGCGGCGACACGCGCTGGGGCAAGTTGCGCCGCCGGGCCTCGCGAGGGTCGCCCTGGCGAAGATTCTTCGTTAATCGCCAGGGCCATGCCCCCAAGCGCAAACCCGGACGGCGCGCGTCGCGCGATCGTGGCGCTATTGGCCGTCGTGTTCGTGAACATGGCGGGCTTTGGCGTCGTGATCCCGCTGCTGCCGTTCTATGGCCGCGCCTTCCACGCCTCGACCGTGGAGATCGGGGCGATGTTCTCGTCATTCGCCGTCGGCCAGCTCTTCGCCGAGTCCTTCTGGGGCCGGCTGTCGGACCGGATCGGGCGGCGGCCCGTGCTGCTGGTGACGATCAGCGGCGCGGCGGCGGCCTATGTCGCCCTCGCCTTCGCGCCCAACATGCTGATCGCCTGTCTGGTACGCCTCGCCGGCGGGTTCATGAGCGGCAACATCTCCACCATCCAGGGCTATATCGCCGACGTGACGCCTCCGGCGCACAGGCCCTCGCGCCTGGGCCACCTGGGCGCGGCCTTCAGCATGGGCTTCGTGACCGGGCCGGGCCTGGGCGGACTGCTCGCCAAGCCCTCGGCCGGGGTCGCCGGATTCCATGCGCCCCTGCTCGCGGCGGGCGCCCTGGCAGGGCTCGCCGCCCTGGGCGTCGCCGTGTTCGTGCGCGAGACCCGCCACGAGGCGCACGCCAAGGTCCCGCAGCGCCCGCGGCTGGAGGTGGCGCGCGAGGCGTTCGCCCATCCCGTGATCGGCCGCACACTGATTGCCGCATTCATCGTCATCTCCGGCTTTGCGGGCATTGAGGCCACCTATGGCCTGTGGACCCAGGCGAGGTTCGGCTGGGGCCCGCGCCAGATCGGCTTCGCCTTCATGGCCATCGGCGTCATCGGGGCCATCGCCCAGGGCCTGGTCACCGGGACGCTGGCGCGGCGGTTCGGTCCGGCGCGGGTGCTGACCTGGGGCCTAGCGATGGTGGGGACGGGCATGCTGGTTCAGCTGCTCTCCCCCACCTGGCCGATCGCCATCGCGGGGCTGTTCACCGTCTCCTTCGGCCAGTCCCTCACGTTCCCCAACATCAGCGCCCTGATCTCCCAGGCCGCGCCGCCCGAGCGCCAGGGCGAGATTCTGGGCCTGAACATGTCCTGCAACTGCCTGGCGCGGATCGGCGGTCCCATCTGGGCGTCCGCCGCCTTCGCCCACCTCTCGATCGGCGCGCCGTTCGCCACCGCCGCGGCCCTGATCGCCCCAGGGCTGATCCTCGCCCAGCAGGTCACCGTCCGGGCCAGGCTGGCGCCGTGATTGCGCAGCCAATGACTTGTGACGCTTGGGGGGTGGCTCTATGTCCGGCGCCATGACCGCCCCGGCGAAACCCCAGGGCCCCCGCGGCTCCGCGGCGGCCCTCTATACCCTGCTGTCGGTCATGTTCATCAACATGATGGGCTTTGGCATCGTCGTGCCGCTGCTGCCCTTCTACGGAGCCTCGTTCCACGCGAGCCCGCAGCTGGTCGCCCTGATCTTCTCCGCCTATTCGTTGGGCTCGTTCATCGGCGAGCCTTTCTGGGGCCGGCTCTCCGACCGCATCGGCCGCAAGCCGATCCTGATCTCCACCCTGATGGCCAATTGCCTCTGCTACGGCGCCCTGGCCTTCGCGCCCAACATCTACTGGGCGCTGATCATCCGGGTGCTGGGGGGCATGTGCGCGGGCAACGGCTCGGTGGTGCAGGGCTACATCGCCGACGTCAGCCCTCCGGAAGAGCGGGCGGGCCGCATCGCCAAGATCGGCGCGGCCTACAACATCGGCTTCATCCTCGGCCCGTTCGTGGGCGGCAGCCTGGCCAAGCCCTCCCTGGGGCCGATCGGCTTCCAGATCCCGCTCCTGGCCGCCTCCGCCCTGGGCGCCTGCGCCGCCCTCGGCGTGCTACTGCTGGTTCGCGAGAGCCGGACACGGACCCGGCGAGGCCCCCAGCCCAGCCGCTGGGAGATGATGGGCTACGCCGTGCGCCACCCGGTGGTCGGCCGCCTGATCCTGCTCACCTTCACCGTCGGCTTCGCCTTCTCCGGCATCGAGCTGGTCTTTCCCCTGTGGGCGCACCAACGGTTCGACTGGCAGCCGAGCCAGGTGGGGCTGTGCTTCGGCATTTCGGGCCTGATCTCCTCGCCCACCCAGTTCTTCCTCACCGGAACCCTCTCCAAGCGCTTCGGCGAGGCGAGGATGCTGGCGGTGGGGATGGCCGGCACCGTCATCTCCATGTGCCTGCAGCCGATCATCGGCGATGGGGGGCTGGTCACCTACAGCCTGATGGCGATGACGGCCCTGTGCTCGTCCGTGGCCTTCCCGAACTCAGGCGCCCTGATCTCGCGCAGCATCGACGGCGACGTCCAGGGCCAGGTGATGGGTCTCAACAACGCGGCGGGCGCCTGCGCGCGCCTGGTCGGACCGCAGGGCATGGCCCTGGCCTTCTCGGCGATCAACGTCAACGCGCCCTATTTCGTTGGTGCAGCCATCGTGGCCCCTGCAATCCTCCTCGCCCTGGCGGCCGGACGCGCTGCCACCGCGCGCCAGACCACCGGCCAGAGGGCCTGACAGATCAATCGCGCAGCAGGTCGTTGATGCTGGTCTTGGACCGCGTCTGGGCGTCCACGGTCTTGACGATGACGGCGCAGCCGAGGCTGGGGCCTGCCCCGTGCGGGTCGGGCATGGCGCCGGGCACGACCACCGAATAGGGCGGCACCACCCCGCGGTGGACCACCCCGGTCTTGCGATCGACGATCCGCGTCGAGGCGGTAAGGAAGACGCCCATCGAGAGCACCGAACCCTCGCGCACGATCACGCCCTCAGCCACTTCCGAGCGCGCGCCGATGAAGCAGTTGTCCTCGATGATGGTCGGGGCGGCCTGCAGCGGCTCGAGCACGCCCCCCAGGCCCGCCCCACCGGAGATGTGGCATTCGCGGCCGACCTGGGCGCAGGAGCCGACGGTGGCCCAGGTGTCGATCATGGTCCCCTCGCCCACATGGGCGCCGATATTGACGAACGAGGGCATCAGCACCGCGCCCCGGCCAATGTAGGCGCCGTGGCGAACGATGGCGCCGGGGACGGCGCGGAAGCCCGCCGCCTCGAACTGCGGGGCGTCCCAGCGGGCGAACTTGCTGGGGATCTTGTCCCACCAGGGCCCCAGGCCGCCGCCCAGGGCGCCGGCGTGCATGACGCGGCTGGAGGTGAGGCGGAAGGCCAGCAGGATCGCCTGCTTGAGCCACTGACGCACGACCCATTGGCCATCGACCTTCTCGGCCACCCGCGCCTGTCCGGCGTCCAGGCGAGCCAGGGTCTCCTCCACGGCCGTGCGGATCGGCCCGGTGGTGTCCGGCCCGATGCGGTCGCGGACCTCCCAGCCCGCGGCGATCTCGGCCTCGAGGTCGGCGAGGGACAGGACGCTCATGGGATCTCCTTGATCTGAGCCTGGGCGAGGAAGGCGGCGAGGTCGCTCGCCCGGTGATGGACAAAGGGGGCCGTGCTGGCCTCCGCATGGGCGCCGATGAGGACCGTGGTCATGCCCAGCTCCGCCGCCGGCTCCAGGTTGCGCTCGCTGTCCTCGAAGAATGCGGTCTCGCGCGGGGCGATCACGTGGGCCGCAAGGATCCGCTCGAAGGCCCCGCGTGAGGGCTTCGGGACGAAGGCGGCCGAGGCGATGTGGAACACCTCGTCGAACAGGTCCGCCACGGCCAGCCGTTCCAGCACGCGCTCGGCGTGGCCCGCGTCGGCATTGGTGAAGATGATCCGCCGGCCGGGCAGGCGGGCGAGGCCGGCGCGCAGGGCCTCGTCGGGCGCCAGGCAGTCGGGCTCCACGGCGATGCGCGCATGGTACTCGTCCGGGTCCACGCCGTGCTCGGTCATCAGGCCGCGAAGGGTCAGGCCGTGCTCGGCCAGATACCGCTTCTGCAGGGCCTGGGCCTCCTCCCGCGGCAGGCCGGTCAGGCGCTCGACATAGTCGGTGATCCGCGCAGAGGCCTGGGCCGCGAGGCCGCTTTCCAGCGGATAGAGGGTGTTGTCGAGGTCGAACAGCCAGGTGGAGATGTGGCGCAGGTCCGCGCCCGTCTCGCTCATCGGCAGACCAGGGTGCCCGCGCCGTGCTCGGTGAAAAGCTCCACCAGCATGGCGTGCGAGCGCCGCCCGTCGAGGATCACCACGGCCTCCACCCCCGCTTCCACGGCCGCCATGGCCGTCTCCAGCTTGGGGATCATCCCGCCGGTCACCACGCCATCCCGGATCGCCGCGCGCGCTTCCTCGATGGTGAGCTGGCGCACCAGTTCGCCCCGGGCGTCGAGCACGCCCGGCACGTCGGTGAGCAGGAGCAGCCGCTTGGCCTTCAGCGCCCCGGCGATGGCGCCGGCGACGGTGTCGGCGTTGATGTTATAGGTCTGGCCGTCCTCGGCCACGCCGATCGGCGCGATCACCGGGATGTAGTCGTCGTCGGAGGCGATCAGGCTGGAGATCAGCTTGGGATCGACCTTGGTGGGCTCGCCGACGAATCCGAGGTCGATCACCGCCTCGATGCGCGAGTCCGGGTCCACGCGCGTGCGCGTCGCCTTTTCCACGGTGATGAGGCCGGCGTCCTTGCCCGACAGCCCCACGCCCCGCACGTCCGCGGTGGCGCCGGCCTGGGTGATCCAGCTGGCGATCTCCTTGTTGATCGCCCCGGAGAGGACCATCTCGGCCACCTCCATCGTCGGCGCGTCGGTCACCCGCAGGCCGTCGACGAAGGTCGACTTCACCCCGGCCTTGTCGAGCATGCGCGAGATCTGCGGCCCGCCGCCGTGCACCACCACCGGCCGCACGCCCAGCAGCTTCAGCAGGACAGCGTCGGCGGCGAACTTGCGGGCGACATGCTCCTCGCCCATGGCGTGGCCGCCGTACTTGATCACCACGGTCTGGCGGTCGTGGGTCTGGATGTAGGGAAGCGCCTCGGCCAGCGTCCTGGCGGTGGCCCAGCCGGGGGATTCGGAGCTGTCGTTCACGTCGGTCAGGTCTCGCGCGCCGCGCCCTTGCCCACGGCGCGGCGAGAGCCGTTAAGGCAAGGCGCCCGCCTTGTCATGCGAAAGCCGCCGCCGCGATCTCCGCGCGCAGATCCGCCAGCCCCGACCCCGTCTCGGCCGAGGTGGCGAGCACGCGCGGAAAGGCCGCCGGCCGCCGCGCGACCTTGGCTGCGGTCTCCTCGACCATCGCCTGCGCCTGGGCGGGCTTGAGCTTGTCGGACTTGGTCAGGACGAGCTGATAGGAGACCGCGGCCTGATCCAGGGCGTCGAGGGCTTCGGCGTCGGGGGGCTTCAGCCCATGGCGCGCGTCGATCAGCAGATAGACGCGCCTCAGGTTCGGTCGCCCGCGCAGATAGGCGCGTCCGAGATCCTGGAACCGGCGCGCATCCGATCGGGAGGCGCGCGCGAAGCCGTAGCCCGGCAGGTCCGCCAGGCGCAGCCGCCCGTCGAGCAGGAAGAAGTTCACCTCGCGCGTGCGGCCGGGCTCCGTCGAGGCGCGGGCGAGGTGGCGGCGGCCCGTCAGGCCGTTGATCAGCGAGGACTTGCCGACGTTCGAGCGGCCGGCGAAGGCCACCTCCGGCAGGTCCGGCGGCGGCAGCCCGTCGATCCTGGCCGCCCCCATCAGGAATTCAACGGGCCGCGCGAACAGCACCCGCGCGGCCTCGACTTCTTCGGTCGAGAAGACGCCGGCCGCGGGCGCTTCATCCATCAACTGGCCCCGGCCCGGGAGAAGCGGCGCAGGAAGTCGTCGATCGGATTTTCGACCTTGAACCGCCGCATCATGATGTATTGCTGGATGATGGTTATGAAACTGCTCCAGGTCCAGTAGATCAGCAGACCCACTGAATACTGCGCCATGATGAAGGTGAACATCAGCGGCATGAACTTCATCATCGCCCGCTGGGTCGGATCCACGCCGGTCATCGGGGTCATGGACTGGCTCAGCCAGATGCTCAGGCCATAGGCCAGGGGCCACACACCCACGTGCAGCATGCCGCCGAGCACGCTACCGATCAGGGGGGCCGCGGACGGATCCCACGGGATCAGGCCGAATAGATTGAAGATGGTGGTCGGATCACGCGCCGACAGGTCGTGGATCCAGCCGAAGAACGGCGCGTGCCGCATCTCGATCGTGACCGTGAAGATCTTGGTCAGGCAATAGAACACCGGAATCTGGAACAGCATCGGCACGCAGCCCGAGACCGGGTTGACCTTCTCCCGCTGGTAGAGGGTCATCATCTCCTTCTGCAGCGTTTGCGGGTCGTCCTTGAGGCGCTTCTGGATCTCCTGCAGCTCCGGTTGGATCCGCTTCATCTTCACGCCCATCTCGTAGCCCTTGTTGGCCAGAGGGAAGGTGACGACGCGGATCACCACGGTGAGCATGAGGATGGCGACGCCGAAGTTGCCGACGAGGCGATGGAAGAACTCCAGCAGGGCGAAGACCGGCTTGGTCAGGAACCACAGGTTGCCCCAGTCCACCGCGTCGACGAAACGGGGGATGTGCAGGCTCTGCTGGTAGCCGCGGAGCACCGGCACGGTCTTGGCGCCGGCGAAGAGGTGGCTGACCTGGGTCGTCTGCTGGCCGGGCGCGATCTGGACGGCCTGGCCGCTGTAGGTGGTCTCGTAGATGTCGATGCCGGTGGTGGGGTCGGCAACCACGCGCGCCCTGGCGTCGATCTGCTGGGACTGCGGGGGGACGAAGGCCGTCATCCAGTACTTGTCGGTGATGCCGAACCAGCCGCCCTTGGCGCGCCAGTCCTCCTCGCCCTTCTTCTTCCAGCTCTTGTAGCCGGCCTCGCGCAGCTCCGGCTTGTCCTCGCCCAGGATGCCGATCGCGCCCTCATGGACGATGTTCACCTTGCCCAGCCCCGGCGGCAGGCCCTGGCGCTGCACCGACACATAGGGCGCCAGCGTCACCGACGCGCCTGTGGGATTGCTCACCGTCTCGGCGATGGTGAACATGAACTTGTCGTCGACCGAGATGACGCGGGTGAAGACGAGGCCGTTCGGCGCGCGCCAGGTCAGGGTCACCGGATGGCCTGGCGAGAGCGTCCCGCCCGAGGCGCGGGTCCAGAGGGTCGTCGGGCTCGGCGCGTCAGCTGGCGTCGGTCCCACCCAGCCCGATTCGGCGAAGTAGGCGTCCGTCATCCCCTCGGGCCGCAGCAGCTCCACCAGGGGCGAGGTCTTGGAGTCCTCCTCGTGATAGCCCTTGAGGAAGAGGTCGTCGAAGCGCGCGCCGCGCAGGTCGATCGAGCCGGCGAGGGACGGCGTGTCGACGGTCACGCGCGGGCTCAGCGCCAGGGCCTGGGGCCGGTTGAGCGTCGGCCGCTCGGCGCTGGGGGCGGCCGGGGCCGCAGGCCGAGCGCCAGGCGTCGCCGGCGCGCTCGCGGCCGCCGTCTGCGTCTTCTGCGCCCTCTGGGCCGCGGCGAGCTTGGCGTTCGGCCCCAGGACGAACACCTGGTAAGCCAGGATCAGCAGCCCCGCGATGGCCGCGAAGCCGATCATGTTCTTGGTGTCTTCGTTCATGATCGGGAGCTTGCCTGGTCCTTCGGCGCGTGAGCGGGGAGCTCGCCGGGGGCGGCGAGCAGTTCGGCGGCGAGCCTGGTGAGCGCGCTGCGCATGTCCTCGAGCAGAGATCCCCAGGGTCGTATCGGGGTCCCGCCCCGGGCGATGAACACATAATCGCAGCCGGGGATGACATGAAGAGGCGCGACGATGCGCGCCGCTTCGCGCAGCCGTCGTTTGGCGCGATTACGCACTACCGCCCCGCCGATGCGGCGCGTGGCGGTGAAGCCGATGCGGACGAGGTCGGATCCATCGCCCCGATGGCGCGCCTGGGCGCTCACGGCGCCGCGCGCACAGGCCCGCCCGCGGGCCGCCGCGAGGAAGTCCGCGCGCTTTTTTAGTCTTTCGATGGTCGGGGCGCCCACGCGAAGCGAGGGGTCTGGCAGGGGCGCCGGCTCGGGCGGGGCCGGCGGAAGGCGAGGCTGACGGGTCAGGCGGTCAGGCGCTTGCGGCCCTGCGCGCGACGGCGGGCGACGATCTTCTGACCGTTCTTGGTGGCCATGCGCGTGCGGAATCCATGACGGCGCTTGCGCACCAGTCGCGAGGGTTGGAAGGTCCGCTTCACGGCGAGGCTCCACGACGTCAGGCGGGCGGTCGATCCGATCGCCCGGTGTCAAGAAAACGAAGCGGCCTGTTAGGGAAAAGCCGCCTCCAAGTCAATCCGGCCCCGCGCCCCGGCCTCACCGCAACGCGCAACCTCGGCCGCCGCGGCGGCTTTCCTCCTCTGCTCCCCCCATTGGACTAGGCCGGAGGACCGATGAGCGCTGCCGCTATCATCATCGGTTGCCTCCTCATCCTGATCACGCTGCAGGACGCGTTCGAGGTCGTCCTGCTGCCCAGGCGGGTCTCGCGCCGGGTCCGCTTCACCACCCTGTTCTTCCGCGCGGGCTGGGGGATGTGGCGGATCCTGGCCGCGCCCCTCCGCGCCGAGGCTGCGCGCGAACGCTTCCTCAGCATCTTCGGCCCCCTGGCCATGCTCACCCTGTTCGTCGCCTGGGCGGCCGGCCTGATCGGCGGCTTCGGTCTTGTGCAATGGGGTGCACATGGGGTGGGCGGCCAGGGCCGATCCAGCCTCTTCTCGCAGCTCTACTTCAGCGGCGTCACCTTCTTCACCCTGGGCTACGGCGACCTGGCGCCTCGCACAAACTTCGGCAAGGCGGCGGCCGTGGTCGAGGCGGGCGTTGGCTTCGGCCTGATCGCCGTCGTCATCGGCTACCTGCCCGTGCTCTATCAGCTGTTCTCGCGCCGGGAGGCCCATGTCCTGCAGCTGGACGCCCGCGCCGGCTCGCCCCCCACCGCCGCGGTGCTGCTGCGCCGCCACGCGGTCGATGGTGATCTGGCGAGCCTGGACCCCGTACTGCGTGCCTGGGAAGTCTGGGGCGCCGAGCTGCTGGAGAGCCACCTCTCCTACCCGATGCTTGCCTACTACCGCTCACAGCACGACGACCAGTCATGGCTGGCGGCCCTGGCGGCGGTCCTCGACGCCTGCGCCCTGGTCCTGGTCGGCGTGCCCGAGGGGCGGCCGCTGCAGGCGCGCATGACCTTCGCCACACTGCGCCAGGTGGTGGTGGAAATGGCCAGGTCGCTGCAGATATCGGCCAGCAACGAAAGGGCGGGACTCGCCCTGGCGGCCGACGGCTATCCAGCCATGATGGTGATCTTCGAGGAGGGCGGCGTTCCCTGGCGGCCGGGGGCCGACACCGAGGAAACGCTCGCGGCGATGCGCGCGACCTATGCGCCGCTGCTGCATGGCCTGGCCGACTATCTGATGACCCCGCTGCCCGGTCTCGCGCCGACGGAGGAAGCGCCCGACCACTGGGATCGCGGGCCCCGCGGCCTCATCGCCCGCCGCCTCGTCGACGACCTCGCCGAAGAGGCCGAGCGCCCGCAACAACCCCGCCGCCGCGGCCGCACCCCCGCCGCACGCCTCCGCGACCGCCTGGGGTGACGAAGACACAAAACCGGCGGCGGCAGGCGCGTCACATCGGGCGGATGGCAGGTGTGTTCGAAAAGCGACCTTTAAGAGCTTCAGGCTATTGACATAAATTACGCAGGATGGTGACGCTTTTTCGCCGAAATAAATTCAAGGGAGTGTTCCATGGCTACCGAAGACACCGACACCAGCAAGACACCGGCGCAGGATGTGGCGACCGAGGAGCAGGACACCGCGTCGGTCGCGACGTCCGGGGAGTTGAATAAGGCCGACCTCGAAGAGGTCTCCGGCGGGCTCATCAGAATCTAGTTCGGACCACGCGCCGAGCGCCCGAGGCCGGTCGAGACGAGATGGACCGGTTCTCGGGTCGCTCGGCGTTTCCGCGCGCCGGCGTCTTCGCCGCATCGTTGTTGGCGGTGCTCTGCGGGGCGCCGCTGCTGTTCGGCTGCACGGTAGGCCCAGACTTCGCCCGGCCGCCCCCGCCGACCGAGCGCGCCTACGGCCCGGTTGCGGCGCCGCAGCTGTCCGATCCGGGCGGCCGCGAGGCGCAACAACATCTTACGCAAGACCGACCGGTCGCGAGCGACTGGTGGGCCCTGTTCGCATCAAGCGACCTGGATGCGCTTGTCCGCCGCGCCGCCACCCGCAACCAGACCCTCGCCGAGGCGCGCGCCGCCCTCGCCCAGGCGCGTGAGGGGCAGGTCCAGGCCCGCGCGGGCCTCTACCCGCAAGCCGACTTCGGCGGGACCGCCATGCGCCTCAAGACAAGCCTGCTGCCCGAGGGCATCAATCAGCTGGGTCCTCTCACGAACGATTTCGCCATCGGTCCGAGCGTCAGCTATGCGCTCGACATCTTCGGTGGCGAACGGCGCCTCCGCGAACGGGCCGACGCCCTGGCCCTCTATCAACGCGACGTACTCGACGCCGCCTATCTCTCCGTGACCGGGGCGGTTGCGCGCACCGCGATCGACGCAGCGCGCGCGGGGGCGCAACTCGATGCGCTCGAGGCCGAGTTGAGCGACGATGAGGCGACCGTGCAGACGGTCGGGCGCCTGCTCGATCTGCATTACAGGACTCGGGCGGACCTGGAGGCGGCGCGCAGCCAGGTCGCCGAGGACCGCGCCCTCGCCCCGCCGCTGCGCCAACAGCTGGCCGCCGATCGCGACGCCCTGCAGGTGCTTGCTGGGGACGTTCCCAGCGAGATTGCGCCGGACCTTCGGCTGGATGATCTGGCCCTGCCGCCAGCACTGCCGCTCAGCGTCCCATCCCAGCTGGTGCGCCGCCGACCCGATATCCGCGCCGCGGAGGCTCAACTCCATGCGGCGAGCGCGGCCATTGGCGTCTCGACAGCCCAGCTCTATCCGAGCCTCGCCCTGTCCGCCGCCATCACACAGGAATCCCTGACCACGGCCAACCTGTTTTCCGGAGCGGCGACGGGAGGGTTCGTCGCCGCCAGCCTCGCCGCGCCGCTGTTCCATGGCGGAGAGCTGCGGTCGAAGCGCCGCGAGGCCGTGGACGCCTATGACGGCGCCTACGCCAGCTACAGGCAGACCGTTCTGGAGGCGTTCGGCCAGGTTGCCGACGTGTTGCAGGCGCTCGACCACGACGCCCAGCTGCTGGCCGCCGAGCGACAATCGATCGAAGCGGCGCAGGCCGCCCTTACGGCCGCGCGAACGAACTACCAGGCCGGGCGCTCGGACATCCTGCGGGTGCTGGCGACGCAGCGGCAGCTCCACCGGGCGCAGATGGCCTATATCGGCGCGCGCGCACAGCGCTACCTGGACACTGTGCAGTTCTTCGCTGCGATGGGCGGCGGAACGTAAGACGCCGAGCGCTTCGTGGCGGGGTCAGCGTGCGCTGCCGAGCAGGCGCAGCAGGCGGTGGAAACGATCGCCAGCCAGGGACACGCCGTCGAGGACGTCGAGGTTGAGTTCGTCTTCGAGCATGGCGTCGCCCTCGAGCGACGCCGCTTCGTCGTAGCCGACCCGCCGATCCATTCGCCGCAGGCGGTCCGCGAGGAAGATGGCGAGGGCGCGGTAGAAGCGGGCGCCGAAGGCGACGTCCGCTTCCAGCCGATCGGTAAGGACCCGCTTGTCGATGAAGAGCGCCCGCGCCAGCGCACTGGCGGCGACCGTCGCCGAAGACGCCGCCGGATCGACGAAGGACATTTCGCCGACGATCTCGCCAGCCCCCAGGCGAGCGATCTCACCGACACCTTTGGAGGAAACGACGAACTCCCCCTCGAGCACCAGGACCAGCGAGTCGTGCGGCTTGCCCTCCTCGATGATCGGCTCGCTCCGCTCGACCCTGCGCGCGACGCCGGCGTGCGCCATCCATTCGACGTCCGCATCCGCCAGAAGACCGAAGATGTAGAGAACCTTGCGCATCATCAGCTCCTTCAGGCCAGTTGCCGTCTGGCCAGTTCGCGGAACGGCCCTGGCGCATCGATCAGGTCCTCGTACGCGCCCGACTGGACCACGCGGCCGTTCACCAGCACGATGATCCGTTGCGCGTCCCGCACCGTGCTCAGGCGGTGGGCTATGACGATACGGGTCACCTCCAGCCTGGCGACGGTCTCGCTCACGATCGCCTGCGTGCGATTGTCGAGCGCGCTGGTCGCCTCGTCCAGCAGCAGGATGCGCGGGCGGTGGACCAGGGCGCGAGCGATCATGAGCCTTTGACGCTGCCCCCCGGACAGGGTGCTCATGCCTTCGGTGACAAGGGTGTGCATGCCCATTGGCATGGCTTCGATGTCCGCTTCCAGGCCCGCGTGCCGCGCGGCCGCCCACGCCTGCTCGATCGGCGCCTGCGAGGACCCGCAGATGTTCTCGTAGATGCTTCCCGACTTGAGCCTGCCATCCTGCATGACGACGCCGATCTGACGGCGCAGCGCCTCTACGTTCAGCCGCTCGATTGACCTGCCGTCGAACAGGATGGTCCCGGACCGCGCCTGCTCGAAACCCAGAATGAGCCGCAGCATGGTGGATTTGCCGCAACCTGAAGGCCCGACCAGGGCGACGTATTCGCCCGCCGCGATGTGGACCGACAGCCGATCGAACAGCGGCGTCCCAGTCTCGCCATAGCCGAAGGTGACCTGGTTCAGTTCGACGGCGCCGGAAATCTCGCCGGGGTGCTCCCCGAAGCCCGCCACCTCCGGGCGCGATTCGAGAACCGGGGCCAGGCGATCGAAGAAGGGGGCGGTAATGACGGCCTGGCCGATCGCGGCGCCGAGGCTCGCCATGGCCGCCATGGACTGGCCGAGGGCGACGAAGAACGCCAGGAAGCGTCCGGGGTCGATCGCCCCCGCGCCCGGGCGCATGGCCAGGGCGAAGATGATCAGGGTGGCGAAGATCGGGAAGCCCGCCTCGAAAGCGACCAGACGATTGGCGATGCGCTGCGAGCGGATGAAATGGCGCTTCTGGAGCGAGAACGTGCTCGCCCAAAGCGCGAGCGCTCTGTGGGTCGCGGCCGCGGCGCGCAGCTTGCCGACACCCGCGAGGAATTGAAGCACCAGGCCGCTCGCCTTGCCCTGAAGGGCGAAGTACCGGCGCTCGTGGCCGAGCCTGACGGCTGGAGCGAGGATCGCCACGACGCCATGCAGCAGGGTCAACCCGACGGCCAATGCCGCCAACCGCGGATCGAGGATGACCATCAGGCCGATGCCGAACACACAGAAGACGCCCGCCAGCAGACCGGCGATCGCTCGTCCGGTCAGCAGTTCCCCGATTCGATCGACCGCCAGCACCCGATCGGCCAAATCGCCCGCCGTGTAGCGCTTGAAGAAGCTGGCAGGCAGCCTGAGCAGGCGGTCCATCACCGCAGCCTGGAGCTTCCAGTGCAGCGTGCCGGCCAGCCGCAAGGTCGCGATTCCCTGCACCGCCTGGAAGGCGCCGATCGAGATGGCGACGAGCGCCAGGGCTGCGGCGCAGAACGCCACCTCGTTCGTATCGGCGTCCGGTATGGCGCTGTCGACGAGCGCGCCAACCACGAGCGGTGAGGCGAACGCCACCAGCGCCAGCGCCATCCCCATCAGGAGGATGCGCCGGGCGTCTGCGCCTCCCTGGGCAATGGCCCAGGCCAGCAGACGCCGGGCCGACAGCGGACCGTCAGGGAAGGGTTGGTAGAAGGTCGCGGCCTCCGATGAGAGCGTCTGCGCGAGGGCCTCGTCCATCGGTTGGCGCGCGCCCGAGTCCGGTTCGACCAGGACGTATCGGCGCGCGGACACGGGGACGATCGCCACGGGACGTCGCGCCTCGCCCTGCCACGCGACCAGAGGGCCGGAGTTCCGGCGCCACCATCCCGCGCGCATCAGGGTCCGGCGCACGCGCAGGCGCGAGGCCCGGGCGATCTCGGCTACAGCCTCGAAATCCTCGCCGGTCGCGCGCCATCCCGCCGGCCTGATCATCGTCGCGCCCATGCCTTCTCCGGCTGCACGGCAGGCGCTCAGCAACAGATCCCCGGCCGCGCGCGCGTCGGCGACGCGGCCCGGTGGAACGACGACGCGCGCCAACTCGCCCAGCGCGTCGTCGACCTCCGACCGCACCTTCGCCGCGCGCCGCTGCAGTCGATCGGACTGATCCGCAGCTTCCCGGCGTAGCCGCATCGCCAGCGCGGCCAGCGCCCAGTCGTGAACCCGGTCGATTGTCTCCCAGGCGTCCCCGGCCGCGAGATTGTGGGGCGGCGCAGCGCCCGGCCAAACGTGGGTCTCTTGCGACTCCGGACCGGGGATCTCTTCGACCAGCCGCTCGACCCAGCGATCGAGGAGACGGAGATCGGCGAGCTGCGCGCGCTCCATCGCCAGGACCTCGGATTCCTGGCCGCCGACCGCGATGAGCTCCGCCTGCCGCGCCTCCTGCGCCCCAGTCGTGAGGCCGAGGATCACCTCGCCGGCCTCCACGCGGAACAGATGCGTCCGCGCGGCCCCCGCCGGCTGGGCGAAGATGTCGACGACGCCCGCGGTCACCAGCAGGACCGGTCTACAGACGTGCAGCCGTATGACGTGGCGGCCTTCCAGCGCCATCGGAGTGGGTGCGGTAGCGTCACCACGTCCTTCCCGCTCCACCGGCGGCCGATCCTCCACGCTGTTCGTCATGTGGCGCCGACCAGCTGGGCGTAGACGCCCCCGGCGGCGGCGAGTTCGCCATGGCCGCCGCGCTCGATGATTCGGCCGCGATCCAGAACGATGATCTCGTCGCAATCGCGGATCGTGCTGAGGCGATGGGCGATGATGATGCAGGCGCACCCGCGGCGGCGCAGATTGTCGTCGATCAGCTTCTCAGTCTTCGAATCCAGGGCCGAAGTCGCCTCATCGAGCACCACGATGGTGGGATCGCCAAGGAGCGCGCGCGCCAGCTCGATCCGTTGGCGCTGGCCCCCACTGAAGTTGACTCCGCCTTCGCTGACGAGGCTGTCGTAGTTCCCCGGCCGGGCGGCGATCTCGTCCGCTAGGGCGGCGTCCGAGAGGGCGCGGGTGATCGCCGCCTCGGAGGCGTCGGCCTCCCACAGGGTGACGTTCTCGCGCACCGTGCCTTCGAACAGGTGTACGTCCTGGTCGACATAGGCGACGGAGGCGGCGAAGAGGTCGGCCGGCACCTCGTCCAGAGGGACGCCGTCATAGCGGATCTGGCCAGCGCTAGGGTGGACGAGTCCTGCCATCAGCCGCCCGACGGTGGATTTTCCGGACCCCGAGCCGCCGACCAGCGCAATTCGCATGCCAGGCCGCACATCGAGGGAAAAGCCGTCGATCACGGGATCATCGAGCGGCGAATAGCGGAACTGCAGGTTGTCGATCTCGATCCTTCCGGAGAGCTTCGCAGCCCGCTCCCCGCCCGCCGGCGCGGGCGGTTCGATGGGATAGTGGAACACATCGTCCAGCCGCGCGAGGTCGCCATTGACCGTGAGGAACTCGCCGGCGAACTGCACCAGGGCGCTGATCGGCGCGGCAAAACTGGCCATCAGCGTCAGGAACGCGACCAGGGCGCCGACTGTCAGTTCGCCGTGGATGACCCGCAGTCCGCCGATGCCGAGGATCACGGCGGTCGCGAGGGCGCCGAAGAAGGGTGGAAACACCTCCGTGAAGGCGGCGTAGACTCCGAGTTTCTGCCCGGCCTCCAGCATGAGCGCCTGGTATCCGGCCCAGCGCGCGAAGGCGTCGTCCTCGAGGCCCGCCGCCTTTAGAGTCTCGATGGTGCGGATGATGCCCACCGTGGCGCCGTTGAGCTTGCCGCGCCCGACCGCCAGCCGTCGATTGAGCTCGTCGCGCCGCCGGGCGACGAGAGCAAGAATGACGAGGTTTGCGCTGGAAATGGCGATGCACAGCGCCGCAAGCCTGGCATCGTACAGGAACATCACGGCAGCGAAGAAGATCACGGAGACAAGATCGAGCGCACTGGTCGCCAGCGCGCCGGACAGCAGACGGGCGACCCGCTCGTTGGCCGCCACCCGCTCGGCGATGTCTCCGGCGTGCCGCTGGCTGAAGAACTCGATCGGCAGCGACAGGACGTGCCACAGGAAGCGGCTCATCATGGCCACCCCGACCTTGGTCTCAAGACGCAGAAGAAGGGACTGCTGCGCGGCGGTGACCAGGGTCCGGGCGACGGCGGCGAGACCCAGGCCGATCAGCAGTGGGGGAAGCCAGTCGCGCAGGCCACGCAGCAGGACATCGTCAACAAAGATCCTGGTGAAGGTGGGGACGAGTATCCCAGGCACGACGAGCGATATGCTCACCAGCAGCAGGAGCGCCGCCGCCGCCTTGGAGTGGCGCAGCAGCCCTGCAAGGCTGCGCCACGTCTCCGGCCGATGTCCCTCCTTGCGGAAGTCGGGAGCGGGTTCGAGCGCCAGCACGACGCCGGTGAAGGACTCGCCCAACTCCTCGAGCGTGACCCTGCGGCGCCCCTCGGCAGGATCATTGAGGAAGGCGAAGCGGTCGGTCAGACGTTCGAGGACCACGAAGTGGTTGAAGTTCCAGTGCAGAATGGACGGTAGCGGCAGCCCTCCCAGGTCAGAGGGCTCCTTGCGAAACCCGCGGGCCGCCAGCCCGAAGGTGCGCGCAGCCCTGATGATGTTGCTGGCCTTGCTGCCATCGCGCGACACGCCGCAGGCGAGGCGCAACTGCTCGAGCGGAACCCAGCGTCCGTAGTAGGCGAGGACGATTCCGAGCGAGGCCGCGCCGCATTCGGTGGCTTCCATCTGGAGTAGGGGGGGCGTGCGCCAGCCCCTGCGGCGCCGCCACGTCACCGCGGCCATGACGATCCTGCGCGCCCATGCCAAGGGCGACGCCCTCCCGCCCCCATGTCGGCTCCACCTCAGCGGTCGATCCCGCTAAGGCGCCGCATGAGCGGAAGGAGCAGATCCACGGGCCGCCGTCGGGCGGTGACGACCTGCGCGCGCGCCAGCGTGCCGGGCGTGATCCTCAGCGACGGGCCCAGTCCGGAGGACCAAAGATAGCCGCTGGGAGCGGCTGCATTGGTCCGCAGCCGGACAACGGCTGCATACAGCGGCCCGCTGCGGGCGAAGCGCGCCGTCAGATCTCTGTTGTGAAGCGTCGCCGCCAGTCCCCCCGGCGTGGCGGGGAACTCCGAAATACTGATGACCGTCCCCAGCATTGCGCCGTATTCCTCGCGTTTCACCGTCGAGGGCACGATCCTCGCCTCCATGCCGGGCCTGACCATCTTGCCTGTCTGCGCAGGCAGATAGATCAGGGCTTGCAGCCTGTTTCTCACGGTCTCGATCGTCGCCACCGGTGTTCCCGCGGCAAGCACCGCGCCGGGCGACACCTCGATTTCCGTGACCGTGCCCGCGATGGGACTGAGGACGCGCGTATCGCGGCTGACCGTGTCCGCGAGTCGATCCGCATCACGGCGCGCGTCGTCGATTCGGAAGCGCGCCAGCAGCAAGTCGTGAGCGCGGTGGCTCCTGCGCTCGAGGTGCTCAGCCGCAAGCATCAGCATCTCGCTGCGATGGTCCGTCGCCAACTGGCGCGACGCGTCGAGGTCCGCTCGGACCTGTTCGAGCTCCGGCTGGGTCGAGAGTCCTTGACCGACCAGGCCGCGAACGGTCTCGAGTTCCTTCGCGCGGGTGGCGGCGCGGTCGCTGGCGACGGCGATGGATTGCCGCAGGGCCGCCTCGCGCGCGGCGAAGCTGGAGTCGTCCATCGCCTGTTCGCGAGCGGCCGCAGCGGCGAGTTCGGCCCCTTCGCGCTCGCGGTCCTCGAGCACTGCGGCGGCGGCGCGGTGGCGGGCGTCGATCTCCGCCTGGGCCACATGCGCGATCGGCTGGCCCTCGGCCACCGTCTCGCCCACGACGACGTCTATGCTCGCCAGACGGCCCGCGCTCGAGGCGACGGCCTCCGCTATCGGACCGGCGTCCCCGGTGACGATTCCCTCCGCCGACACCCGCGTGGGAACGCGCCCGACGATCCCCCAGAGGACGAGGGCGGCCACGGCCAGGGCGATGATGGCCGAAGCCAGCCAGTCGACCGGCCGCGTGACGCCCACGAGCCGGTCGAGGTGGTCCGGCGACGAAAGCCTGTCGATCGCGGCTTCACGGAAAAGGCGCCGCGGCGTCTCGGTCATTCAGCCCCCCGGCGCACCCGACCGTCTATCTGGTCCGACGCATGCGCGCCGTCAAATCTACCTTCCACCGGATGATTTTCGCCAGTGCTTGTCTGGTGAACCAAGCATGGTCACGTCTGCCGGATCGCCGGCTTCTTTCCGGGCAGGGCGCCGATTTCAGGGGCGGTCTTACGGGGCGTGCGGCCTTTCTCGAACACGACCATGGAATCGTAGAACGAGATCGACAGGGTCTCACGGGTGAAGGCGTCGGGCGCGATGGCGCCGCGGGCGTGATCGGCGTTGAGCTGGTCCACCAGGGACTTGGCCCGCTCGATGAAGCTGCCGGGCTCCTTCAGTCCACCGCCGAAGTCCGGCCAGTAGGCGGTGTGCAGGTCCTCGACCACGTAGACGCCGTTCTTGCCCATCCGCGGATAGAGGGTGTCGAAAGTGGCGTGGATGTGCGCCATCTGGTGACTGCCGTCGTCGAGCACCACGTCCGGGACGCCGAACTCCTCGACGAGACTCTCCAGGAACCTCGGATCGGACTGGTCGCCGATGCGCACGAACACGCCGTTCTCCTCGTGCGCCCGGCACTTGGGGTCAATGTCGACGCCCACGACCGTCGCCAGGGGGCCGAAGAAGCGCCGCCACATGGCCAGCGAGCCACCGTGCGCCACGCCCACCTCCAGGAAGGTCAAGGTGCGCCCGCGCCACGGGCCGAAGTGCCGCTCATAGACGGGGAAATAGTGCTCCCACTTGCGGATCACCTTGCCCTGGTTGGTCTGGAAGTCCTGCCAAAGATCCATGGGCCGCCTTAGAGCGTCGCGGCGGGCCGGCTGCAAGACGGATCAGGCGCGGAGGTCCCACTCGCCATCCTGGGCTTCCACGAAGCCGGCGGCCGCCAGAGCCATGCGCGCGCGGCCGAGGTCCGCCTCGTCCACCATCACCCGGCGGGGGATCATCGAGCCCCACATTGTGCCCGTGGCCGAGTCGAAGACATCGAAGGCGACGCCTGCGTCGGACAGCACCGCCTGGACGGCGCTGATCTTTACGACATCGGGGGTCACAAGAAGGGCGATCACGCAGCCGGAATCCAGAAACACGAACGGCGCCGCTCCATATGGAGCGGCGCCGCCCATCGCGCCAGCCTGGGAGCGTCAGGTGATCAGAACGCGGCGGAGATCGTCACCGTGTAGTTGCGGGGCACGGTGTTCCACCACAGCGGCGTGGCGGCCGCGTCGTTGGTGAAGCCGGCCAGCGCCGTGAGAGAGTGCTTGTCGAACAGGTTGTCGATCAGCAGGCCGACCTTCACTTTCTTAACTACCTCCTGATTCACATTGAACGTATAGTCCAGTGAGAGATCAAAGAGCGTGTACCCCTGGATATGGCAGGGCCCGCAGCTGCCGGCAGTAATCGGAGTATTGGCGGCGTTGCCAAACTGCGGACCCACATACTTGCCGTAGAAAGAGCCGTAGATCCCGTCGTGATCGTAGGCGATGCCGGCGGCGAACGTGTCCTTCGGCGACATCGGGATCTGGAAATTAGCGGTATTGTCGTGCGCGTAGTTGAGGCTGCCGTTGGCATAGACGGTGATCGGCCCCCAGACGCGGTAATCGGCCTCGCCCTCGATCCCCTTGTAGGTCGTGCCGCCGGCGTTGAGGAAGATTGTGCCCGTCGCCACAGTGCCAGGCATGGAGATGATCTCGTTGTTGAAGTCGATCAGGTAGAGATCGCCCGACAGCGTCAGACGGCTGGTGCGATAGGCGCCGCCGATCTGGTAGTTCCAGGTGCTCTGCGGAGCCAGGGTCGTGCTCGCCGCCGGATTGGTCGTGTAGAGTACGTTCAGGTTCGGCGCGAGGAAGCCTTCCGCCACCTGGGCGTAGACCGACCAGTTGTCGTTCCACTGGTAGTGGATGGCGACCGACGGCAGAGCCTTGTCCCAGGTGCGCCCGAAGTTGAGCGGTTGCAGCGTCGACTGGTTGACGATCGCGTTGATGTCGCGACGGAAGTAGTCCCACTTGACGCCGGGCGTGATGTCGAGGCCGGCGAACGGCTTGAAGTCCGCCTCGAAGTAGGGCTGGAACGTATACAGCTGGTTGCGCTGCTCCCGGTCGATCCCGCCCGGCACGTTCGGGGAGTTGGGGTCGAACACTTGCACGCCCTGCGAAGCGTCGGTCTCGATCAGGGTGCGGTGATTGAGCTGATAGTCGTACCAGAAACCGGTGCGCAGCACCACGAAGCCGAAGTCCTTCTGGACCCGGGTGATGTCGCCGACCGAACGGTATTCGTTACGCAGGAACTCGGCAGGCACGTCGTTCGGGCTGAAGCCCGTGCCGTTCTGCAGATTGCCGTTCGGGTCTTCGCCGTTGTAGCCGTGGTGGTAGTAGGCATAGGTGTAGAGCTTGCTGTCTACCGTCCAGCCGTCGCCGAGGTTGCTGTTGACGTCGACGTACTCGAAATCCGTCGTGATGTGGTCAAAGTTGTAGCCGGAGAAGGACTGGCTCGACGGGTCGGAGTTGAGACCATAGTTCCAGCCGAACTGCGCCATCTCTTGCTGGGTGGATCCCAGGCTGATGCCCTGGTGGATGACGTTGTAATTCGACGCGACGGTGATGGTGGTGTTCGAGGTCACCGGGGCGATGACCTTGGCGAAGATGTTCGTGCGCTCCTGGCCCAAGCCACTGAGCCGGCCGTCGCTGCCGAGGTGCTCGATGTCGATCAGGGCGCGGGCGCCGTTGAGCGCCTTGATCTCGCCGGTGTCGATCTCACCGCCGCCCAGATAGGTGTTGTAGCTGCCGAAGCTGCCGTACACCTCGCCGCTTTGGGTGGTCGACGGATCCTTCGTCACGAGGCTGACCGTGCCGCCGAAGGTGGCGTCGCCGAGGGTCGAGGCGGTGCCGGGACCGCGGTCGACCAGGGCCTGGCCGATGTCGTGCGCCATCAGATAGCTGGTGGTGTGGTGGGTGAAGTCGTTGGAATCGCCCCAGGCGATGCCGTCGAGCGTCAGGTTGAACTGACCGTCCTGGAAGCCGCGGATCTGGGCAAACTGAGCTTCCGCAAGACCTGGACCGTTGGGCGACACGAAGCTGACGCTGGGCGTGATCTGAAGGATCGTGTCGTAGTTCCCGGCCAACGGAACGTTGTTCTCGATGTAGTGCCGGTTGACTTCCGAGGTGGGCTGGATCGCTTCCAGCGGCGTCACGCTCGGCGCCTCATAGGGCGCGGTGGTCGGCGGCGCGGTGATCAGCACCGGACCGACGGTGGTCTGCGCCGCCGATGGCCCTGCAAGGGCGAGAAGACCACCCAGAGCTGTAGTGGCAAAGAAAAACGCGCGCTGGAGTGAGCGCGCGGGCGCGTACATTTGAGACAAATTGTCCCCCATCTGCGGGATTTTTAGAAACGAATCCGCCCCCTACCGCCTATTACTTGCGGATGTCTTGAGCAGATCGGACGGCCTTGTAGCCCCGCTTGATGTAACTTTTGTGACGCCTCGTATAATTTCTCGTAAGAATTCGTTCAGTTACAGAGATGACGCTGATGAGCAAAATTGCGCGTTTCACCGTACAAGCAAATGCGAAGCACTGTTAGAAAGTCCCCATGGTCGCCGATCGCTCAACCGCCATAACCCGCAACGCCCTGGTGATCGTGGCGGTGATCCTGGGCGGCGCCGCTCTGCGCTGGCTGGGCGACATCATCACCCCACTGCTGCTGGCGGTGTTCCTGGCCGTGATGATCGACGGCATGGCCCGGATGATCCTGCGCCGCATGCCGGGCCTGCCCCGGGGCGTGGCGACCGCGACGGCGATCCTGCTCGCAACCCTTGTCTTCGTCGCTTGCGTGCTGGCGATCGCCAATCAGGCCGGCGGATTCGCCCAGACGCTCGCCAGTTCCACGCCGAAGCTGGACCGGCTAATTCGCGAGACCGCCCAGACCCTGCACATCAGGTCCCCTGGCACGGTCAACGAGCTGCTCGTGAAGTTCAATCCGGCCCAATACCTGGGAACGATCGCCGTCTCCCTGCAGGGCTTCGTCTCCGGGGCGATCTTCGTTCTCGTCTATGTCGGCTTCATCATCGCCTCGCGCCATACGGCCGAGCGGAAGGTCGTGCGCCTGTTCCGCTCGCGCGACGAGCGCCACGAAGCCCTGCGGGTGTTCCTGCGAGTGCGCGATTCGATCGAGGCCTACCTGTGGATCCAGACGATCACCGGCGCGATCATCGCCGCAGCCAGCTGGGTCGTGATGATGACGGTCGGGCTGTCCAACCCGGTTTTCTGGGCCTTCCTGATCTTCATCGTGAACTATGTGCCGATCTTCGGCGCCGCGGCGGCCATCGTCCTGCCGGCCCTGTTCGCGGTAGTGCAGTTCGACAGCTGGCTGCAGGGCGGGATCATCCTCGGCGCCTTGTTCCTGATCACCTTCGTGGTCGGCAACATCGTGCTGCCGCGCATGCAGGGCGACAGCCTGAACATGGACCCCCTGGTCGTGCTTCTCTCCCTCGCCTTCTGGGGCGCCCTGTGGGGACTGGCGGGCATGTTTCTCTCGACCCCGCTCACCGTCCTGGTGATGATCATCCTGGCCCAGTTCGACGGCTCGCGCTGGATTGCGATCCTGCTGTCCCGCAACGGCGCGCCCGAGAGCCTGCTCGAGGTGGCCCACGAGCTGGAGAGGTCGGCTTGAATGGCCGGGCTCGGAACGCCGGTCTCGGGAGCGCGGGCGTGTGACTCCCGCCGCCGGCTCGCGCATCGTCGGCGAGGACCTCTCCGGGTTCGACTGGAGCGAGGCGGACCTCGCGGACGCCCATTTCGTCGACTGCCTCGCCGCCGGCGCTCAGATCACGGGCGCAATCCTGCAAGGCGCCCGCTTCGAGCGCTGCCGCCTGGTCGGGGTTCGATGGGCGCACGTGGACGCGCGCGAGGCGCAATTCGAACGTTGCGTCCTCACCGACCCTGCGACCCATAGCGGCCTGCAGCTGGCGTTCAGCCGCCTCGATGGCGCGCGGTTCGTGGGCTGCGATCTTGGCTTTGCGCGCGTGGACCGCTGCGATCTCTACGGCGTCGCCTTCGAGGACTGCGACCTGCGGGGCGCGGTGCTTGTGGGCGTTACGTTCCGGCGACGGCTCGGCCGCAAGGCGTCCGAACCGAAGGCGGCGTTCCTGCGCTGCAATCTGAGCCTCGCAGAGCTCAGCGGCGTCGAGTTGGCGGGGTGCGCCCTCTGCGGCTCGCTGTTCCGCGAGACCGACCTCGCGGGCGCTGACCTCGAAGGCGCGGACATGACGGATTGCGACATGTTCGGCGCCGGCCTGGACGGAGCGCGCCTGGCGGGCGCCGATCTGCGCGGCGCACAGATCAGCGGCCTGGACGTTGTGCGCCTGGGGACACGGGAGGGCATCAAAATCCGCCCCGACCAGCAACATCTCTTGCTCGCGGCGCTCGGTATTGACATCAGACTGGGCTGAGCGCCGAGCTTGACGGTTTGCATCGAAAAGGGATGCTCAAGTCACAGCGCCCGGCGTCAACGGGCCGTGTATCGGTCGGGGGTGAGTGGCTTGGGAAGTCGGTTCGGCCCGCGTGGCGCCCTGGTTCCCGCTGTGTTGTGTTTGGGTCTGGCGGGCCTGGCGCTGGGACTCGCGGCAGGCGCGTCCGCCGCGCCCCAGCCGCCGCGCCCGATCTATGACTGCGCGCGCGGCGATCCCGCCGACAAGGCGATCTGCCGGTCCCCGAACCTGAAGCGCGCCCTGCACGTGATCGACGCGCACTATGCGGTCGCCGTCACCTTCGGCGATCCGGACGTCCGGTTCCTCGCCGGCTGGGATCGTTTCTATTTCGCCGCGCGCCTCTGGGCCTGCGACGGCCTCTACACGGTAGGTGAGGCGGCCGTGGCCAGTTGCGTGCGCGAGGAGGTGTCGCGGAAAGAGGAGGCGATGTCCGGCGGCGTCACGCGCGACGGGCTCCTGCAGAGCCTGATCCGCGGCGGCTCGCTCAACGCCTTCATCGTCGAGCGGTACCCCAATGCCTTTCTCGACCGGATCGTAAGCGTATGTGCGCGCACCCGCCTGCACCGGACGCTCGCCGGCGCGCTCGTCGGCCGCGGGGCGGACTGCCGCAACGGTGGGTCCTATCAGGTCCGCATCGATCATCCCTCGCACGGAGATCGCACCCTGCTTGGCGGTCCAACCGAGGCGACCGCTTGGATGACCGGCCGTTTCGAGCTGCGCCGCGGCGCCCTGGAGTTCGAGTGCCGGCCGGGATCGGCGACGCCGGCAGGGCCGGCCGACGTCTTCGCGTCCAGCCACTGATCCCTCAGGCCCCAGGAATGCGGCCGTCCTTGCGCACAGTCGTGACACTCAGGGCCCCCGCCGGCGGCGCCTTGAGGACGTCGCGCGCCGGCCGGTCGAGCGCGAGCCAGTCCAGCCCTTCCCGCGGCGCCAGGACCACCACTTGGCGGTCATGATAGGGCGCCAAGTCCGGACCCGGCGCGACTGTCAGCAGCGAAAACGCGCCACCCCGGGCAACGCCAGCGATCCAGAACCAGGGTTCGCCGGCGAGGGTGAAGAGGTGCTTGTCCTTGAGCTTCACGCCGGGCGCGGCCGGGGCCGTGAACTCGTAGAAGCCGTCGGCGAACACCAGCACCCGATCGCTGCGGGAGAAGTCGCGGCCCTCCGAGACGAAGTTGAACACGGGCTTTCCGCTCGGCGACTTCCACGCCCAGGGCGTCATCGCACCCGTCAGGGCGCCGTCCTCCTTGCGGAAGACCGGGGCGACATCGCCGATGCGGACGCTGGCCTTGCCTTCGAGGTCGTTGGGGATCTGCTGTCCAGCCCAACGGAGCGGCGGCAGTCGAACCTGGCTGAACTCTCCTGCCAACTCTTCCAGGGACCTGCGGCGGGCGTATTCGTTGCACATCGCCGCCCAAGTTCTGGGAGTTTGGACTTCCTTGCAACACGGTCCGTCCCCTTCTGGGGAGCGACGAAGTTGACGGGAAGGCTTCGGTTCCGATCACAAGGAGCGTACGCAGGTCACCCCCGACCAGATCGAGATAGCGCAAGGTATTTGAGAAGAATCGGCTTAGGGTCGCAATTCGTTGCTTCACCCGGATAGGAGGCTGGCCCGATGACGGCGCCTTTGGTGATGCTCGTAGCACTGACGATCCTGGTGGCCGGACCTCCGGAGGAGGTCGACATCTCGCCTCCGGCCGCGCAAGTCGCGCGCACAACCGTTTCCGAAGGTTTCGTTCCTGGCTCCATGCCGCGCGCCGCGGATACAGACGTGGCGAGGGAGCCCCCAGCGGGCTCGGGCGCAGAGTTCGCGCGCTACGCCTCGCCCCCCGAGCTCCACAACGGTCTTCTCGTCGGCGGTCTGTTCGCCTGGACCGGCATGCTGATCGGCGGACTGATGTTCCTGGACAAGCGGCGGCTGGTTTCCCTCGTGATCGGCGGGGGCGGGCTTGCGGTCGGGCTCACCCTGATGCTCACCGGCTGACGCAGGTTGACTTCCGCAGCGCCACGGGGCGGCTGCTCGGAGGTCGACAGACCAGGGGGCTTCGGTGAACCTCGACCTGACGCCCGAGGACCGCGCCTTTCGCGAGGAGGTGCGTCGCAGGAAAACCCCCTGGGCCTCTCTGCGCCTCTGCGTTGACCTTTCTTCACCCGCTGTTCCGCCGGGCGGGCTCTGGGGATAAGAGGTCACGCCGATCCCTCGTCGACGCCGCCGGAGTTCCGCGTGCCCGATCTCGCCGTCTTCTACGAACATCCCCAGTGGTTCGAGCCGCTGTTCAGGACCCTCGACGCCAAAGGTGTTTCCTGGAGCGCGATCCCGATCCAGGACCACGTTTTCGACCCCGCCGATCCGCGCGCGCCGGCGCCGGTGATCTTCAATCGGCTCGCCATGTCCTCGTTCC
Organism: Caulobacteraceae bacterium; assembly: GCA_036276055.1. Classification (GTDB taxonomy): domain Bacteria; phylum Pseudomonadota; class Alphaproteobacteria; order Caulobacterales; family Caulobacteraceae; genus Acaudatibacter. The sequence continues at coordinate 28,255 of DATBEN010000187.1, forward strand.
TGCGCCAGAGCGAGCACGCCCTGTTCTACAGCCTGGCGGCGCTCGGTCACTGGGAGGGGCTGGGCGCGCGGGTGATCAACGGGACCGCGCCCCTCGCCTACGATCTCTCCAAGGCGCGTCAGCTCAGCCTGTTCCGGCGGCTGGGACTTCAGGCGCCCCGCACCCGCGTCGCCCACCGCATGGCCGACCTGCCGCACCTGGCGGCGGAGATCGGCTACCCCGTGATGGTCAAGGCCAATGTCGGCGGTTCGGGCGCGGGCATGATCCGCTATGACGATCCCGAGATGCTGGAGGACGCCGCGGTCAACGGCTTCGCGCCCATGGGCGTGGACGGCGTGGTCCTGGTGCAGGACTACGTGCCTGCGCGAGACGGCCGGGTGATCCGCTGCGAGGTGATGGACGGCCGCTTCCTCTACGCCATCGCCCTCAACGGCGCGGGCTCGACCTTCGATCTCTGCCCTGCAGACGTCTGCATGGCCGACAAGCCGACCATCACCATCGAGGCCTACACGCCGCCGCCCGCCATCGTCTCGGCGGTCGAGGGCCTTGCCCGGGCAGCCTGCCTCGATCTGGGCGGCATCGAGTACATCGTCGACGACCGCGACGGGGTCCCGCGATTCTACGACCTCAACGCCCTCTCCAACTTCGTGGCCAAGCCGCTCGACGTGCTCGGCTGGGATCCCCACGATCGACTGGTCGACTGGCTGATCGGCCTGATCGGCGCCCGGGCGGAGGCGGCGGCGTGAGGTACGGCTTCTGGACGCCCGTCTTCGGCGGCTGGCTGCGCAACATCCGCGACGAGGGCATGGCGGCGACCTGGGACTACACCCGCCGCCTGTGTCAGCGCGCCGAGGAGATCGGCTACGACCTCACGCTGATCGCCGAGCTCAATCTCAACGACATCAAGGGGACCGACCAGCCTGCGCTCGACGCCTGGTCCACGGCCGCGGCCCTGGCCGCCGTGACCCGCCGGCTCGAGCTGATGGTCGCGGTGCGGCCGAACTTTCACCACCCCGCCCTGCTGGCCAAGCAAGCCGCCAACATCGACCAGATCAGCGGCGGGCGCCTCGCCCTCAACGTCGTCTCCTCCTGGTGGGCCGAGGAAGCGAAGAGCTATGGCCTGCAGTTCGACGAGCACGATGACCGCTATGGCCGCACGCGCGAGTGGCTCGACGTCCTCCAGGGCCTCTGGCGCGAGCCGCGGCTCAGCTACGCCGGCGAACGGTACCGGCTGACCGACGCCATATGCGAACCCAAACCGGCTGGGCGCCCGGTGTTCTACGCCGGCGGCGAGTCCGAAACCGCCAAGACCATGATCGCGAGCCAGTGCGACGCCTATGTCATGCACGGAGACAGCGTCGAGGTGATCGCTGAGAAGATCGCCGACATGCGCCGCCGCCGCAAGGCCGCCGGCAAGCCGCCGATGATCTTCGGCATGGCCGCCTATGCGATCGTGCGGGATACCGAGGCGCAGGCAAAGGAGGAGGTGGCGCGGATCACCACCCTCGATCCAGCCGCCCCGGGCTTCGCCAATTTCGACCAGTGGCTTTCGGGGACGCAGCTCGAGCGGGAGCTGAAAATCCAGGAATATTCAGTGTCGAACCGCGGCCTGCGCCCGAACCTGATCGGGACCGCGGGCCAGATTCGCGACCGCATCGCCGCCTACGAAGCCGCCGGCCTCGACCTCCTCCTCCTGCAGATGAGCCCGCAGTACGAGGAAATGGAGAGGTTCGCCGACGCGGTTATTGCCCGTCCCACCCCTTCTGGGGAGGGATGAGAGGATCACCCGCCCAGCGAGGCGATGTACGCGCGCCAGCCGCCGAGGTGGGTGATGTCGGTTGCGCCCTCGGTCGCCCGCGGCTCGGCGACGAAGCCCTTCACTTCCGAGCCGTCGTCGAGCGTGACCGTGCCGATCGCGAGAGGCGCCGGGACCTCCGCCACGAAGCTGCCGAACGCCTCCACGTCCAGGGCGTAGACTTCGACCTCCAGCGCCGCGCCGTTCCCGCCGACGTGGATCAGCGCCGGCTTGGGCGGGATCGAGCCGGCCATGGCGTAGAGCCGGTACGCCGGGGCGGTGCGACAGCGCCGCACCAGGCGCGCGTCGCGCGAGGTGAGCTGCCAGTGGAGGGGCATGGCCGCCAGGTGCGCGCCGACGACGGCGAGTTGGATCTCCTGGCGCACTCCGGCGGTGTCCAGGGGCGGGATGTCAGGCATCGGGGCGACGTCCTCGTAGCGGCGAGCGAGGTCCAGCAGCGCCCGGTCGGACCACGCCGGCGCGATGAAAGTGACGCCAAAGCCGGTGGCGTCGTCGCGGAATCCGGCCGGCAGGGCGATCGCGCTCATGTCCAGCAGGTTCACGAAGTTGGTGTAGGCGCCGAGGTTCGCATTGAGCGTCAGCGGCTCGGCCAGCACCTCCCGCACGCGATAGGTGGTTGGCGTCGTCGGCAGGAAGAGCACATCGACGCTCTCCCACATCGTGTCCGCCGCACGCTGGAACTCAGCCAGTTCATACTGGCCGCGGAACGCCTCCACGGCGGTGATCGGCCGCCCGCCGAGCACGATCTCGCGCACCACCGGATGGATCGAGGCGGGCGAGGAGAGCAGCAGGGATTCGACTGCGGCGGTCCGCTCGGCCACCCAGGGGCCGCCATAGAGCAGCCGGGCGGCGGCCAGCAGGGAGGCGACGTCGACCTCGACCATCTCGGCGCCCATGGCGCGAACCCGCGCGAGCGCCTGTTCGAAGAGCCGCGGCGACGCGGCGTCGCCGAACCACACGAGCTGGTCTGCTCGCGGAACGCCCAGGCGGAAGCGCGCGCCGATCTCCGGGGCGCCCTGCGCCGGCTCCCGGCGCGAGAAGGGCTCCTCCGGATCGAACCCGTCCGCCACTGCGTCGATCAGACCGGCGTCCGCCGCATCGCGAGTGAAGACGGTGACGCAGTCGAGGCTGCGGCAAGCGGGGACGACGCCGCGGGGGCTCCAGCGTCCCTTGGTGGGCTTGAGCCCGACGAGCCCGTTGAGCGCCGCCGGCACGCGACCTGACCCGGCGGTGTCGGTGCCCAGGGCGAATGGGACGAGCCCTGCCGCCACGGCGACGGCTGAGCCGGAACTGGAGCCGCCGCTGATGAACTCGCGGTTGTGGACCGCAGCGCACGCGCCATAGGGGCTGCGCGAGCCCACCAGGCCGGTGGCGAACTGGTCGAGATTGGTCTTGCCCACCACGATGGCGCCGGCCGCCTTCAGGCGATCGACCACCGGGGCGGACGCCGCCGGTTGGTAGGCGAACGCAGGGCACGCCGCGGTCGTCGGCAGGCCCGCCACGTCGATGTTGTCCTTTACCGCGAACGGGACGCCGGCCAGGGGCAGACGCTCGCCCGCGGCGATCCGCTCGTCGACGGCCCCGGCGGCGGCCATCACCTCGGCGTCGGATGCGCGGGCGATCCAGACCGCAGGTTGGACCGCTTCATAGGCGGCGATGCTGGCCAGGGCCTGGCGGGCGATATCGACGGCGCGCGTCCTGCGCTCCGAGACGGCGGCGGCGATCGCGGCCGCGGATTGGAACTCACTGGGGAACATGGAGGAAGGTGACGCTTCAGCCGTGCTGCGGAAAGACGAGGCGCTCGTAGCCCAGTTGGCGCAGCCGGGCCATGGCCGCGCTCATCTCCGCGGGCGGCAGAACGGGCCGGCGGCCCAGGAGCCAGGCGTAGCGGCCGCCCGGCGTGGCCATGATCGCCCAGTCGTCATTGTCGGCGTGGTCGAGGATCCAGTACTCCTGGTGGATCAGGCCGCCGAAGAACGCCATGCGGAAGCGGGTGTTCTCCGAGCCGGCGATCATCTTGGCGCGGGCCTTGAGCACTTTGGCCGGGCCTGTCACCGAGCCTTCATGGCAGGTGTCGACGACCGAAAAGGCGCCGTCCGAATAGTTCTGGAAGTCGCTCGTGGAGCCCATGCAGGCGCGCTGCAGGCTGTTTGGCGTGCGGGCGATCTCATACCAGCGCCCGGAATAGAGACGTTCGGCGACCGCCTTGGCCGGAGGCGGAGCGCCCGTGCGGGCGGCGGCGGCGGGGCTCGCGACGGCCAGGAGGAGAAGACAAAGGGCTCGTGGCGCCATCGCTGAAGTCTAGCGGGTACGTCCTCGCACCTGAAGCGGCGCATTCACGCGGTCCGGGCGCGGTCGTTGCGCCTCCCCCACGCCCGGCATGGGGCAGGCGCCGAAGCCGTTACTCCGCCGCCAGGCTCATCACCGGGGCGCGCTCCTTGAAGTTGATGGCCTTGAGGTAGGCGATGCCCTCGTCGGCGATGTCGTCGCCGACCATGCGGTCGCCTTCGCTCTTCAGCTCGTCCATGTCCACATAGACCGCGTAGAAGGCGCGCGTCCGGTCAGTGATGATGCCGGCGTTGAGCAGCGTCTTGATCAGGACGCGGAAGATATTGGTCGCTTCCTTCATGTCCTCGCGACGCCTGTCGTCCGAAGCCAGCTTCTGGATTTCTTCGAGCACCTTGTCGGGGTCGAGGCCGAACTCGGCATAGAGGTCGCGCTGCTCGCTGGGGGAAACGAGGTTGAACAGGAGGATCTGGAAGCAGTGGGCCGCCCAATCCTCGATGATGGCGTGCTCCTCGGGCGTGAGCTTGGGCACGGTGCGGTCGGCCCAGATCTTCCCGAACTTGTGGTGGAACGCCTCGTCGGTCATCACCAGCTGCATCAGCTTGCGGCCGAGCGGGTCGTTCAGCTTCTGGAAGAAGGTGGCGAAGGCGCCCATGGCGAGGCCCTCGACCAGCATCTGCATGCCGATGATCTTCTTGTAGACCTCGGGTGATCCGATGATGTCGACCAGCAGGTCCTTGAGGACGATGCTGCACTCGACCGGACGGCCCCAGCGGGCCTTGATGTACTTGGCGAAGGCGGTGACGTGCCGCGCCTCTTCCCGGGTCTGGTTGGCCGCATACTCCTGCGCGCCCTGGTCATAGAGGACGTGGCAGAGCGAGGCGGAGAGGTTCAGTGCGCCCTGTTCGCCGTGCAGGATCGAAGAGAAGCTGCGCAGCAGCGACTTGTTGACGAACTGCGCCCGCAGCGCCGGGTCCTTCAGATGGTTGGACACGTAGTCAGTCTGCAGCGCTATGTTCAGGTCTTCGGAGACCAGCGGCTGAGTGTCCATGTCCCACGGCTCGTCGAAGTCGATGTACTTCTTGTCGAGCGGATCCCAGAAGTGATCGTGGGTGGCGCTGATGATCTTGTCGAAGGCGGTCGAGCGCTGTCCGTAGCGGTCCAGGTTCAGCATGGACTCGAAATCGTCCGGCGCGACCGCGTCGTAGATCAGGTCCTTGGTGATGTTTCCGTCCGCCACGCGCAACTCTCCCGAAGGGTGGTTCTTGCTTCGAAGATGGCGGGGGCCTCGGACGGTGTCAACGAAAAATGACGCCGGCGTCACGAATTTGCGTCCCATCCCCCCTTCATGGGGAGCGACAAGAATCTCGGTGTTTCAGATCGCCGGGCGGGGCGAGTTCAGGGAGAGACGGACGACGCGCTCCACGGTGCCCGCGTCATAGGGTTTGGCGATCAGAGGCCACTCGGGCTTGGGCATATCCTGGTAGGCGCTGGCCAGGACGATGCGCAGGGACGGCCAGCGACGCGCGGCGGTCTTGGCCAGTTCAGGGCCGGTCATCCGCGGCATGCGGCAGTCGCTGAAGACGAGATCGATGTCCGAGCGCGCCTCGAGCAGATCGAGCGCCTCCTTGCCATCGGCGGCGTCCACCACTTCGAATCCCATGTCCTCGAACATGTCACGCGCGTTCATCCGCACGAGAGCCTCGTCTTCGACGACGAGGACAACCTGACGGTGAGGCTCCCGGACCTCAGCCTGCATAACGGTCATCTGCACACCCCCGGCGCGACAAAAGAACACACGCCGTGAGTCCCGTAAAGCACAGACAGTAGTTCAAAGAGAAGTGGCAAAATCTGAAAGTTTTAGGGAATCGCCTCAAAGATGCCCAATTGGAACGGAAGCGTACGTAACTCCGTCAGCTTCCGACCTCTCCAGCCGCTTTCGCCCTGCGGTCGCGCCGGGCGGACACCCGCAGGCGAAGGGCGTTGAGCTTTATGAAGCCCGCCGCGTCGCGGTGGTCGTAGGCGGTCTTGCCCTCCTCGAACGTCACCAGGTCCTGGTCGTACAAGGAAAACGGGCTTGAACGACCGATGATCGCAACATTGCCCTTGTAAAGCTTCACGCGCACACGGCCGCTCACCTTGGCCTGGGAGTGATCGATCGCCGCCTGGAGCATTTCTCGTTCCGGCGTGAACCAGAGGCCATTGTAGATCAGCTCCGCATACTGCGGCATGAGCGAGTCCTTGAGATGCATCGCGCCGCGATCGAGCGTGATCGACTCGATTCCGCGGTGCGCCGCCAGCAGGATGGTTCCCCCCGGGGTCTCGTAAACGCCGCGAGACTTCATTCCGACGAAGCGGTTCTCCACCAGGTCCAAGCGGCCGACGCCGTTATCATGACCGAACTTGTTCAGCCGGGTGAGGATGGCGGCCGGCGGGAGCGCCTCCCCGTCGATCGCCACCGGATCGCCCTTCTCGAAGTCCATGGTGAAGATGAACGGCCGGTCCGGCGCCGCTTCCGGGGCGATCGTCCTCATGTGGACGAATTCCGGAGGCTCGACGCCAGGATCCTCGAGGATCTTCCCCTCCGATGACGAGTGCAGCAGGTTCGCGTCGACGCTGAACGGCGCCTCGCCGCGCTTGTCCCTGGAGATCGGGATCTGGTGCGTCTCGGCGAAGGCGAGCAGGGCTTCGCGGCTCTTGAAGTTCCATTCGCGCCACGGGGCGATGACATGGATGTCCGGCTCGAGGGCGTAGTAGCTGAGCTCGAAGCGGACCTGGTCGTTGCCCTTGCCGGTGGACCCGTGACAGACCGCATCGGCCCCGACCTTTCGGGCGATCTCGATCTGCGTCTTGGCGATCAGCGGCCGGGCGATAGAGGTGCCGAGCAGATACTGGCCCTCATAAACCGTGTTGGCGCGGAACATCGGGAAGACGTAGTCGCGGACGAAGGTCTCGCGCAGGTCCTCGATGAAGATGTTCTCCGGCTTCACGCCCAGCAGCAGCGCCTTCTCCCGCGCGGGCCCGAGCTCCTCGCCCTGCCCCAGGTCGGCCGTGAAGGTGACCACCTCGCAGCGATAGATCTCCTGCAGCCACTTCAGGATGATCGAGGTGTCGAGGCCTCCCGAATAGGCGAGGACGACCTTCTTCACGGTATCGGCCAACGGCTCTCTCCTGGAACATGCGCACGCGTCGGGCGGGCCGCCTTAAGAGCGTCGCCACGCCTTCGGCGCAAGGGGCCTCTCAGCCTATACGGTCACCTGGGCGCCGAGTTCGACCACCCGGCCGGGGGGGATTTTGAAGAAATCGATCGGGCTCGCCGCATTCCTCATCAGGAAGATGAAGAGGTTGTCCTGCCAGGGCGGCATTCCCGACCGCTCATCCGGGACGATCGAACGTCGTCCGAGGAAGAAGCTGGTGGACATGATGTCGAACTTCAGCCCCAGCCGGCGGCATTGCGCCAGCGTCTTGGGCACGTTGGGACTCTCCATGAAGCCGTAACGGAGGGTCACGCGCTTGAAGTCCGGCGCAATGGTCTCGATGACCACTCGCGCGTCCTCCGCCACCCGCGGCGTCTCGGCGGTCTCGATCGTCAGCAGGACGTTGCGCTCGTGCAGGACCTTGTTGTGCTTGAGGTTGTGCATCATGGCCACCGGCGCGAGGTCGGGATTAGCCGTGAGGAACATCGCCGTGCCCGGCGCGCGATGCGGCGGATGGCGCTGCAGCATCTCGATCAGCTCGCCGATCGGCGGGCTATCCGACCGCGTCTTCTCGGTGAGGATGCGCACGCCCCGCGACCAGGTCCACATCACCACCACAAGGCCGCCGCCGAAGATCAGCGGCAGCCAGGCCCCTTCGGCGATCTTGAGGAGGTTGGAGGCCAGGAACACCGCGTCGATGAAGGCGATCGGTACGAACAGGGCCGCAACCTGCAGCCAGTTCCAACGCCACAGCCGGCGCGCCACCACCACGGTCACCAGGGTGCTGATGAACATGGTCCCGGTGACGGCCACGCCGTAGGCCGAGGCGAAACGGTGCGAGTTCTGGAAGATCCCCAGGAGGAGCAGCACCCCGGTGATCATCATGCCATTCACCGCCGGCACGAAGATCTGGCCCGACTGCGTCTCGGAGGTCCGGCGGATCTCGATCCGGGGCAGGAGGCCGAGCTGCACCGCCTGGCGAGTCATCGAGAAGGCCCCGGTGATGACGGCCTGGCTGGCGATCACCGCCGCCGTGGTGGCCAGGATCAGGACGGGCCAGTACAGCGCATGGGGCGCCATGTCGAAGAACGGGCTGAAGCGCGCGCCGGGATGCTCCAGCACCAGAGCGCCCTGGCCGAGGTAGTTGAGGGCCAGGCACGGGAAGACGAGGTACGCCCAGGCGGCGCGGATCGGACGCCGGCCGAACTGGCCCATGTCCGCGTAGAGGGCCTCTGCGCCCGTCACGGCCAGGAACACCGCCCCCAGGATGATGAAGCCCACGAAACCGTTGCGGAGCAGGAAGCGGATCGCCCAGAACGGGTTCACCGCCCGCAGCACCGACAGGTCGTCCTTCAGGTGCCAGACGCCCAGGGCCCCCAGTGTGAGGAACCACAGGGTCATGATCGGCCCGAACAGGGCCCCCATGCGGCCCGCGCCGCGGCCCTGAGCCAGGAACAGGGCCAGCAGGATCGCTCCGGCCACCAGGACCACCCGCGGGCCCAGCATCGCTCCAAGGTGCGGAACCCCGTTGAGGCCTTCCACGGCCGAGAGCACCGAGAAGGCCGGAGTGATCACGCCGTCTGCGTAGAAGAGCGATACGCCCAGGATCCCTAGCAGGAAGACCGGGAAGGCCGGACGGCCGAGAGCGCGCTGGGCGAGATTCATCAGCGCCACCGCGCCGCCCTCGCCGTTGTTGTCGGCGCGCATCAGCACCAGGACATACTTGACGGTGACGATCAGCGTGAGCGTCCAGAGGATCAGCGACACCACGCCCAGCACCGCAAGGTGCGGAGGGCCCACCGGCCGCGAATGCGCGAGGGCCTCGCGAAGCGCGTAGAGCGGACTGGTGCCGATGTCGCCGAACACCACGCCCACCGCTCCGATCGAAAGGGCCGCGAAGCCGCGCCGGCGCCGCGGCGCGCGGCGCGCGTCGACCAGCAGCTCGTCGGGACAGGGTTCGAGGCCGCTCGGGAAGGCCGGGTCGGCGATCTGGCGTGGCGCAGCCGCTAAAGGCGCATCCAAGTGTGCTTCTCCAGCCGGCTTGAGCGGGCTCGCCCTCCCGACTCCGCTCCCGGCGATGGGCGCGCGCCCTACACCCGATCCCCGGGCCATTCAATGCGCCATCGTCTCGCCGACGAGCTCACACCAGAACAGTTGGTGCAATGCGCGTGGGGCGCCGATTGGTTCCGTGGAGCCCCGCGCGTTTGCACCGAACAGACGCAAACGCATCAGGCTCTACACTTGCGGCCCGAGAGCAAATCATTCCCGTTCAGGCGGTTGCGTCTGAATGGCGATCGCTCCGCGAGGCCCTCAATGTGGCCCAGACGGTCGCGTCACCGCGGGCGAGAACAGCCCTGGACCCGGGTGATGGCGATCGTTCTGGTAGGGCGCAGCGGTGTCTCGTCGCACCAGGTTCACGGTCGAGTCCCGCAGGCCGATGAGCATGAACTGCACGGCCATGGCGCAAAGGATCAGGCCCAGCACCCGGATCACCACCGCCGCGCCCACGCGCCCCAGCGCCCGTGAGATCACGCCGGTAAACCAGAAGGCCGCGACGATCATCACCGAGATGGCCGCGATCACGGCCATCCCGAGCGCCCATCCCGTCGGGCCGAAAGTGCGGGCTTCCTCCGCGTAGATCACCACCGAGGAGATGGCGCCGGGCCCGATCAGCAGCGGCATGCCGAACGGCACGATGAGCCGCTCGAACTGGGCGAGCGCGCGCGCCTGGGTGGACAGCTCGGCCGCCTCCCGCTCGGAGTCCGCCACCGAGTGCAGCAGGTCGCCGCGCGCCATGTCGAGGCCCAGGAGCAGCAGAAGGATCCCGCCGGCGATGCGGAACGCCGGCATCGAGATGCCGAAGAACCTCAGCAGGGCCAAGCCCGTGATGAAGAAAAAAGTGAGGAAGGCGAAGGCGAAGATGGCGATGTAGATCGCGGTCAACCGCCGGCCCGAGCGCGTGGTGCCTGCCGTCGCTGCGGCGAACAGGGGCACGTTGCCGATCGGATCGATCAGCGCGAACAGCGCGACGAAGAAATTGATAGCGAAGTCGGCCGGTCCCATCCCCTGGAAGGCCTAGCGGAGGCCGGGTCAGAAGTCGACGGCGACGCCCTTGCGCTCCCAGTCCCCGAAGCGCGTGGGCTCCGGGCCGGCCGGGCCGCCCTGCTCGGGCGGCGCTTCGGCGGCGCGCCCCGCGGCCTGGCGCCTCTGGGCTGCCTCTTCGAGCGCCCGTCGTGCGGCGGGGCTGAGGACCTTTCCCGGCGCGGCGTTGGTCGGAACATCCTGGCTCATGCGCGCCGATATGGCCCGCCGGCGCAGTCTGCGCAAATCCGCGCGCTTGCGAAGAGGCGTCGGTCGGGCGCAGGGATGCGGCGGTGATCGACAAGGCCGCCTCCGCCAATCCCCGCCTCGCCGCGCTTCGCCTCGTCCAGTCCGCGCTCGCGCGCCGCGGGGGTTTGGACGACGCCCTGTCGACCCCGGCTCTGCTTGGCATGACCGCCCAGGACCGCGCCTTCGCCCGCGCCGTGGCCATGACCGCCCTTCGCCGCCTGGGGCAGATCGACCGCGTGCTGGACGCGCGCCTGCGCAAGGAGCCCCCGGAACCCGTGCGCGACCTGCTGCGGATCGGCCTGGCGCAGGCCTTCTGGCTCGACACGCCGGACTTCGCCGCGGTCGACACCACCGTCGCCCTCGCCGCCGCGCCTCTGCGCGGGCTGGTCAACGCGGTGATGCGCGGCGCCGTGCGCGACGGCCGTCCGCCCGACGATCCGCAGAACCTCGCCCCGCCCTGGCTCCTGGCCAGATGGATCGCCGCCTATGGCGAAGAAGAGGCCGGCGCCATCGCCGGGCAGATCCCCCTGGAGCCGGCGACCGACCTCACCCTGCGCGATCCTGCAGACCACGCCGCGGCGGAGCTGCTGGAGGCCGAGGCCCTCCCCGGCGGCTCCCTGCGGCTGCGTCGGCGCGGGGACGTGGCCGAGTGGCCGGGCTATGCGGAGGGACGGTGGTGGGTGCAGGACGCCGCCGCCGCTCTCCCAGCCCGCCTCCTCAGGGTCCGCCCGGACGAGACAGCGGCCGATCTCTGCGCCGCACCGGGCGGAAAGACGCTGCAGCTCGCAGCAGCAGGCGCCCGCGTCACTGCCCTCGACAAGTCCGCCGGGCGACTGCGGCGCGTGAAGACGGGCCTCGAGCGGACCGGCCTGTCGGCCGAGACGGTGGTCGCCGACGCGGCGGACTGGAACGACGCACGCCAGTTCGACGCCGTCCTGCTCGACGCGCCCTGCTCCGCCAGCGGGACCTTCCGCCGCCATCCCGACGCTCTGTGGAACGCCCGCCCCGGCGACATCGCCGCCCTCGCGGCCCTGCAGGCACGGCTGCTCTCCACAGCGGCCCGCCGCGTGCTTCCCGGCGGGCGCCTCGTTTACAGCGTCTGCTCGCTGGAGCCGGAGGAAGGCGAGGGCCAGGTCCGCGCCTTCCTTGCCGCCAATCCCGATTTCGCCCTCGACCCGGCCGCCCCCGGCGAGGCCGGCGCGCCGGCGGCGAGCCTCGCGCCCGAAGGCTGGCTGCGCATCCTCCCCCACCACCTGGACAACGGCATCGACGGCTTCTTCATCGCCCGACTGCGGCGTGCTCAGTGATCGCGGAGCCCGCGTCCGCGTAACCATTTCACACGAAAGGTCGAAATGCTCCCAACGCGACCCGTCACGGCCGCGAGGAGCAGAAAGATGTCTATCCGATTGCTTTGCGGACGCGGCGCGGCCGCCTTGGCGCTGGTTGCAGCCGCCGCAGCGCCGGCGCTCGCCGCCGACGCACGACACCCGACCGTGGTGGAGCTGTTCCAGAGCCAGGGGTGCTCCTCCTGCCCGCCGGCGAACGCGAACGCCATCGCCCTCAGCGGCCGTCCGGACCTCCTCGTCCTGAGCTTCGGCGTGACCTACTGGGACCAACTCGGGTGGAAGGACACCTTCGCCTCGCCCCAGTACACCCAGCGGCAGTGGGACTACGCCCACGCCCTTCGCCACGCCGACGTCTGGACACCGCAAGTGGTCGTCAATGGCCGCGCCGACGACGTCGGCGTGCGCCGCGATGAGCTCGAAGCCTTGATCGGCCGTGAGGACCGCGGCGCAGGCGGGCCGGTCATCACGGTCGAAGGCGACCGCGTCGCGGTCGGGGCGGCGCCCGCCCGCCGAGCCGCCGAGGTGCTGCTGGTTCGCTACGATCCCAACATCGTCCAGGTTCCGATCAGCCGCGGCGAGAACTCCGGCAGGACCCTGCCGCACAAGAACGTCGTCAAGGCGCTGGTGCGTCTCGGATCCTGGACCGGCGCCGCTGAGGACTATCGCCTGCCGGCGACCGCTCCCGGCCTGAAGTCGGCGCTTCTCATTCAGGACGGCCCTGGCGGCGCCATCCTCGCCGCCGCGCGGCTCTGACCGGCCAGCACGGCCGGTTCCCCCAACCCCGCCCCGAGGCGGGACGTTCCGCCGCTCCAGACCACCCATCAACGGAGATCTGCAACTGTGATCCGCTTCTACTTCCACCCCACCCCCAATCCCGCCAAGGTCGCCCTCTTCCTCGAAGAGGTGAGCCTGCCGTACGAGGTGATCCCGGTGGACACGGGGAAGGGCGAGCAGCACACGCCCGCCTTCAGGGCGATCAACCCGAACGGAAAGGTGCCCGCCATCGTCGACACCGACGGACCAGGCGGGCAAGAGGCGCGGGTGTTCGATTCCACCGCGATCCTGCTCTATCTGGCGGAGAAGACCGGCAAGTTCGGGGGCTCGCCCAAGGATCGGCCTGAGATCTTGTCCTGGCTGTTGTTCATCGCCACGGGCCTTGGCCCTTTCTCGGGCCAGGCTGTGCACTTCCAGTTCGCCGCGCCCGAAGGCCTCGACTATGCCCGCAACCGCTACAGGCGCGAGGCGGAGCGCCACTATCAGGTCCTGGACGACCACCTGGACGGCCGCGAGTTCATCGTGGGCGACAGCTACACCATCGCCGACATGTCGGCCTGGGGCTGGCTCGACCGGGCATCCCGCGTGCTGCAGGGCGCGGAGGATCCCCTGGCCGCCTATCCCAACCTGAAGCGGCTGTTCGGGAGCGTCGAGGCTCGCCCCGCCGCTGTCCGCGCCCGGGCGGTAGGCAAGGGCCACGCCTTCAAGGCGGTGTTCGACGAGGAAAGCCGGCGGGCGCTGTTCCCCTCGAACTATTCTTCGGCGGTCTGATGCAAAGCTTGCATCAGACCAAGATCTTCTGACTCCAGGCCAGATCGTCCCCGTTCAGACGGTTCCGTCTGAACGGAGCTCGCCCTAGCCTGCGCGGTCGGCGGTCGTCAGGATTTCGGCGTCGCTGGGCCGGATTTCGTAGCCTTCGCGGGCGACCTTGGCGCGGACCACGCCGCGGCGATCGATGACGAAGATGGCGGGCTTGGGGACGCCGAACGCGAAGCTTCCAGGTGGGTACTGCGGGTCGCGGATATCGAAGGCGTCGATCATCGCAGACTTTGGATCCGAGAGCAGGGCGTAGCGGATGTTCCACTTCTTTGCGAACGCGGCCAACTGATCGGGCTGATCGTAGCTGATGGCCGCCAGGGCATAACCCCGCTTCTCGAGATCGGCCTGAACGTTGCGGAGGTCCAGCAACTGCCGCTGGCAGAAGGGGCACCAGCGGGCTGAACGGAAGAACACCAGCACTAGCCCTTTGCGGTCCACGAGGTTGGCCAGGGTGCGCCGCTGTCCGGTCGAATCGGTCGCCGTCAGCAGGGGAATTCTAGCGCCGACCGCCGGCCCGATATCGATCAGGTCGCCTTTCGTTGGAGCGGCCTGGGCGAAGGTGGCGAGCGCCAAGGCCAGGCTCGCGACAAGAGCGGTTCGGCGAGATGTCACGGGCGTCTCCAGTCCGCCGAGCGGACGGCAGCGGCCCGGCTGAGCTTAGTTCGCGCTTATCCCGCGAAGCGTTACGCATCGTGTTCCGCTGGGTTCGCGCCGCGTTGATCGCGCGGCCCGGCGCCCCTATCCTGGCGGCGCTGCGTGACTGGCGATGCGAGGTGGGTCACCACCGGGGAGCGCAGCGGGGCGTTTGACGCCCGATGCGCCGCGCGCCTGGGCCTTTCCCAAAAGCCTCCAGACCAAAGGAGTCCGCCATGGACGCGCCCGCCTTTCCGCCCGCTCCGGACCTCGTCCCCGTCCGCCGAGCCCTCGTTTCGGTGTCCGACAAGACCGGCCTCGTGGAGGCCGGCCAGAGGCTCGCCCGCCTGGGCGTGGAGATCGTCTCCACCGGGGGCACACGAACGGCCCTGATCGGCGCGGGCCTGAAGGCCGCCGACATCTCCGACCTCACCGGCTTTCCCGAGATGATGGACGGCCGGGTCAAGACCCTGCATCCGAAGGTGCACGGCGGCCTGCTTGGCGTGCGCAACGCCCCGGCTCACGCCGCGGCCATGGCCGAGCACGACATCGCTCCGATCGACCTGCTCTATGTGAACCTCTACCCGTTCGAGGCCACCGCAGCCTCCGGCGCGCCGTTCGAGACCTGCGTGGAGAACATCGACATCGGCGGTCCAGCGATGATCCGCTCGGCGGCCAAGAATCACGCCCACGTCGCGGTCTGCACCGCTCCCGAGGACCTGGCCGAGGCGCTCGCCGCCCTCGAGGCTGACGGCGGTACGAGCCTTGCCCTGCGCCGCAGGCTCGCCGCCCGAGCCTTCGCGCGCACCGCGGCCTACGACTCGGCGATCTCGGCCTGGTTCGCGGCCGAGACGGCGCCCGGCGAGTGGCCGGCGCGCAAGAGCGTCTCCGGTTCGCTGAAACAGGCGATGCGCTATGGCGAGAACCCGCACCAGGCCGCAGCGCTCTACATCTTCCCCAGCCCCCGTCCGGGCGTCGCCACCGCCCGCCAGATTCAAGGCCGGGAGCTCAGCTACAACAACATCGCCGACACCGACGCGGCGATCGAGCTGGTCGCCGAGTTCGATCCGGCGGACCGCGCCGCGGTCGCGATCATCAAGCACGCCAATCCCAGCGGCGTGGCCCTCGGCGCCGATCTCACTCAGGCCCACCGCCAGGCGCTCCAGACCGATCCGGTCTCGGCCTTCGGCGGCATCGTGGCGGTCAATCGACCGCTGGACGGCCCCACGGCCGAGGAGATCGTCAAGGTGTTCACCGAGGTGGTGATCGCGCCCGATGCGGACGAGGCGGCGCTCAAGGTGTTCGCCTCACGCAGGAACCTTCGCCTGCTGCTCACCGGCGCGCTCCCCGACCCCTACGCCGGGGGCGAGACTTTCCGCTCGGTCGCCGGCGGCTTCCTCGTCCAGTCGCGCGACGCCGCGCGCATCACGGCCAGCGACCTCAAGATCGTCACCAAACGCGCGCCGACGCCGACGGAGGTGGCAGACATGCTGTTCGCCTTCACTGTGGCCAAGCACGTGAAGTCCAACGCCATCGTCTTCGCCAAGGACGGTCAGACCGCCGGGGTCGGCGCGGGCCAGATGAACCGGCGCGACTCGGCGCGCATCGCCGCCCTTCGCGCCGCCGAGGCGGCGGAGGCCGCCGGCCTGCCGCAGTCCCTGGCCAAGGGCTCCGCCTGCGCCTCCGACGCCTTCTTCCCCTTCGCCGACGGCCTGCTGCAGGCGGTCGAGGCGGGCGCCAGCTGCGTGATCCAGCCCGGCGGCTCGATTCGCGACGACGAAGTGATCGCCGCCGCCGACGAGGCGGGCATCGCCATGGCGTTCACCGGCGTGCGGGTGTTCCGCCACTGAACAGCGGTGGCGGCTGTGGGTGCGGCCGAAGACTTTGCCAATAGTCCTCGGCCACGCTCGGAACGCGCTCTAGAGGGTCACGTTGGTTCGTATGCGAATCCGCGCATTCCTCTAGATTTGCCTTCGCCGGGCGGGAAAAGGAAACCTCATGTTCATCCACAACAAGAGGCTGCAATTTACTGTCAGGGTTTCTCAACCGAACCCTGTGCTGGCCAGTCTCATGCTAGAGCAGTTCGGCGGCCCGCAGGGCGAGCTCGCGGCGGCCATGCGTTACTTCACTCAGGCCCTGGCCGAGGACGATCCCGGCCGCAAGGACATGCTGCACGACATCGCCACGGAAGAGCTGAGCCACCTCGAAGTGATCGGCTCCGTCGTCGCGATGCTGAACAAGGGCGTGAAGGCCAATCTCGCCGAGGCGACTATGGGAGAGGCCGAGCTCTACCGCTCGCTCACCGCCGGCGGCGACAGCCACACCCAGTCGATCCTCTACGGCGGCGGCCCCGCGCTCACCAATTCCTCGGGCGTGCCGTGGACGGCTGCCTACGTCGACAGCATTGGCGATCCCGCCGCGGACCTGCGCTCGAACATCGCCGCCGAGAGCCGCGCCAAGATCCTCTATGAGCGGCTGATCAATGTCACCGACGATCCGGACGTGAAGCAGGCGTTAGGCTTCCTGATGACACGGGAGATCGCCCACCAGAAGAGCTTCGAGAAGGCCCTCTATTCGATCAAGGACAACTTCCCGCCGGGCAAGCTGCCGGGGATGGACGGCTATGCCGACGTCTACGTCAACACGTCCCAGGGTCCCGGCGACGCCGAGGGGCCGTGGAATTCAGGCGAGCAGTGGACCCGGATCGACGACGTGGAAGGGAATCTGCCGGTGGACGGCGGCGACGGGTCGGCGAGCGTGAAACTCGGCGCAGCGGATAAGAAGGCCGCCGAGGCGCTCACGAAGCGTCTGAAGTCGGAGACCGGCGTCAATCCCGTCACCGGCGCGGACCTGGGCGCCGGCCCCGGCGCCGGCAAGACCCTGCACGTCGAGACCCAGTAGGCGCCTCGCGAACCTCCCCTTCATGGGCAAGGCCGCGCGCCCCGCGCCCACGGGCTGATCCCCTACGCCGCCGCGAGATCCCGCAGGGCCGCGTTGGCGATGGTGAGCTTGGCGAAGCTCCAGGGGCCGCCGGAGCGCTCGATCTCCTCGAGCGTCCGGCGCGCGGCCTTGACCGGAGCGGCGTGGTCGCCGGCCCAGGCGGCGACGGCCTCGAGGTCCTTCTGTGGGTCCTCCGAGGGGGGGCCGGCGAAGCGCATGATCGAGCGCGCGAGGTCCGCCTGCTCGGCGTGCATGTCCTCCACCAGCCGGCGCACCGCCAGCCGTTCGAAGCTGTCGGCCGCACCGCGCGCCGCAGCGGCGGCCCGCAGCTTGTCGAAGCCGAACAGGCCGCCGACGCGGTGGTAGACGAAGGCTGCGTTGGCCACCGGCCACTCCTGCGCCGCCGCCAGGTCAGTGACGGTGGTCGAGGGGATCAGCGTGCGCATCAGGCCGATGGAGTGGGCCAGGGTCCGCGGCGCGCCCATCTTGATCCAGGCCGACGCGCGGCGCACCGCGGCCTTGGCCTCGAAACTCGACAGGCAGGCCGGGATCAGCGTCTTGAGCACGTCCACCGCCGGCCGGTAGGTCTCGATCAGGCCCTGGACCTGCGCACCTTCCCGGGCCGCGCGCCGGGCGAGCCAGTAGGTCTGGCCGCGCAGCACATACACCAGTTCCTGGAACAGGGCCGTCTGGGCGGCGGCGGGGACCTGGCCGTCAAGGGCCTCTACCTGGCGCCACGGTTCGGCGCACCGCAGGGTCTCGCGCGCCGCGGCGAAGGCGGCGACGAGCGCGGTGGTGTCGCACCCCGTCGCCGTCCTCAGCCGGTCGGCGAAGGTGAAGCCGCACGTATTGACGATGTCGTTGTCCAGCACCGTGGCGATGATCTCGCGCCGCAGCCGGTGCGCGCGCATTTCCGGGTCGAAGCGCTTGAGGGCCGCGGGGAAATAGCCCTCGAGCGTGGAGAGGAACCACGGATCGTCCGGCGCCTCGGAGGCGACGATCTCGTCCGACAACTCCAGCTTGCCGTAGGCCAGCAGGACTGACAGCTCGGGCCGGGTCAGGCCACGGCCGCCCTTGGCCCGCTCACTCAGGACATGGGCGGTCGGCAGGCCCTCCAGGGCCCGATCCAGCCGCCCGCGAGCCTCCAGATCGGCCATGAACTGCTCGGCCGCCGCCACCTCGCTCGTCCCTTCCGCCTCCAGCAGGCTCAGCGCCAGGGTCTGGTCGTAGTTGTGGGCCAGTACGTGCTCGCCCACGTCATCGGTCATCGAGGCCAGCAGGGGATCGCGGTCGTCGGGCGCCAGCTGTCCCGCCCGCTCCGCCATGCCCAGCAGGATCTTGATGTTCACCTCGTGGTCGGAGGTGTCGACGCCGGCTGAGTTGTCGATCGCGTCGGTGTCGATCCGCCCGCCGGCCAAGGCGTATTCGATGCGCCCGCCCTGGGTGAGGCCGAGGTTGGCTCCCTCCCCCACAACCTTGCAACGCAGCTCCCGGCCGTTGATGCGGATCGCATCGTTCGCCTTGTCGCCGACGTCGAGATTGGTTTCCGAGCTCGCCTTCACATAGGTGCCGATGCCGCCCAGGTAGAGCATCTCCGCCCGCGCCCTGAGGATGGCGCAGATCAGCTCGGCGGGCGAGACTGCGTCCGCCTTGATCTCCAGCAGGGCCTTGGCCTCGGCGCTCAGCGGAATCGACTTGAGCGTGCGCGGCCACACCCCGCCGCCGGGCGAGATCACCGATCGGTCATAGCTGTCCCACGACGAGGCCGGCAGGTCGAACAGCCGCTTGCGCTCGGCGAAACTCGCTGCGGGATCGGGGTTCGGATCGATGAAGATGTGCCGGTGGTCGAAAGCCGCCAGCAGTCTGAGGCAGGGCGACAGCAGCATGCCGTTGCCGAACACGTCGCCGGACATGTCGCCCACGCCGATCACCGTGGTGGGCTGGGTCTGGATGTCCTTGCCCATCTCGCGGAAGTGGCGCTTGACCGATTCCCAGGCGCCGCGGGCGGTGATGCCCATCGCCTTGTGGTCATAGCCGTGCGAACCGCCGGAGGCGAACGCGTCATCGAGCCAGAAGCCGTAGTCGCGCGCCACCCCGTTGGCGATATCGGAGAAGGTCGCCGTCCCCTTGTCCGCAGCGACGACCAGGTAGGGGTCGTCGGCGTCGTGGATCACGACCTCCGGCGGGTGGACCACCTTGCCCGCCGCGTCGATGTTGTCGGTCAGGTCCAGCAGGCCGCAGAGGAAGGTCTTGTAGGCGCGCACGGCCTCCTCGCGCACGGCCTCGGGCGAGACCCCGCGGGGCAGACGCTTGGGATAGAAGCCGCCCTTGGAGCCCACCGGCACGATGACCGCGTTCTTCACCTGCTGAGCCTTCACCAGCCCGAGAACCTCGGTGCGGAAGTCGTCGCGCCGGTCCGACCATCTGATGCCGCCGCGCGCCACGCGCCCGAAGCGCAGGTGCACGCCCTCCACGATAGGACTGCCGACGAAGATCTCGCGGAAAGGCCTGGGCGCCGGAAGGTCGGCCAGTTCGCGGCTGGCGATCTTGAAGGAGATGTAGGGCTTGGCCGATCCGTCGGGGGCCGGCTGGTAGAAGTTGGTGCGGGTGATCGCCTGGACGAGAGCCGCCAGCCGGCGCAGGGCGCGGTCGTGGTCGAGACTCTCCACTGCCTGGAGAGCGGCCTCGATCAGTTCGCCGATGGCCGCGGCCTCGCGCGCGCGCTCGGCGCGGAGGGCGCGGGTCGCCGGATCGAACCGTACGGCGAACAGCCGAAGGATCAGGCGCGCGACCTCCGGGTGCAGGGCCAGGGCGCGCTCCTGCACCGTCTGGCTCGGGTCCAGTCCCGACTGCTGGCGGTAGCGGGCCAGGGCGCGGATCAGGGCCGCTTCGCGCCATGGCGCGCCCAGCTCCAGCACCAGGCGATTGAAGCCGTCGCTCTCCGTGGGGCCGTCCCACACCGCCTGGAAGGCGGCCTCGAAGGCCTCCTTGACGTCGGCGAAGGTCAGTCGCTCGCCGCTCTCGTCCTCCACCACGAACTCATGGATCCACACCCGCTGGCCGGCGGCCGGCGTCACGGCGAATCCCTCTTCCGACAGGGCCGACAGCCCCATGTTCGCCAGGATCGGCAGGACCGCCGCCAGATAGGCCGCCTCCTCGCCGCGGCGATACAGCTTGAAGCGGAAGCGCAGGGGCGAATCGGCAGGGTTGCGGAACGCCCGCACCGCCACGGCCCCTTCGCCGGTCAGTCCGTGCGCGATCTGCCGGTCGACCAGGCCCTCGGCGCCCGGGTACCGGTCGCGGTAGCTGATCGGGAAGGCGTAGGTCCAGTTCTGCAGGATGTGCGTGGTCTCGTCGCGGTCGATGGCGCCGTCGGCGCGCACGGCGGCCTCGAAATCGTCCTCCCAGGTCCGCGCCGCGCGCGCGATCTCGGCCTCGAGGGCGTCCAGTTCGGGCTCCGGATGGGCGCCGGGCGTGACGCGCAGCACGTAGTGCACGCGCGCGAGGGGCGAGTCGCCATAGCTCGGGAACGATGAGGTGACCTCGCCCTCATAGGCCTGCTGCAGGATGGCCTCGGCGCGCCGGCGCAGGCGCTCGTCGTAGCGCTCGCGCGGGGCGTACAGCAGGATGGAGACGTAGCGGTCGAAGGGATCGCGCCTTGCGAACAGCTTGACCCTGGGCCGGTCCGACAGGTGAAGGATGTCCCTGGCGATCGGCAGCAGCTCCTCGGCGCTGACCTGGAACAGCTCGTCGCGCGGGAAGCTCTCGAGGATGTGCGCCAGGCGCATGGCGTTGTGGCTGGCCGGCAGGAAGCCCGCCGCGTCGATCACCTCGGTCACCTTGGCCCGCAGGATCGGCGTGTCGCGCGCGGCCCGGTCGTACGCCTCGGCGGTGAACAGGCCCACGAAGCGGACCTCGCCGGAGGGCCGCCCATCGGGGCCGTAGTGGCGCACGCCGATGTAGTCGAGTTGCGAGCGACGGTGCACGAGCGAGCGCATGTTCGACTTGGCCACCACCAGCGGCCCGGCGTGGGCCAGGCCCTCGCGCAGGGCGGCCGACAGGACCGCAGGCTCCGCGTCGCGCCGGAGCACCACCCGCGAGGGGTCGCGCAGCACGCCCATGCCCGAAGCCGGATCGTAGGCCGGCTCCTCGGCGGCGTACCCGCCCCCGCTCGTGCGCGGGTATTCGTAGGCGCGAGCGCCCAGGAAGACGAACTGGCCGTCGTCCAGCCAGCGCAGGAAAGCGATGTCCTCCGCCAGCTCCGTCGGATCCCCCGGCGCGGCGCGGATCAGCTCGCCGATGCACCTGGCCAGCAGGGCCAGCATGGCGGGGAAGTCCGCCACGGCCGTGTGGACATCGGAGAGGGTCTCGCGCACGCCCTCGATCAGGTCCTCGCGGCGCTCTTCGCCCACCGGGGCCAGCCAGACCTGGATCATCGAACGGCGCGCCTCGCCCTGGCCGGCCAGGGGGTGGAACATGGCGCGGATCTCCACGCTCCGCTCACTCAGCTCGCCCATCACGCTGTCGACGAGGAAGGGCGCGTCGGGCTGGACGATCTCCAGCAGGTCGCTGTTCAGGTCCCGCCCGTCGGCTCCGCGGGCGCGCACCAGGCGGATCGCCGTCTCCTCGGCGCCCGTCTGCTCGCCCAGCCGCCAGAAGGCCGCCAGGACCGAGGCCATGTCCTCGCCAGTGACCTCAGGCAGTTCCGAGGGACGATAGTCCTCGAGCACGTGGGCGACGAACTCGCGCTCGGTCACGTCGGAAGGCGGCCTGTCGGGCGCGATCCGCGCCAGCGCCTCCCCAAAAAGTTCAAGCAATCGGGTGAGGGAGACCTCGCTCAAGGGCGAAGTTGACTGATCGTCTGGCATACGGCGCCTTCGTTTCAGGCGCCTTCTAGCGCCGTAGTCCGCTCGCCGGAACCCCCCGGCGCGAGTCGGACTCGACGTCTCCTTCCCCTCCTGGTGAAGGTGGACGACCGCCACAGGCGCTCAGACGAATGGGAAAGCCCCGCACCAACGTGGAACGGGATCAACCCGACTCGTTTCAGGGCATCATCCTGTGGAGCGGGACCGCGAGTTGGATGATGGCCCCCCAGGCGATCCAGACGGAAAGGCAGACTCCGGAGATCCAGAGCGCGCGCCTCTCCAGGCGCTTCGCCGTTTCCGACCGCCGGCCGTGCGGATCGAACACCGGCGGAGCGGCGAGGGAAGAGCGGTGGAGCACGGGCTGTAACGGCGGACTGGCGGCCGCACGTTCGAACGGGCTTGCGAGTTGCGCCTTCCTGAGCAAGTGCACGACTCCGAGTTATGGTGAAGCGCTTGGCTTGTTCAGATCATGAGTGCAACGGCGTCGAACGAAGTCAACGGTCGACCGATGATTATCGATTACCACTTGACAATAATGACCGGAAAAGCCCGGGTTACAATTATTTATAATTCCAACATGATCTGCTCTGAATGGCTCGAACGTGGCTGCTTGTCCGGCGTGGATTGGCGGGTCGACTCCCGAGTCGGAGCGCCGCGCGTTAGCATCGTGGGGGAGGACGTGGCGATATGAAGAGCAATGGCGAGAGCGCGCGGCGCGGGTTGAGCTACAGTGATTATCTTGCGCTCGACGACCTGCTCGGCGCCCAGCACCCACTCTCGGGCGAGCACGACGAGCTGCTCTTCATCATCATCCACCAGGCTTCGGAGTTGTGGCTGAAGCTCTCGATCCATGAGCTGCAGGGCGCGCGCGCTCACATCGCCCGCGACGACCTCGGTCCCGCGTTCAAGATGATAGCCCGCGTATCCCGCATCCAGGGTCAGCTGATCCAGTCGTGGGACGTCCTGGCGACCATGACGCCGACGGAATACGTCGCGATCCGTCCGCACCTGGGACAGAGCTCCGGCTTCCAGTCGCACCAGTACCGGATTCTGGAATTCCTCATGGGGGCCAAGGACGCCGCGCACGTCCGCCTGCACGAGGGCGAGGCCAATCACGCGGCCCTGGACCGGGCCCTGGCCGAACCCAGCCTGTACGACGAGTGCCTGCGCCTCCTGGCGAAGCGCGGCTTCGACATCGCGCCGGAGGTGATCGACCGGGACTGGCGCGTTCCGCACCAGCCCCATCCGTCGGTCGAGGCCGCCTGGCGCGCGGTCTACCTGGACCCCGAGCGCCACTGGGATCTCTACGAGTTGGCGGAGAAGCTCGTCGACCTGGAGTTCCGTTTCCAGCAGTGGCGCTTCGCCCACCTCAAGACGGTGGAGCGGATCATCGGCTTCAAGTCCGGCACGGGCGGCTCGTCGGGCGCGACCTACCTCAGCCGCGCCCTCTCCGCCTCGTTCTTCCCCGAGCTCTTCAGCGTCCGGACGGCGCTGTAGGGCGCTACACCAGCGCGCCGTGGCAGTGCTTGAACTTCTTGCCTGAGCCGCAGGGGCAGGGGGCGTTGCGGCCGGTGCGCTCGAAGCCTTCGGGCAGGGCGGCGAAGGGGACGGCCGAGCGCTGGGCGGCCGTGCCGCCGGCCAGGGCCGCACCGGCCAGCTCCAGGGCCCGCTCGTTCTCGCCGGTGGTGGGGTCGAGGTGGACCTCCCAGGTCGTCGGGGCGACCGGCGGCGGCGGCGGCTCGGCGAAGCGGAACTCCACCGTCATCAGCCAGCGGGTGACCTCCTGGCGCAGATCGCCCATCAGCCCCTGGAAGAGCGAGAAGGCCTCGGTCTTGTACTCGTTGAGCGGATCGCGCTGTCCATAACCGCGAAGGCCGATGACGTTTCGCAGGTGGTCCAGGTGCGTGAGGTGCTCACGCCACTGCACGTCCACCATCTGGAGAAGGAAGTTCTTCTCCAGGGCGCGCATCTGCTCGGAGCTGATCGCCGCCTCGCGCTCCACCGCGCGGGCGTCGGCGGCGGCGTTCAGGCGCTCCTGCATCTCCTCGTCGGCGATCCCCTCCTCCGCCGCCCAGTCGGCCAGCGGCAGGTCCATGCCCAGGATCCCCTGCACCCGCTCGGTCAGGCCCTCGATGTCCCACTGGTCGGCGTAGGCCTTGGGCGGCAGGTGGCGGCCCACCAGGTCGGCGATGGTGTCGTGGCGCATCTCCGCGACGATGGCCGAGACGTCGTTGGCGTCCATGAACTCGCGGCGCTGCTCGAACACGGCCTTGCGCTGGTCGTTCACGACGTCGTCGTACTTGAGCAGGTTCTTGCGGATCTCGTAGTTGCGCTGCTCGACGCGCTTCTGGGCGGTGGCGATGGCGCTGTTGAGCCAGCGGTGGGTGATCGCCTCGCCTTCCTCCACGCCGAAGGTGCGCATGATCGAGTCGAGGCGTTCGCCGGCGAAGATGCGCAGCAGGTCGTCCTCGCAGGAGAGGAAGAACTTCGACTGGCCCGGATCGCCCTGGCGGCCGGTGCGGCCGCGCAGCTGGTTGTCGATGCGGCGGCTTTCGTGGCGCTCGGTGCCCAGCACGAACAGGCCGCCCGCCGCCAGCGCCTGGGCCTTGCGGTCGGCGATCTCGGACTCGATGCGGGCGCGCTCCTCCTTTTCGTCGTCGTAGGAGGGCTCGATCCCCAGGCCCGTCTGCTCGGTCCGCCACTTGGCCAGGCGCATGTCGACATTGCCGCCCAGCTGGATGTCGGTGCCGCGGCCGGCCATGTTGGTGGCGATGGTGACCGAGCCCGGCACGCCGGCCTCGGCGACGATGAAGGCTTCCTGTTCGTGATAGCGGGCGTTCAGCACCTGGTGCGGTATGCCGGTGCGGGTCCGGTTGTTGTGCTCGAACTGGTGTTTCTCCAGCAGGCCGGACAGCACCTCGGACTTTTCGATGGAGACGGTGCCGACCAGGATCGGCTGGCCGCGGACGTAGCAGTCCTCGATCTGGCTGAGGATGGCGGCGTTCTTCTCCGCCTCGGTGCGGTAGACCTCGTCGTCGTGATCGGTGCGGCACACCGGGCGGTTGGTCGGCACCTCGGAGACGTCCATCTTGTAGATGTCGCCGAACTCGTTGGCCTCGGTCGAGGCGGTGCCGGTCATGCCGGACAGCTTCCCGTAAAGGCGGAAATAGTTCTGGATGGTCACCGAGGCCAGGGTCTGGTTCTCGGGCTGGATGGTGACGCCTTCCTTGGCCTCGATAGCCTGGTGCAGGCCTTCGGAAAGGCGACGGCCGGTCATCATGCGCCCGGTGAACTCATCGATCAGGATGATCTCGTCGGCCTTCACGATATAGTCGCGGTCGCGCTGGTAGAGCTTGTTGGCCCGAAGCGCCTGGTTGACGTGGTGGACCAGCGAGATGTTGGCCGGGTCGTACAGGCCGGCCGAATCCGGGGCCAGGTGGCCGCCCATCTCGACCATTTCCTCGACCTGCTCGGAGCCATACTCGGTGAGCATGACCTGCTTCTGCTTCTCGTCGTGGTCGTAGGTGTCCGGATCCTGGATCAGCTCGATGACCATCTTGTCCATGGTGCGGTAGAGCTCGGAGCGGTCCTCGGTCGGGCCCGAAATGATCAGCGGCGTGCGGGCTTCGTCGATCAGGATGGAGTCGACCTCGTCGACGATCGCGAAATTGTGCCCGCGCTGGACCATTTCGTGGACCGAATAGACCAGGTTGTCGCGCAGATAGTCGAAGCCGAACTCGTTATTGGTGCCGTAGGTGATGTCGCTGCCATCGGCGCGCTGGCGCTCGCCCTGGCTGAGGCCATTGACGATGACGCCGACGGTCATGCCCATGAAACGATAGACTTGGCCCATCCACTCGGAGTCGCGCGTG
>DATBEN010000188.1:0-2898 GCA_036276055.1 Caulobacteraceae bacterium
CTGGCGGGCGCGAACGGTTGGCTCATGGAATTCTCCTCCTGCGCGTGGGCCTGACCGGATCCGAAGCGGTTGATCAGCCGAGCGTCGCCGATGCATTGCTAAAATCGGGCGCCAACTCAAGGCCCGGCCGGTGTGCTGCGCCGCCGGTCTGGGCGCGGTGGCGCAGGAATGCGTCGGCCAGGACACACGCCGCCATGGCCTCGACCACCGGCACGCCGCGGATGCCCACGCACGGATCGTGGCGGCCCTTGGTGCGCAGCTCGATCTCCGCCCCCTCCTCGTCGATCGAACGCCGAGGCGTGAGTATCGAGGACGTCGGCTTGAACGCCACGCGGGCGATCACCGGCTGGCCGGTGCTGATGCCGCCCAGGACGCCGCCAGCGTTGTTGGACAGGAAGAGCGGCCCGTCGTTGCCGTGGCGCATCTCGTCGGCGTTCTCCTCGCCGCTGAGCTCGGCCGCGGCGAAGCCGGCGCCGATCTCCACGCCCTTGGCGGCGTTGATCGACATCAGGGCGGCGGCGAGCTCGGCGTCGAGCTTGCCGTAGACCGGCGCGCCCCAGCCGGGAGGGACCCCCGTCGCCTCCACCTCGACCACAGCCCCCGTGGAGGACCCCGCCTTGCGCACCTGCTCGAGGTGGGCCTCCCACGCCGGCACGATCTCGGGATCCGGCGCCCAGAACGGGTTGCGCAGGGTTTCGTCCCAGTCCCACCGGGCGCGGTCGACGCGGTGCGGGCCGATCTGGACCAGGGCGCCGCGGATCGCGACACCCGGCATGATCTTGCGCGCTATGGCTCCGGCGGCGACGCGTGAGGCGGTTTCCCGGGCCGACTGTCGGCCACCGCCGCGATAGTCGCGCACGCCGTACTTGGCGAAATAGGCGTAGTCGGCATGGCCCGGTCGGAAAGCCCGGGCGATCTCGGAATAGTCCCGCGAGCGCTGGTCGACATTGTCGATGATCAGGGAGATCGGCGTGCCGGTGGTCACCTGGCCGCCAAAGCGCTCCCGCGCGGCCTCGTCCTCGAACACCCCCGAGAGGATGCGCACGGCGTCCGGCTCCTGCCGCTGGGTGACGAACTTGCCCGCGCCGGGCCGGCGCTTGTCCAGCCACACCTGGATGTCCGCCGCGTCGAGCCGGATCCCCGGCGGGCAGCCGTCGACCACGCAGCCGATCGCGGGGCCATGGCTTTCGCCCCAGGTGGTGACACGGAAGAGGTGGCCGAAGGTGTTATGGGACATGCTGCGCCGATCTAAATCGTCGCCAACGAAGGGAGGCAAGCCATGCGTTCGCCAGATTATCTGACCGCCGTGGGGATCGGCGTGTCCGATCTCGCGCGCTCCGCCGATTTCTACAGCCGGGTCCTGGGGATGAAGGAGACCCAGAGGTTCCACCTGGACTACATGGACGAGATCGTCCTGGCCCACGAAGGCCGCAACGCCGTGGTGCTGATGCACTGGACCGACGGCTCCTCGCCCAACTACGCGGGAAATCCGGTCAAGCTGGTGTTCAACGTGGCCGACCCCGCCGCACTGGCCGAGCGCATCCGCGCCGAAGGGCTGGAGATCACGAGGGAGCCACAAGCCTTCGCTGAACTCGGCGGCACGATCATCTGCCTCGCCAAGGACCCCGACGGCTACGTCATCGAACTCCTCAAGCCGCCCGTCTCCGCCCAGACGCAGCCCGCCTAAAAAAGCGCCGAAGACGCACTCAATCCCCTCGCCGCCCGAGAATCGGACGCGCCTTCTTCCAGTCAGCTGTGCCAGCTGCGGATGGCGCCGGCGGAGTCGCGGCGGCGGGCGTACATCTTCAGCGGGCCTTCGTCCTGCCAGCCGTAGACGAGATCCGCTCCCAGCAGGCGGGCGAGACGGGCGTCCTCCTCACCGCGCAGGAACCCGTCGGGCACATTGCGCCGGTAGTCCTCCTGCGGCTGGATGTATTCGCGGCAGAAATAGCAGGAGAGATTGACGCGAAGGCCCGGGACCTTGCGCGGGAACGAGCCGTGCCAGGTGTTCCCGTGCCAGACGATCGCCGAACCGGCCGGGACTTCGATGGGAATCACGTGCCGGTACCGGCGCTCGCCGTCCAGGCCCACCTCCCATCGCGTGGGCTGGCGCGCGTGCCGGTGGCTGCCCGGGACCATCGCCAGGGCGCCCTTCTCCTCGCTGTAGTCGGTCAGGGCGAAGTTGCAGTTGGCGACCTGGGCATAGGGCGTGAAGGGGTCCGGCGCGCCGTTGCCCGTATCACTGTGCAGCAGCAGGCCATTTCCGCCCGGCCCCTTCAGATGCGAGCCCAGGCTGGAAAGGATGCAGTGGTTCCCCAGCAGATAGGTGATCAGGGCCAGCGGGCCGGGCGACATCAGGACCTCGCGGAAGATCGGGTCCTTGAACAGCAGAAAGGGGATGAACTGCAGGTCAGCGTAGTTGGTCTCGTTATCGAGATCGAGCTTGCGTCCCAGCCTCTCCTCCGACACCGCCAGGATCGCATTGCGCGCGCGGCTGTCTGGTCGGCGGTGAGGGCGCCCTCGATGACGCTGAAGCCAAAAGCGTCCAGTTCGGCCAGGTTCGTCTCCAGGCCCTGCGCACGCACATCCCGATAGATGTCGTTCAGGTCGGGCGTCGCCGACCAGTCGCCGATCTGCATGGCGCCTCTCCCTTTGTCGGGCGACGATAGCGCCGGCTCAGGCGTTCAGGAACTCGATGATTGCGCGATTGGCGGCGCGGTCCTGCATCATGAAAAGGTGGCCGCCTTCGAAGAAGCACAACTGCGCGCCCGGGATGCGCGCGGCCATGTTCTCCTGGGCAGCCGGGAGAGCGATGCCGTCGTGGCGACCGGCGGCGATCAGCGTCGGAGAGGCGATTTGGTCCAGCCGGTCCGACGTATCGTGCCTGGCCCGCGCCTC